>NZ_JACZCQ010000010.1 GCF_014904705.1 Nisaea sediminum
TCCGAACTCGGCCGTGAAAACCCTCTGCGCCAATGGTACTGCGTCTTAAGGCGTGGGAGAGTAGGGCGCCGCCAGGTCATCAAAAGACAAGTAAAACAATCATCGAAATATCTTAACCTCTCGCAATCTCAGCACCCATATCGCGGGGTGGAGCAGCCCGGTAGCTCGTCAGGCTCATAACCTGAAGGTCGCAGGTTCAAATCCTGCCCCCGCAACCAAGACAAAAGGCCCCCTTCTGTGGGGCCTTTTGTCTTGGGAGCCTGTGGCGGGTGAATGACCATGCCGGTTCAACCGCAGTGAGCAAAGCGAACGAAGGACGGCGTGGCGCGACAGCGCGCAGCCAAATCCTGCCCCCGCAACCAAGAATATCAAGGCCTTAGACGCTAACGCGCTAAGGCCTTTTCTGCGTCCGGAAGCATGCTGGAAGCAGCATTCACGCCCGTTGGTTGAGCCCCTATTGGGACAATTCTGACCTGATTGCCGGTGACGGTCTTGGCTTAGATCTCCAGAGGCAGCCCTCCCGAGCTTGGAAAGTTCGGCTCGGTCCTGTTCAGCGGAGTAAACCAATCCGGTCGCCGACCGCCGAAACCCTGCCCGCTCCGAATTCCGTTCCTCGCCGTTCCCCCGGTCTCCGCCGGCCTCCTCAGGCATATTTTTTGCATTGCACAATCGTAGTTCCTAAGCATTCCGGTGTTTGTCCATCCATGAAAATCGTCGTCATAGACCAGCGAAGCGAGCGGGCGGATCTGATCAAGGAGGCGCTCGGCGAGGCCGGATTTCCGGATGTCGTGATCGTCGCCGAGACCGACCGGCTACTCGAAAGACTGGCCGAGATCGACCCGGACGCGGTGCTTATCGATCTTGAGGCGCCGAGCCGGGACATGCTGGAGCAGATGTTCGAGATTTCGCGCCAGGTGAAGCGTCCGGTCGCGATGTTCGTCGATGACAGCGGCGAAAGCTCGATCGCCGCCGCGGTCGAGGCCGGTGTCGGCGCCTATGTCGTGAACGGGCTCGCCAAGTCCCGAATCAAGCCGGTCATGGAACTCGCAATCAGCCGCTACAATACCTTCAGCCGGCTTCAGACCGAACTCGACGCTGCCAAGGCGGCGCTTGCCGAACGCAAGCTGATCGATCGGGCCAAGGGCATCCTGATGAAGATGAAGGGGGTCGAGGAGGAAGAGGCCTACAAGCTGTTGCGCAAGACGGCCATGAACCAGAACCGTCGTATCGCCGAGATCGCCGAGAGTATCGTCACGGCGGCGGAGCTGTTGCAGCAATGACCGATATCCGCATCGGTTTCATCCCGCTCGTCGACGTGGCGCCGCTGGTGGCGCTGAAGGAAATCGGCTTCGCCCGCGAGGAGGGGATAGAGGTTTCGCTGCACCGCGAAATCTCCTGGTCGAACATTCGCGACAAGCTTGCGGTCGGGCTCTATGACGCCTCGCATCTTCTGGCACCGATGGCGCTCGCGACCAATCTCGGACTGGCGGGGCCGCCGGCGGATCTGGTGGTTCCCTACGTGCTCAACCTGAATGGCGACGTGGTCTGCGCGACTACGACCTTTCTTTCCGCCGTGGGGCTGCCAGCCGATGCCCCGGCTGCCCGGATCGCGGAGCGAATCCGGGCCGGAGCCCTCGGCAGGCCGGTGACTTTCGGCGTTCCGTTCTTCTTCTCCACGCATCATTTCCTGCTGCGTTACTGGTTGGCGTCGCAGGGCATAGACCCCGCGAGGGACGTCCGCATCGAGGTGATCCCGCCGCCGCTGATGCCGCAGGCCATCGCCAATGGCGTGATCGACGGAATGATGGTGGGCGAACCCTGGGGCTCGGTTGCCGTCGACGAAGGTACGGCCTCGATCTTCCTTTCCGCGACCGAGATCTGGGCCGGAGCGCCGGAGAAGGTCTTCGGAATGCGCCGCCGCTGGGCGGAAGAGAATCCCGATGCCGTGCACGCGCTGCTGCGCGCGCTCTACCGCGCTTCGAGCTGGGCGGAGGATCCTGGCAATCGTGTTACCCTTTCCGAACTGCTCGCCAAGGACGCCTATCTGGGCTTGTCCGCCGAAGTGATCGAGCGCGCCCTTTCCGGCGCGCTCACCCGCACGCCGCAAGGGCTCCAGGAGCGGATCGGCAGGTTCATGGTCTTTCAGGACGGAGGATCCAGTTTCCCCTGGCTGTCGCAGGCGCTCTGGTTTCTCGAGCAGATGGAGCGCTGGGGCTTCGTCGAGATCACGGCCGAGCATCGGCGTCTGGTGCGCAATACGATGGCGCCGAACCTCTATCGCGAGTCCCTCAGCCCGCTCGGCGTGGCCGTCCCCAGCGCCAATGCGAAGCTCGAAGGCTCGCTTGCGGAAACCACGCCGGCCGCATCGGCAACAGGCCGCCTGTTCCTCGGACCGGACCGGTTCTGCGACGGCAAAATCTTCGATCCCGAAATCGCGAGCTGAGAGATAAACAAAAGGCAATCGCCTATTTTATAGGCAAATATCCTATTTGAACAAAAAATAGACGATTTCGCTTGCGCCGCTCCGAAAAGCACTTATGCTGCATTGCGAGATAGGAGTGCATCCAAAGACGGAACACTCTTGGGTTTGGCCCCGAAGGCGGGGCAAAAGCCGGGCAAAGCCGCTCGATCCAAAGGACCGCATACCGCGAGTCCCCGGGTCAGCGGCTTTTTTTATGCCCTCGGTCACCATCTGACCGGCGCTCCTAACTTTCCCGATAGCGGACAGGAGCGGACCGGTCGAGGTCGGAGAGATGAGATGCAGTTTCTTGCTGGTTTGAAGAGAGTATCCGTGAAAATCGCCGCGACCGTCGCTGTCACCGTCGCGGTCGCCGCACCGGCCGGCGCCGCAATGCTGGATGTCGAAAAGGACGAGCTCAAGTTCGGCTTCATCAAGCTGACGGACATGGCCCCCCTCGCGATCGCCTACGAGAAGGGTTACTTCGAGGATGAGGGCCTGTTCGTCACCCTCGAGCCCCAGGCCAACTGGAAAGTCCTGCTCGACCGGGTCATCACCGGCGAGCTCGACGGCGCGCACATGCTGGCCGGCCAGCCGCTGGCCGCGACCATCGGCTTCGGCACCGAAGCCCATATCATCACGCCTTTCTCGATGGACCTGAACGGAAACGGCATTACCGTTTCCAACGAGGTCTGGGAAATGATGAAGCCGCACCTGCCGAAGGACGCGGACGGCAAGATCGCCCACCCGATCAAGGCCGAGTACCTGAAGAAGGTGGTCGACAAGTTCAAGGCCGACGGCAAGCCCTTTAACATGGGCATGGTCTTCCCGGTCTCGACCCACAATTACGAGTTGCGCTACTGGCTCGCTTCCGGCGGCATTCATCCGGGCTACTACAGCAAGCAGAACATCAGCGGGCAGATCCTGGCCGACGCGCTGCTCTCCGTGACCCCGCCGCCGCAGATGCCGGCGACGCTCGAGGCCGGCACGATCCACGGCTATTGCGTGGGCGAGCCGTGGAACCAGCAGGCCGTCTTCAAGGGCATCGGCGTGCCGGTGATCACCGACTACGAGATCTGGAAGAACAATCCGGAGAAAGTCTTCGGCATCACCGCCGGGTTCGCGGAGAAATACCCGAACACCGCGCTCGCCGTCACAAAGGCCCTGATCCGCGCCGCCAAGTGGCTCGACGAGAACGACAACGCCAACCGCATGGAAGCCGTCAAGATCCTCGCCCGCTCCGAATATGTCGGCGCCGATGCCGAGGTGATCGCCAACTCCATGACCGGCACCTTCGAATACGAGAAGGGCGACAAGCGCGACGTTCCCGACTTCAACGTCTTCTACCGCTACTTCGCGACCTATCCCTACTATTCGGACGCCGTCTGGTACCTGACGCAGATGCGCCGCTGGGGCCAGATCGCGGAGCCGAAGAGCGACGCCTGGTTCGACGAGGTCGCGCGCAAGGTCTACCGCCCGGACATCTATCTGAAGGCCGCGAAGATGCTGGTCGAGGACGGTCATGTGGCAGAGGCCGACTTCCCCTGGGAGACCGACGGATATCGCGCACCGCAATCCGCCTTCATCGACGGTCACATCTTCGACGGCCGTGCCCCCAACGCCTATCTGGAACAGTTCCCGATCGGCCTCAAAGGCAAGGAAATCGTGACCGGCAACAAGGTCGCCGGCGGCTGAGCGCGGGTGGGACCGGCGGTGCTCCTGACGCCCGGTCCCGCCTCTTTCCATCTGATTGATCGAGGATCGAGACCATGACCGCAACGGATGCGATGGATTTCGCCAACGACGCGACGGACGCGGCCCGGGCCGCGCGGCGCGACCGGCTCTATGCGCGGATCACACGCGCGGACCGCTACCTGAACCTGCTCGCCCTCGGCTGGATCACGCCGATCCTCAAGATGGCCATCGGCGACAACCCGGCCGGGCAGCTGAAAGAGCTCTGGCGCGGCCTCGGGCTTCCGGCGGTCGGCATCGCCCTCTTCCTCGCGCTCTGGGCGTCGACGGCTCCGATGGTGCAGACCTCTCTCGGCACCGTGCCCGGCCCGGCGGGAGTCTGGGAACAGGTCGAGAACCTCTATGCCGACCATTTGCGCGAGCGGAACAAGGAAACCGCCTTCTACGAGCGCCAGGACGAACGGAACGCGAAGCTGATCGCCGCCGGCAAGGCGGACAAGGTGAAAGAGCGCTCCTATACCGGCAAGCCGACCTATCTCGATCAGATCCTGACCTCGCTGAAGACGGTCGCCCTCGGCTTCGTCATCGCCACCATCTTCGCGGTGCCGATCGGCGTCATCTGCGGCCTCTCCCGCTCGGCCACCGCGGCGCTCAATCCGCTGATCCAGATCTTCAAGCCGGTGAGCCCGCTTGCCTGGCTGCCGATCGTCACGATGATCGTCTCGGCGCTCTCAAGCACGAACAGCGAGCTTTTTCCGAAGAGCTTCGTAATCTCGGCCGTCACCGTCACCCTCTGCTCGCTCTGGCCGACCCTGATCAACACCGCGCTCGGCGTCGCCAGCATCGAGAAGGACCTGATCAATGTCGGCCGCGTGCTGAACCTCTCCTGGTCGGTGAAGGTCCTGAAGCTGGTGCTGCCCTCGGCCCTGCCGCTGATCTTCACCGGGCTCAGGCTTTCCCTTGGCGTTGGATGGATGGTGCTGATCGCGGCGGAGATGCTGGCGCAGAACCCGGGTCTCGGGAAATTCGTCTGGGACGAGTTCCAGAACGGCTCCTCCCAGTCGCTCGCCAAGATCATGGTCGCCGTCTTCACCATCGGGATCATCGGCTTCCTGCTCGACCGCGTCATGATGGCGCTGCAGGCGATGTTCTCCTTCTCCGAGAGCCGGTGAGGAGGATCGCGCCATGGCATTCCTTGAACTGAAGAACCTGTCCAAGTCCTACGGTCTCGGCGTCGACCGGACCTCGGTGCTCGAGAACGTTTCCCTTGAGGTGGAGGAAGGCGAGTTCGTCGCGATCCTCGGTTTCTCGGGCTCCGGCAAGACGACGCTGATCTCCAGCATCGCCGGCCTGATCGAGCCGGATGCGGGAGAGATCCTGCTGAATGGCAAACCGATTAAGGGGCCGGGACCGGACCGCGGCGTGGTGTTCCAGAGCTACTCGCTCATGCCCTGGCTGACCGTGCACGGCAACATCGCGCTTGCCGTTGACGAGGTGTTCTCGAAAGAGGGCAAGGCGCAGCGGAAACAGCGGGTGGAAAACGCGATCGAGATGGTCGGCCTCTCCCACGCCGCCGAACGGCGTCCGGCGGAACTTTCCGGCGGCATGCGCCAGCGTGTCGCCGTCGCCCGCGCGCTGGCCATGAGCCCCGAAATGCTGCTGCTGGACGAACCGCTCTCCGCGCTCGATGCCCTCACCCGCGCAAAGTTGCAGGACGAGATCGAGCAGATCTGGAGCCGGGACAGGAAGACCGTGATCCTGATCACCAACGATGTCGACGAGGCCCTGCTGCTGGCCGACCGGGTCATCCCGCTGACCATGGGCCCGGGCGCGACGCTCGGCCCGGACTTCAAAGTCGATCTCCCGCGCCCGCGCGAACGCGCGGCGATGAACCACGATCCGGCCTTCAAGCATCTTCGCGGCAAGATCACCCAGTATCTGATGGATATCGGGGCGGAGCACGCCGCGGCGGCGGACGACAGCAAGGTGCTTCCGGACGTCGTGCCGATCACCCGCAAGGAAAAGCCGCCGAAGGTCTATCGGGACGCCGCCCGTTCCCCGATCGGGGAAGGCTATGTCGAGTTCTCCGGCGTCCGGAAGGTCTATCCGACGCCGAAGGGACCGTTGACTGTCGTTGACGGGTTCGACCTCAAGCTGAAGCAGGGCGAGTTCATCTCTCTGATCGGCCATTCCGGCTGCGGCAAGTCCACCGTGCTCTCGATGATGGCCGGTCTGACCGGGATCAGCGACGGCGGTATCATCCTCGACGGCCATGAGGTCAGCGACGCAGGCCCGGACCGCGGCGTGGTCTTCCAGGCACCTTCGCTGATGCCCTGGCTGACCGCCCGGCAGAATGTTGAGCTCGGCGTCGAACGGGTCTATCCGCATGCGACGGAGCGGGACCGCAGCGACATCGTCGAATACTACCTCTCCCGTGTCGGCCTTGCCGATGCGATGGACCGGCCGGCGAAGGATCTCTCGAACGGCATGAAGCAGCGTGTCGGCATCGCCCGCGCCTTCGCCCTCTCGCCGAAGCTGCTGCTGCTCGACGAGCCGTTCGGCATGCTCGACAGCCTGACCCGCTGGGACCTTCAGGAAGTGCTGATGGAGGTCTGGGGGCGCACCCAGGTGACCTCGATCTGCGTCACCCACGATGTCGACGAGGCGATCCTGCTTGCCGACAAGGTGGTGATGATGACCAACGGCCCGAATGCCCGGATCGGCGCGATCATGGAGGTGAACCTCCCGCGCCCGCGTACCCGCCGGGCCCTGCTCGAGCATCCGAACTACTACAGCTATCGGGAAGAGATCCTGAATTTCCTCGAAGAATACGAGCGTGGCGCACACGCCGACGCGGCCTGAACCGCCGAACGCGACAGGAGAGATATCATGAGCCTGACATCCGAACAGATCACCTTGATCCAGGAGAGTTTCGCCAAGGTCGCCCCGATCAAGGAGCAGGCGGCGGAGCTTTTCTACGGCCGCCTCTTCGAGATCGCGCCGGAGGTCCGCCCGCTCTTCCAGAGCGACCTGAAGGAACAGGGCGCCAAGCTGATGGCGACCCTCGGGATGGTCGTCGCCGGCCTCCGGAACCTCGAAGCCGTGGTGCCGGTCGCCGCCAAGCTGGCGGAACGCCATGTCGGTTACGGGGTGAAGGCCGAATATTACGCGCCTGTCGGGTCGGCCCTGCTCTGGACCCTCGAACAGGGCCTTGGCGAGGGCTTCACGCCGGACGTGGAGGAAGCCTGGGCAAGTGCCTACGGCCTGCTCTCCGGCGCCATGATCGAGGCCGCCCACGGGCCGTCCTCCGCAGTCACCGAGGGAGTCGCCTGATGGCCAGGAAACTCGTCGTCATCGGCAACGGCATGGCGCCTGGCCGGGCGCTGGAACGGCTGCTGGAACAGGCGCCCGATGCCTATGAGATCACGATCTTCAACGCCGAGCCGCGGGTCAATTACGACCGCATCATGCTCTCCCCGGTGCTCTCCGGCGAAAAAGCCTATGAGGACATCCTGATCCATGACGACGTCTGGTACGCGGATCACGGCATCACCCTCAAGAAGGGCTGCAAGGCCGTCGGGATCGACCGGGAAGCGAAAACCGTGGCCGGCGCCGACGGCTCCGTTGTTCCCTACGACAAGCTGCTGGTCGCGACCGGTTCCTCCCCCTTCATCATTCCGGTGCCCGGCAAGGATCTCGAGGGCGTGCTGACCTATCGCGATCTCGACGATGTCGAGGCGATGCTGGCCGCTGCGGACAAGGGCGCCTCGGCCGTGGTCATCGGCGGCGGTCTGCTCGGCCTCGAGGCGGCGGCGGGACTGAAGGAGCGCGGCATGGACGTCACCGTGCTGCACCTGATGCCGACCCTGATGGAGCGGCAGCTCGACGCGGCTGCAGGCTATCTCCTGGAAAGGGCGATCGAGGCGCGCGGCATCAAGGTGGTGACCGGCGCCAATACACACGAGATTGTCGGCGACACCAGGGTCGAAGGTGTACGCCTCGACGACGGGGCCGAGATCCCGGCGGATATCGTGGTGATGGCGGTCGGGATCCGTCCCAACGCGGACCTCGCGAGGCAAGCCGGGCTTGAGGTCAATCGCGGCATCGTCGTGAACGATGCGATGCAGACCTCCGATCCTGACATTCTCGCCGTCGGCGAGTGCGTCGAGCATCGCGGCCACTGCTACGGCCTGGTCGCGCCTCTCTACGAGATGGCCAAGGTCGTCGCCGAGCGGCTGCTCGACAAGGAGGCCGCGTACCAGGGGTCCGTGACTTCGACCCGTCTCAAGGTCACCGGCATCGATCTTTTCTCGGCTGGCGACTTCTCGGAAGGCAAGGACCGCGAGGAGATCGTGCTGCGCGATGCCGTCGGCGGGATCTACAAGCGCCTCGTGATCCGCGACGACAGGCTGATCGGCATCGTGCTCTACGGAGATACCAAAGACGGTGCCTGGTTCTTCCAGCTGATGAAGGACGGCACCCCGATCGACGAGATGCGCGAAACGCTGATCTTCGGCCAGAACTATGCCGGAGGTACCCCGCTGGACCCTACGGCGGCCGTTGCAGCCTTGCCGGATGATGCGGAGATCTGCGGCTGCAACGGCGTGTGCAAATCCAAGATCGTCGGTGCGATCACCGAACACGGTCTGACGTCGCTCGACGGTGTCCGGGCCCGCACCAAGGCTTCGGCCTCCTGCGGCTCCTGCACCGGGCTTGTCGAGCAACTGATGGCGATGACCCTTGGCGACGGCTTCACGCCCGATGCGGTGCAGCCGATGTGCGGCTGTACCGATCTCGGCCATGATGACGTGCGCCGCCTGATCGTCGCCAAGGAACTGAAATCGATCCCCGCGGTGATGCAGGAGCTGGAGTGGAAGACGTCCTGCGGCTGCGCGAAATGCCGGCCTGCGCTGAACTTCTATCTGATCGCGGACTGGCCCGGCGAATATCAGGACGATTATCAGTCCCGTTTCATCAACGAACGCGTCCACGCCAACATCCAGAAGGACGGCACCTATTCCGTCGTGCCCCGGATGTGGGGCGGCATGACTTCCTCGGCCGAACTGCGCGCCATCGCCGACGTCGTCGACAAGTTCGGCATCCCGACGGTGAAGGTGACGGGAGGCCAGCGTATCGATCTTCTGGGCGTGCCCAAGGAAGACTTGCCCGCGGTCTGGGCGGACCTGAATGCCGCCGGGATGGTCTCGGGCCATGCTTACGCCAAGGGGCTGCGCACGGTGAAGACCTGCGTCGGCACCGACTGGTGCCGCTTCGGCACTCAGGACTCCACCGGACTCGGCGTGAAAATCGAGAAAATGATGTGGGGCTCCTGGACCCCGCACAAGGTGAAGATGGCAGTCTCCGGCTGCCCCCGGAACTGCGCCGAGGCGACCTGCAAGGATTTCGGCGTGGTCTGCGTCGACTCCGGTTACGAGCTCCATGTCGGCGGGGCAGCCGGCATGCACATCAAGGGCACGGAAGTGCTCTGCACGGTCGCGACCGAGGCGGAGGCGCTCGAATATTGCGCCGCCGTGGTCCAGCTCTATCGCGAACAGGGCCGCTACCTCGAACGGATCTACAAGTGGATGGACCGGGTCGGTCTCGCCGCGATCCGCGAGCAGGTGGTCGAGGATGCTGAAAAACGGACGGCGCTGTTCGAGAAGTTCCTCTATTCGCAGCGCTTCGCCCAAAAGGACCCCTGGGCGGAACGGGTGGCCGGCAAGGACGCCCACGAGTTCACGCCGATGAACCGGATCGCGATGCGGGAGGCCGCGGAATGAACGACATGAGGCCGATTGAGATGCAGCACTGGTTCACCATCGGACGGCTCTCCGACATCCCGCGCCGGGGTGCCCGCCAGGTCATTCTGCCGCGCGGTCCCATCGCCGTCTTCCGGACCCAGACCGACGAGGTCTACGCCATCGAAGACCGGTGCCCGCACAAGGGCGGACCGCTGAGCCAAGGCATCGTGCATGACGGCGCGGTGACCTGCCCGCTGCACAACTGGGTCATCGACCTGCAGACCGGCAACGCCATGGGCGCCGACCAGGGTTGCGTCAGGACCTACAGGACACGGACCGACGAGAACGGACTGGTGTCCGTCTCGCTCGCCGGACCGGCCGGTTAATTCCGATGGCGGAGAATGCCGGCGCCGGGACGGTGCGCACAACCTGCCCCTATTGCGGTGTGGGTTGTGGCGTACTGGCGACCCCGATGGCTGACGGAAGTGTCCGGATCGAGGGCGATCCCGAGCATCCGGCCAATTTTGGCCGTCTCTGCTCAAAGGGCAGCGCGCTGGCCGAGACCATCGATCTAGAGGGCCGCCTGCTTCATCCCGAGATCGGCGGCGAGCGGGCCTCCTGGGACACGGCGCTCGACCTCGTCGCCCGGCATTTCTCGCAGACGATCGCCGAGCACGGGCCGGACTCCGTCGCGTTCTACGTCTCCGGACAGCTCCTGACCGAGGATTACTACGTTGCCAACAAGCTGATGAAGGGCTTCATCGGCTCCGGCAATATCGACACGAATTCGCGGCTTTGCATGGCCTCTTCGGTGGCCGGACACAAGCGGGCCTTCGGCGAGGATGTCGTCCCCGGGACCTACGAGGATCTCGAGGAAGCAGATCTGCTGGTCCTTGTCGGCTCCAATCTCGCCTGGTGTCATCCGGTCCTGTTTCAGAGAGTGATGGCAGCGCGCGAGCGGCGGCCCGGAATGACAATCGTCGCGATCGATCCGCGGCGCACGGTCACTGCGGAAGCCGCCGACCTGCATCTCGCCATCGACGCTGACGGCGATGCGGCGTTGTTCAACGGCCTTCTGCGCTTCCTTTTCGAGCGTGGGGCGATCGACCGGGATTATCTCGACCGTCACACGACCGGCTTCGACGAAGCGCTGGACGCGGCATCCGGCTGGACGCTCGACGCCGTTGCGCAAGCGACCGGCCTGCCGCGCCTCGACATCGAGGCCTTCTACCGCTCCTTCGCGATGACCGACCGGGTGGTTACCGTTTACAGCCAGGGGGTGAACCAGTCGGTTGCGGGCACCGACAAGGTGAACGCCATCATCAATTGTCACCTCGCCACCGGCCGCATCGGCCGCAGGGGCTCCGGTCCCTTCTCGGTGACCGGTCAGCCGAACGCGATGGGCGGACGCGAGGTCGGCGGTCTCGCCACCCAGCTCGCCGCCCATATGGATTTCGGCGATCCGGTGGCCCGTGACATCGTCGGGAGCTTCTGGCGGAGCGACCGCATCGCGAGACGCCCCGGCCTCAAGGCCGTCGAGCTGTTCGACGCGGTCGCCAAGGGGCGGATCAAGGCGCTCTGGGTGATGGCGACAAACCCGGCGGACAGCCTGCCGAACGCTGACCTGGTCGACCGGGCGCTCGCCGAATGCCCGTTCCTGGTCGTAAGCGACGTCATGGCCGAGACCGACACGACGCGTCATGCCGATGTCCTGCTTCCGGCCACCGCCTGGGGTGAGAAGGGCGGCACCGTCACAAATTCGGAACGCCGGATCTCCCGCCAGCGTCCGTTCCTGCCTGCTCCGGGAGACACACGGCCGGACTGGTGGATCGTGAACGAGGTCGCGCGCCGTATGGGGTTCGCCGACGCCTTTTCCTACACAGCTCCTGCGGAAATCTATCGCGAGCATGCCCGGCTCTCGGCCTTCCGCAATGGCGGGAGCCGCCTCTTCACGCTTGAGGCCCATACCGGGATCGACACGGCGGAGTACGAAGACCTTGCCCCGGTTATGTGGCCGCTTGCCCGCAACGCAGAGGAGCGGCCCTTCTCCGAGGGACGTTTTCCGACCCCGGACGGTCGCGCCCGCTTGCTGCCGATCACCCCGCCCGAACGGGCGAGCGCCGCGCCCGGCACACTCAGGCTGAATACCGGCAGGGTCAGGGATCAATGGCACACGATGACCCGGACCGGGAAGTCCCCGAGGCTCTCGCAGCATATCGCCGAGCCCTTTCTTGAGATTCATCCTGAGGATGCAGAGGAGCTGGAACTCCGCGAAGCGGGCCTGGCACGGGTGACATCGGAATTCGGAAGTTCGGTCCTGCGCGTCCTCCTTACGAAAGCCGTGTCGCGCGGCACGCTTTTCGCCCCGATGCACTGGACCGGACAGGTCTCGAGCAAGGGGCGGATCGGCGCCGTGATCGCGCCGAAGACGGATCCCGTTTCCGGGCAGCCCGCGGCCAAGGGCGCCTATGTCTCCGTTGCGCCGCTTGCCACCGCCTGGTTCGGGTTCGCCGTGCTCCGTAGCCGGCCGCAGGTGACGGAAGACTACTGGGCTCTCGCGGCCGCGGAGGGCGGCTGGCGCCTGGAGCTTGCGGGCGAGCGTCCTCCGGAAGACTGGCAGACCTACACCCGCGCGCTCTTCGGTCTCGGCAAGGAACAGGCATTGCTTTCTTTTCTCGATGCGCGCAGCGGACGGCATCGTTTCGCCGCATTCGACGGGGGCCAGCTCATCGGCGTCCTTTTTGTCGCTTCGGAACCGGTCCAGGCGTCGCGCAACTGGGCGGCCGGGCTGCTGACGGCCGAGTTTGCGAAGCCGCAGGACCGCCTCGTCGCCCTTGCAGGGCGCCCCGGGGCCGGTGAAATCGAGGAGGGGGCGATCGTCTGCTCTTGTTTCACCGTCGGCCTCAACCGGATCGCCGCCTCCGTCTCCGCTGGCACGGCGGTGACGGTCGAAGAGGTCGGGGTCTGTCTTTCCGCCGGCACCAATTGCGGCTCCTGCCGCGGTGAAATCCAGAGGATCATCGATCATGCGCATCGTCAGAAAGCCGGCTGAACGCCGACCGGCACGGCTCGAGCCGCTCTCGGTCCTGCCCGTCTTCTGCAATCTTGAGGACCGGCCCGTTCTCGTCGCCGGCGGCAGCGACGCGGCGGCATGGAAAGCCGAGCTTCTGGCTGCGGCGGGCGCGCGTGTCTTGGTCGCTGCCGCGGAGCTCTCGGAGGAAATGCGGGAGTTGCTCTCCACCGATCTGCCGGCTGGCAGCATCATGCATCTTGTGCGCGACTGGACGGAGGATGACCTCGCGGGCATGGCCTTCGCGATCTGTGACGCCGAGAACGACGATGAGGCGGCGCAGTTCTTCGCCGCCGGCAGGATGGCTGGCGCCATCACGAACGTGATCGACCGCCCGGCCTTCTGCCAGGTCCAGTTCGGCGCCATCGTGAACCGCTCTCCGGTTGTCGTCGGCATTTCCACGACCGGAGCCGCGCCGATCCTCGGCCAGGCGGTACGCCGCCGGATCGAAACCGTCCTGCCGCGCACCCTCGCCGCCTGGGGCCGGGTCGCGATCCGCATCCGGTCGGAGGTCATGGCCCGTTTCGCACCCGGTCCCCAACGCCGCGCCGCGTGGGATCGCTTTGTCGACCGGTGCTTCACCGGCCATCCCCCGCTGAGCGATGCGGAAGAAAGCGCCGCCATCGCCGGACCGGCCGATAACGGAACCAATGGGCGGGTAACCCTCGTCGGTGCCGGACCGGGCGATCCGGAACTCGTGACCATGAAAGCCGTCCGCGCCCTGCAGTCGGCCGACGTCATCCTGTTCGACGATCTGGTCTCCGACGAGGTGCTCGAAATGGCGCGCCGCGAAGCGAAGCGGATGCTCGTCGGCAAGCGCGGAGGGCGCTCCTCCTGCCGCCAGGAGGACATCAACGCGCTGATGGTAAAGCTCGCTGGACAAGGAAAGCATGTGGTCCGGCTCAAATCCGGCGATCCGATGATCTTCGGCCGGGCCGGGGAGGAAATCGCGGAACTGGAGCGGGCCAGGATACCGGTATCGGTCGTGCCTGGAATCTCGGCGGGCATGGCCATGGCGTCCGCCTTCGGTATTTCGCTGACGCACCGGGAGCAGGCGCAGTCGGTTCGCTTCGTAACCGGCCATTCGCGAAACGGCGGGCTCCCCGAAGAGCTGGACTGGAAAGGGCTCGCCGACCCCGCTGCGACCACGCTCTTCTATATGGGAGGTCGGACAGCCGGGCGTATTTCCGCTCACCTCATCCACGCCGGCATGTCGCCCGACACGTCCGTCGCCATTGCTCGCGATATCAGTCGGCCGGAAGAACGCCGATGGACCGGCACTCTCGCCGAACTTGCCGCGGGTATCGGTCAGGTCGGATATGAAAGACCTGTTCTCATCGGAGTAGGTGCCGTCTTCGATCAGGCCAGACGGGATAGAGGTGCCCTACGTGCTGGCGCAACAATTGGCGGCGATCGGCTGTCTGCCTGAACGTCGGTTGTTCGATTGTCGCGCATGCATGGAGCTTAGTTGAGCAACCACGTTGTCTGTATCTGCATCGCGCAATGAATCTGAACGAGTATTCAGACGTTATGTTAACTATTTGAAAAATAAGGCGATCAAAGCGGTCCGCTCGGGCGCGCGAGCCGAGTCATGAGTGTTACCTGAATCTCGGGTGCACTGTTCAGTGTTTTCAGGAAGCGCGGAAGAATGCTCTCGAAAATCTTGCGATGAAGAGAACAAAACCACCGATCCAGCAAGCCGCCGCACCATGGAGAAGCAGCGTTCCGTCATCCGCATAGGGCGACAGGATCCGGAACACGATGCTCGTAAACAACAGCAGGTAGATCGCCGTGATCGTCCTGTCGGCCTTCAATGGCTGGCCTGTATGACCGAGCGACGCCCGTGTCATGATGGCCATCGTCATCAGCCCGATCGCACCCGCCGTCCAAGCGTGGACCGCCGCGTTTGCCGGAACGGAATCCGGCACAATGGTCGACATGCCCATTGCGAGGAACCCAAGCGGAAGAAAGGCGAAAGCGAGATGCAGGATCGCCACCAGGGGGTCCCCGAGCGTCCTGCCCCCGGCCCACCTTCCGATGCGGATGCAATTCAAGAGGCCCGCGATCACGAGGATGGCGCCGCTCCAGAACGCGTCGGGAATGATTGTCCAGAGCAGCAGGGCCCCGGCCGAGACAGCGATGGTGGCCATGTCGAAGTGGCCGAACGGCGCCGGAACGCGGATGGCGTTGCGCTTGGCCAGCCAATTGCGCGTGAAACTCGGAACCACGCGGCCCCCGACTAACTGGATCAGCAATAGGACGGAGGAAAGGCCAAGCCGGATCGAAAGGTCCGCGGCGCCGTTCAGCCAGATCTCCCAGTGGAACAAAGCGTTCGATGCGCCAAAGAGGGCGACCAGGATTAGGACACGGAGATTTCGCCGGTTGTTGCCGGCGATCAGTTCTCGGGCCGCTGCGGCAATCAGGAGCAGGGGGAAGGAAAGGTCGATCGTGGCGACCACGACCGGCGGGAGTCCCCAGGGGAGAGAGACGACCAGCCGCCCGGCGACCCAGGTCGCGAACAGGACCGCGAGCCGCCAGCCGGAGAGCGGAAGGCGGCCGGTCCAGTTCGGGATTGCGGTGAGCAGAAAGCCGCCGATCACCGCGCCGGTATAACCGAAGAGCAGGCCATGGACATGCCAGTCCACGGCTCCGAGATTACCAGGGAGCGGAAAGCCGCCGGCCAGAAACCCGATCCAGACCAGCATGGAGGCGGCCGCCCAGAGCGCGGCCCCAAGGAAAAAGGGGCGGAAACCCTGATTGAAGAATGCCAGTCTGGGAAAAGTCGCGGCGCGGTCCGTGTCGGTTGCCATCGGAGACATCCTTACCGGTTCAGCAGAACAGCCGGAGCTGAAGGAGGTCACCGGCTCTGGTCGCCTCCGTCTCGGCGGGTAGGATCACAATTCCGTCGGCCTCGGAGAGCGGAAACAGCGTTGCGGAACTGGTCTGGCGCTGCGCCACTACGACCGGAAGGCCGGAAGGGTCGCTGCCGGCCATGCGGACGGGGAGGAACTCCGCGCGGCCGGGCTTCTTCCGTATTTCGAAGCCGGCGACCGCCTGCAGGGGCGCAAAGGGCTTCGGCGGCGCTCCCGTCAGGCTGCGGACAAGGGGAAGGACAAAAAGCCCGGCTCCCACATAGGCCGCGTAGGGGTTGCCCGGCAGGCCGACGAAGGCCATGGCGCCGAGGCGCCCGAAGACGACCGGTTTGCCGGGTTTCATCGCCACGCGCCATTGCAGGATCGATCCCCCGGCATGCCGGAAGGCCGCCTTCACATGGTCATGGTCCCCGACCGACACGGCACCGGTCGAGATCACCGCGTCGAACCGTCCCGCGAGCTCGGTGAAGCGTGCGGCTGTCCGTTCAGGAGTGTCCGGCAGGGTGCCGCCATCCTCTACCTCCGCTCCCGCCTCCTTGAGCATCGCCAGAAGCATCGGTCTGTTCGCGTCGTAGACCTGGCCCTTCGACAGTTTCCGGCCGGCCTCGGCGAGTTCGTCACCTGTCGACAGGAGTGCGATGCGCGGGCGCCTGATGACATTGACCGCGGAATACCCGTTGGCCGCCAGCAGGCCGACATGCCTGGGCGCGATCCGGGTTCCGGCCTGCACGAGCACCGTACCGCGGGCAAGATCACTGCCCGCGCGGCGGACATTTTCGCCGGGCGCGGGTCGTCTTTCGATACTTATGAAATCGCCTGTCCGGACGCAGTCTTCCTGCATCACGACGGCATCGTAGCCGTCCGGAAGCGCCGCACCCGTGAAGATACGCATGGCACCGGACTCGGCGGCGCCAGTCATCGTCGTGCCGGCCGGTATCTCCGCCGTGACCCGAAGTCGCCAGGGGGCCTCACCGTCGAGTTCGCAAAGACGCACCGCATAGCCATCCATCGCCGAGCCGTCGAAGAACGGCATGCCGCGCGGCGCCGACAGATCGCGCGCCAGCGTTCGGCCGACGGCTTGATCCAGGGACACCAGCTCCGTCTCCCTGATCCGGTCGGCAAGGGATTGAGCGAGCTTCTCGGCAGCCGCGACACTCATCATCTGCGGACAGTCGCTGAGAAACCGGTCACATCCACAATTGTCTTCAACGATATCTCTAGGCATGAGCACATCCTCCCGCCCGGCCACTCGTTTCTTGTCCTGTCGCGCCGCATTCCAGATCCCGGATCAATCCGTCGCTCAGACCGTAGATCCAGCCGTGAATGGCGACATCCTTGCCGCGGGCCCATGCGGACTGGATGATCGGCGTGCGCGCGAGACTGCTCACCTGGGCGACAACGCTTAACTCCGAGATCCGGTCGAGGCGCGGCTCCTTGCCTTCGATGATGGTGAGCTCCTGCTCGTTCGCTTCGGCGACGTCGCGGATCGGCTGCAGCCAGTGATCGACGATGCCGTGACGATGGCCGTCCAGCGCGGAGCGCACGCCGCCGCAGCCGTAATGGCCGCAGACGATGATGTGTCTGACCTCCAGGGTCTCGACCGCGAATTCCACGACCGAGAGCAGGTTCATATCGCCGCGATGGACGAGATTGGCGATGTTCCGGTGCACGAAGACCTCACCCGGCTCGAGCCCGGTGATCACATTGGCCGGGACGCGGCTGTCGGAACAGCCGATCCAGAGATATTCCGGGCGCTGCAGCGCGGAGAGGCGGCGGAAGTAGTTCGGATCCTCCTCGCGCTTCTCCGTGGCCCAGCGGACGTTGTGGTGCAGCAGGTCTTTGAGCATGACAGCGCCTCCTACTGCACCAGAGGCGAGTCCGTGCCGTCGAGATCGATACCGTCGATCTCGGTGCGGCCCGCGAGGATGCCGATATACTGGGAGACGGCCCGCGACCAGCTCGAGGCTTCAAGCCAGGCGGCGATACGCTCGCGCACCGCCTCGAATGGAAGCTGCGCGCCGGGGATGCGTTTCTCCAGATAGATCACATGATAGCCGTACCGGCTCCGCACGGGCTCCGGCAGCAGCGCGTTTTCCTCGGCCGTCCGCAAGGGTTCCTCGAACTCCGGCACCACCGAGCTGCGCGTGATCTGGCCGAGCGAGCCGCCCTGACCCGAGGACGGGCAGGCGGAATATTCGGTCGCCATCGCCGCGAAGTCGCCGGGACGCTCGGTCAGATGCGCGATGATGCCGTCCGCCACGGCGCGAACCCGTGCTTCGTCGCCCTCGCCTTCGACCGGCAGCAGGATATGTTTCGCCAGATAGATCGCTTCCGAGCGGAACCGGTGGGCGTTCGTTTCGTAGAAGCGCCGGCATTCGGCCTCGCCGGCAAGCGGGGCCTCGACCTCCCGCTCGATCAGCGCCCGGATCCGCTCGTCGGTTGAACCTTCGGAACTTCCGTCGGGTTCCTGCCTGTCCGCTTCCTGCAGCAGCAGTTCGCGAACAGTGAGGGCCCGTGCGGCGTCCCAGGCGGCGTCCGCAAGCTCTTCCGCCGGATGGTTCTGCGCTTCGCGCATGATCTCGTCGGCGGAAATGACCGTGCCGCCGATTGTGATGGCACCGGGCAGCGCCGCGGAGGCGGCGCTGCTTTCGGTCGGTGAACATGTACAGGCTGACATCGCCGTCACTCCGCCGGATGGGCCCGGCCTGCGCCCTTGCTGCGCACAACCTGGTAGCCCGGACGCCAGAGATAGCGCACCGGCACGCTCAGCATGTGGACCAGCCTGGTGAAGGGAAACAGCAGCAGGATCGTCAGCCCGAGGAAGAGATGGAGCTGGAAGATCGGGTGCGTGCCCGCGATGTAGCTCGATGCTGCCGGGTCGAAGGTGAAGATCCCCTGGGCCCAGGACATGAAGCGGACCATTTCGTGCCCGTCGAGATGGCCGAGCGAAACCGGAATGGTGGCGAGGCCGAGGGCGAGCTGCAGCCAGAGCAGGACGATGATCAGCGTGTCGCTGGTGCTGGAAGCCGCGCGCACCCGGGCATCGAACAGGCGGCGATGCACGAGGAGCGTCGCGCCGACGATCGCCATGATTCCGGCGATGCCGCCGGCGACGACCGCGAGAAGCTGTTTCGCGCCGTGGCTGATCCCGAGGGCGTCGAAGATCCAGATCGGTGTCAGCAGCCCGCCCAGATGACCGAAGAAGATCACCAGCACGCCGACATGGAACAGCACGGAGCCGACCATGAGCTGACGCCGCCGCAGCAGCTGGCTCGACCCGGAGCGCCAAGTATAGGGCTCTCGGTCGTAGCGGATGATGCTGCCGAGGGCGAGCACCGCGAGGGCGATGTAAGGATAGATGCCGAACAGCAGTGTGTTGATGTACTCGCTCATTGCCCTAGCCTCCCAGCTGGCCCGCGGATGCCGCGGGATCGACGGGCCGGCGGTCCGCCGCCCTGATTTGACGCTGCAGGCGGTCCGGCCCGCAGGCCCCCTCGCCGGCATTGCCGCCGAATGTCACAGCTTCCTCTTCCCAGATCTTGTCGAGCGCCTCGAGATCCTCCGGATCGTCTTCGGGCACGCTCAGGAGCTGCTTCAGAAGATCCCGGTCGGGTTTGCCGCCGGCGATCGTTTCCAGCACCGTGAAGAGGCCGGCATAGATCGAGTCCCGTTTCACCAGCCGCTCTCTCAGCGCGGTCAGGATGTGCAGCGTCTGCCCCAGCAGCTCCCGCACCTCCTCCCGGTTCGAGAGGGCGAGGAACTCGAGGAAGAGCGGCAGGTAATCCGGCAGCTCGCGCGCCGAGATGTCCCAACCCTTCGCCTCGTACATCGACTTCAGGTCGACCATGGCCTGGCCGCGGTCCCGGCTCTCGCCATGGACATGCTCGAAGAGATGCAGGGAGAGCGAGCGCGTCCGGTCGAACAGCAGGACATAGCGTTCCTGCGCGTCGTAAAGGTCTCGCCGGGCAATATCGTCCGCAACCGCTGCGACGGCGGCACACGCCTTGCTGTCGAGCAGCGGGTCGGTGGCGATGGCCTTCTTCAGTTCCGGAACCGCCGCCTGGAGCTCCGCGCTCGGGTAGGAAAGCAGTGCGGAAATCGCTTTCAGGGATTTGTACATCTCATTCTCCTCAGAATACGTCCGTCGGCGTTTCCACCCGCTTCTTCCGTTTGGCACCGAACAGATCGAGGTCCGACGCCCCGCCGGAGCAGCCGTTGCCGAACGAGAAGCCGCAGCCGCCCCGCACGTCGTAGGCGTCTTCCGAGACCTCGCGATGGCTGGTCGGAATAACGAAGCGGTCCTCGTAATTGGCGATGGCCATGATGTGATACATGTCCTCGATCATCGCCTTGGTGAGGCCGACCCGCTTCGCGATCGCCTCGTTCTCGACCCCGTCGACGGTTTTGGCCCGCATGTAGGAGCGCATGGCCAGCATGCGTTCGAGGGCGGAGATCACCGGCTCCTCCTTGCCCGCCGTCAGCAGGTTGGCGAGATAGCGCACCGGGATGCGGAGGGAGCGGACGTCGGGCATGTCGCCTTCGGTTCCGAGTTTGCCGGCTTCAGCGGCGGACTGGACCGGGGAAAGCGGCGGGATGTACCAGACCATCGGCAGAGTCCGGTATTCCGGATGCAGCGGGAAGGCGACCTTCCATTCCATCGCCATCTTGTAGACCGGCGATTTCTTCGCGGACTCGAGCCAGGCTTCCGGCACCCCGTCCTTGCGCGCCTGCTCGATCACCTTCGGATCGTGCGGATCGAGGAAGACCTTGAGTTGCTCGGCGTAGAGGTCCTGCTCGTTGCCGGTCGAAGCGGCTTCCGAGATCCGGTCCGCGTCGTAGAGCACGACGCCGAGATAACGGATCCGCCCGACGCAGGTTTCGGAACAGACCGTCGGCTGCCCGGCCTCGATGCGCGGATAGCAGAAGATGCACTTCTCCGATTTGCCCGAAGACCAGTTGTAATAGATTTTCTTGTAGGGACAGCCGGAGACGCACATCCGCCAGCCGCGGCACTTCTCCTGGTCGATCAGGACGATGCCGTCATCCTCGCGCTTGTAGATGGCGCCCGAGGGGCAGGCCGCGACGCAGGTCGGGTTGAGGCAATGCTCGCAGAGCCGCGGCAGGTACATCATGAAGGTGTTCTCGAACTGGCCGTAGATCTCCTTCTCGACGCCCTCGAAATTGTAGTCCTTCGAGCGCTTGGAGAACTCGCCACCGAGAATCTCCTCCCAGTTCGGGCCCCATTCGATCTTCTCCATCCGCTCTCCGGTGATCTGCGAGCGGGGACGGGCGGTCGGCATGGTCTGGCTTTCGCGCGCCGTCTGCAGATGGTCGTAGTCGAAGTCGAACGGCTCGTAATAGTCGTCGATCTCCGGCAGGTCCGGGTTGGCGAAGAGCTTGGCGAGGATGCGCCATTTCGGGCCCATCTTCGGCTGGATCCGGCCATTGGCCTTGCGGACCCAGCCGCCGTTCCATTTCTTCTGGTTCTCCCATTCCTTGGGATATCCGACACCCGGCTTGGTCTCGACGTTGTTGAACCAGGCGTATTCGACGCCCTCGCGGTTCGTCCAGACGTTCTTGCAGGTGACGGAGCAGGTGTGACACCCGATGCATTTATCCAGGTTCAGCACCATGCCGATCTGTGCGCGGATCTTCATTCTGCGGCCTCCTTGGGATGTGCCGACTGACCTTCGACATACGGACCTTCCATCCAGTCCACCTTGTCCAGCTTGTGGACGATGACGAACTCGTCGCGGTTGGCGCCGACCGTGCCGTAGTAGTTGAAACCGTAGGATTGCTGGGCGTAGCCGCCGATCATGTGGGTCGGCTTGGTGATCGCCCGCGTGACCGAGTTGTGAATCCCGCCGCGCTGGCCCGTAAGCTGCGAGCCCGGCGTGTTCACGATCTTCTCCTGCGCGTGGTACATGTAGATCGTTCCGACCTTCATGCGCTGGGAGACGACGGCCCGGGCCACGATCGCCCCGTTGAGGTTGTAGACCTCGACCCAGTCGTTGTCGGCGATACCGCCGGCCGCGGCGTCCTCCTCGGAAATCCAGACCACCGGACCGCCCCGGTTCAGCGTCAGCATCATCAGGTTGTCGCTGTAGGTGGAGTGGATGCCCCACTTCTGGTGCGGGGTGATGAAGTTCAGCACCACGTGCGGCTTGCCGTCGGTCCTGCTCTCGATCATCGGGTTCACCGACTTGGTGTCGATCGGAGGGCGATAGACGCAGAACGCTTCGCCGAAGGCCCGCATCCAGAGGTGATCCTGGTAGAGCTGCTGGCGGCCGGAGAGGGTGCGCCAGGGGATCAGCTCGTGGACGTTGGTGTAGCCCGCGTTGTAGCAGACCTTTTCGGACTCGAGGCCCGACCAGATCGGCGAGGAGATGATCTTGCGCGGCTGTGCGACCACGTCTCGGAAGCGGATCTTCTCGTCCTCCTTCGGCAGGGCCAGATGGGCGTGCTCGCGTCCCGTTACCTTGGAGAGGGACTCCCAGGCCTTGACCGCGACCTCGCCGTTCGTTTCCGGTGCGAGGGTCAGGATGACCTCGGTCGCGTCGATGTCCGACTCGATCTTCGGCCGGCCTTTTGTCGGACCTTCCTCGGTGACCTCGCCGTTGAGCCGCTTCAGCAGTTCGACCTCGTGCTGGGTGTTCCAGGACATCCCCTTGCCGCCGTTGCCGAGCTTGTCCATCAGCGGGCCAAGCGCGGTGAAGCGTTTGTAGAGGTTGGGATAGTCCCGCTCGACCACGGCCACGTTCGGCATGGTCTTGCCCGGCATCGGTTCGGTCTCGCCGGCCTTCCAATCCTTCACGTCCAGCGGCTGGGCAAGCTCGCCCGCAGTGTCGTGCAGGATCGGCACCATGACGATGTCCTTCTCGACGCCGAGTACTTCCGGTGCGACCTCGGAGAAGGTCCTGGCGATCCCCTTGAAGATCTCCCAGTCCGACTTCGCGTCCCAGGCAGGGTCCGCGGCACCGGTCAGCGGGTGGATGAAGGGGTGCATGTCCGAGGTGTTCAGGTCGTTCTTCTCGTACCAGGTCGCGGTCGGGAGAACGATGTCCGAGTAGACGCAGGTGGTGGACATGCGGAAGTCGAGCGTGACCAGCAGGTCGAGCTTTCCTTCCGGCGCGTCGTCGTGCCAGACGGCTTCCCTGGCGCGCTGGCGGCCTTCCTCGCCGAGGTCCTTGCCCATCACCCCGTGCGAGGTGCCGAGCAGGTGCTTCAGGAAATACTCGTGCCCCTTGCCGGAGGAACCCAGAAGGTTGGAACGCCAGACGAACATGTTGCGCGGCCAGTTGGCCGGATCGTCCGGGTCCTCGCAGGACATCTCGAGCCCGCCGGACTTGAGCTGTTCGGCGATATATTGCGGCGCTTCCTTGCCGCTTTCCGCAGCCGCCTTCGCGACGGCGAGCGGGTTGGTCTTAAGCTGCGGCGCGGAGGGCAGCCAGCCCATCCGCTCGGCCCGGATATTGTAGTCGATCAGCGTGGCGTCCCACGGCCCTTCCGGTGCCGTCGGCGACAGGATCTCGTCGACCTTCAGGGTCTCGTAGCGCCACTGGTCGGTGTGCGCGTAGAAGAAGGAGGTCGAGTTCATGTGCCGCGGCGGACGGTTCCAGTCGAGGCCGAAGGCGAGCGGCAGCCAGCCGGTCTGCGGGCGCAGCTTCTCCTGTCCGACATAGTGGCTCCAGCCGCCGCCGGACTGACCGATGCAGCCGCACATGACCAGGAGATTGATGATCCCCCGGTAGTTCATGTCCATGTGGTACCAGTGGTTCAGACCGGCGCCGAGAATGACCATGGACCGGCCGTTGGTCTTTTCCGCATTGCTGGCGAATTCACGGGCCACCTCGATGATATGGTCGCGCGGCACGCCGGTGATCTTTTCCGCCCAGGCCGGGGTGTAGGGTTCGTTCTCGTCGAAGCTCCTGGCGACATTCGCCCCGCCGAGACCGCGGTCGAGACCGTAGTTCGCGGCGAACAGGTCGAACACCGTCGCGACGAGCGCCTCGCCGTCAGCGAGCTCGGCTTTCTTGGCCGGCACCGCGCGTGGCAGGACGCTGGCGTGATCGGTACCTTCGAAGTGATCGTGCTCGCGGTTGCCGAAATAGGGGAACGCGACCTCGACTACCTCGTCGTGATCCTGGTCGAGCACCAGGCTCATTTTCAGGTCGGTCTCGCTACCCGAGGAATCCTTCTCCTCGAGGTTCCACTTGCCCTGTTCGCCCCAGCGGAAGCCGATCGAGCCGTGCGGCACGACGATCTTTCCGTTCTTGGCGTCGACCGAGACGGTCTTCCAGTCCGGATTGTTCTTCTCGCCGAGCCCGTCCTTGAAATCGGACGCGCGCAGCAGCCGGTCGGGCACGTAATGGCCGTTCTTCTCGACCAGACGGACCAGGAGCGGCATGTCGGTGTACTGCCGGCAGTATTTCTCGAAATACTCCGCCTGCCGGTCGAGATGGAACTCGCGCAGGATGACGTGGCCCATCGCCATCGCAAGCGCCGCGTCGGTGCCCTGCTTCGGATGCAGCCAGCGGTCGGAGAATTTGGCCGCCTCGGAATAATCCGGCGAGACCACGACCGACTTGGTGCCCTTGTAGCGCACCTCGGTATAGAAGTGCGCGTCCGGCGTCCGCGTCTGCGGCACGTTCGAGCCCCAGAGCATCAGATAGCCGGAATTGTACCAGTCGGCGGATTCCGGAACGTCGGTCTGCTCGCCCCAGGTCATCGGCGAGGCCGGCGGCAGGTCGCAGTACCAGTCGTAGAACGACATGCAGACGCCGCCGAGGAGCGACAGGTAGCGCGAGCCGGCCGCGTAGGAGACCATCGACATCGCGGGGATCGGGGAGAACCCGATCACGCGATCGGGTCCCCACTTCTTCGCCGTGTAGGCGTTGGCGGCGGCGATGATCTCGTTCACCTCCGCCCACTTGGCGCGCACGAAGCCGCCATGGCCCCGCATCTTGGTATAGTCGCGCCGCTTTGCCTCGTCCTCCTGGATCGCCGCCCAGGCGGCGACCGGCGTTTTCGTGGCCCGCTCCGCCCGCCAGAGCTTCAGCAGCCTTGAGCGGATCAGCGGATGCTTCACCCGGTTCGCCGAATACATGTACCAGCTGTAGCTGGCACCGCGCGAGCAGCCCCGGGGTTCATGGTTGGGAAGATCCGGGCGGGTCCGCGGGTAGTCCGTCTGCTGGGTTTCCCAGGTGACGATCCCGCCCTTCACATAGATCTTCCAGGAGCAGGAGCCGGTACAGTTCGCCCCGTGCGTGGAACGCACGATCTTGTCGTGCTGCCAGCGCTTGCGGTAGCTCTCCTCCCACTCCCGTCCTTCGTTCGTGGTCACCCCGTGGCCCTCGGAAAAGGTTCCGGCGGTTTTCGAGGAGAGGAAGTTCATCCGGTCGAGAAATTGACTCATGTTTTCCTCCTATTGAGCGGGAGCTGCACTGGGCGAACGGGGAGCGATCCCGCGTTCGATGTCATGCAGCAGGCCGCCCCGGCGGGTGTAGACGAACCATGTCAGCAGCACGCAGCTGACGTAGAAGATCAGGAAGCCCCAGAGCGCCAGTTCCGGTCCGCCCGTCAGCTTGATCGAGGAGCCGTAGGCCTTCGGGATGAAGAAGGCGCCATAGGCCGCGATCGCCGAGGTGAAGCCGATGATGGCGGCGGATTCCTTCTCAGCCTGACGCAGCCGCTCCGCCGGATTGAGGCCCGGCATCAGATGCTCGAGTTCGCTGCGCATGATGATCGGGATCATCTGGAAGGTTGAGGCGTTGCCGATGCCGGTGGCGAAGAACAGCACCATGAACATCGCGAAGAAGCCCCAGAACGCACCCGGCTGATCCTTGATGCCGAGGAAGTAGAGCACGCCCGCCACCGCCGCGATCATCAGCACGAAGGTGTAGAGGGTGACCCGGCCACCGCCGAACCTGTCCGAGATCCACCCGGTCGCGGCCCGGCTGAGGGCACCGACGAGCGGCCCGAGGAAGACGAACTGCAGGGAGTCGATTTCCGGGAACTGGGTCTTCGCCAGCAGCGGGAAGCCCGCCGAGTAGCCGATGAAGGATCCGAAGGTCCCGGTATAGAGCCAGCACATGATCCAGTTGTGCTTGCGCTGGAAGATCACGGCCTGGTCCTTGAAGGAGGCCTTCGCCGAGGCGATGTCGTTCATGCCGAACCAGGCGAGCGCCGTGGTGACGAGCAGGAAAGGCACCCAGACGAAGCCGGCATTCTGCAGCCAGAGCTGTGCGCCGCCGGACATTTGCTGCGGCTCGCCACCGATCGCGCCGAACACGCCGGCGGTGATCACCAGGGGAACCACGAACTGCATGACGCTGACGCCCGCGTTGCCGAGACCTGCATTGAGGGCCAGCGCGTTACCCTTCTGCGCCTTCGGGAAGAAGAAGCTGATATTGGCCATCGAGGAGGCGAAGTTGCCGCCGCCGAAACCGCAGAGCAGGGCCAGCACCAGGAAGATAAGGTACGGCGTATTGGGATCCTGCACCGCGTAGCCGATGCCGAAGGCCGGGATCAGCAGCGAGGCCGTCGTCAGGGTCGTCCAGAGACGGCCGCCGAAGATCGGCACCATGAAGGAGTAGAAGATCCGAAGCGTGGCGCCGGAGAGGCCGGGCAGGGCGGCCAGCCAGAACAGCTGGTCCGTACTGTAGTTGAAGCCGATGGCGGGCAATTTCGCCACCACCACGCTCCAGACCAGCCAGACCGAGAAGGCGAGCAACAGGCAGGGGATCGAGATCCAGAGGTTACGCTGGGCGATCTTGTTGCCCGTTGTCTTCCAGAAATCCGGTTCTTCCGGCCGCCAGTCGGTGATCAGCGCGCCGGTACCACGGCCGTGCTTTTCCTCGGAGTGGATATGCTGCATCTCCGGGAACTCGGGCAGGGAGGACAGCTCCTTGCCCACGGCTTCGCGTTCCATGGCGCGGATCGAGAAATGCATCCAGCACAGCGCCACGGCGACGATGCCGAAGAGCAGCATGAAACAGCTGGTCCAGACACCGATCAGGTCGTTCATCACGCCGAAGGTGATCGGGAGCACGAAGCCGCCGAGGCCGCCGATCATGCCGACCAGACCGCCGACTGAGCCGACATGCTCCGGATAATAGACCGGGATGTGCTTATAGACGGCTGCCTTGCCCAGCGACATGAAGAACCCGAGCACGAACACCGTCACGACGAACGGCACCAGTCCCATCCGGGTCGAGAACGCGATCTCCCCCGTGATGCCGTGGATGATGTAGTCCGTATTGGGATAGGACAGCATGAAGAGACAGATCAGGGACACGCCCAGCGTCCAATACATGACCGCGCGGGCACCGTAGCGGTCGGACAGGTAGCCGCCATAGGCCCGGAACAGGCTGGCCGGGACCGCATAGACGGCGGCCAGCATGCCGGCGGTCTTGAGGTCGAGGCCGTAGACGCCGATCAGGTACCGCGGCAGCCAGAGGGCCAGGGCGACGAAGGCACCGAACACGAAGAAGTAGTAGAGCGCGAAGCGCCAGACCTGCTGCTTGCGGAGTGGCTCAAGCTGCATCAGTGCGCTTGGTGCCTTCTCTCCACGTGCCTTGCGTTCCTTGTGGGCCGGATCATCTTCGGTCGTCAGATAGAAGACGATGGCCATGACAGCGAGAATGACCGCGTAGAGCTGCGCAGTCTGTTGCCAGCCGAGCGCCACGACCGCGAACGGCGCGGCGAAGTTGGTCACCGCCGCGCCCACGTTGCCGACGCCGAAGATACCGAGGGCCGTGCCCTGCTTGTCCTTCGGGTACCAGCGCGATACGTAGGCGATGCCGACGATGAAGGAACCGCCTGCGAGGCCGACCCCGAGGGCCGCCACGAGGAACATCGGATAGGTCGAGACTTTCGATAGGAGAAAGGCCGCCACGGCGGTTGTCAGCATCTGCAGCGTGTAGATCAGGCGGCCGCCATACTGCTCGGTCCAGACGCCGAGGAAGATCCGGCTGACGGACCCGGTGAGCACCGGAGTCGCGACCAGGATGCCGAACTCGGTATCGGTCAGTCCGAGTTCCTGTTTGATACGGACACCGAGGATTGAGAAAATTGTCCAGACGGCAAAGCAGGCGGTAAACGCCAACGTGCTCATGCCGAGGATCTTGTTCTGCTTTCCGGGGGTTACCCCACTCAAGGAATGCATTGATCCTACCCCTTCTTCAACGCGGCTTTGCGCCGCCGGTCACTACGAAACGGGTCGAGGATCAGCTATTGTTTCTTGGGCCAGATTGATCTGAATCAACGAATGCGGGGATTGCCTAACAAACAAGAGGCGCGCGGAAAGGCCTCAAGAGGTGGTCAGGCTTCCGATCAACCGGCGCGTTTGAAGGGAGCGGATATCGATGCTAAGAATGTCGTGAAGAGGCTTGATAAAAATCAATTAACGATCTCTTGAGGGGGTACTATGCGGTCATCCGACCTGCCGCAGGTGCGGGAACTCGGTCTCTTCGAGAGCATGAGCGCCGAGAGCTTCGAGTCGCTGATGCGCGCGGCCTATCTGCAGACCTTTCCGGCACAGCTCGAACTGATTACCGAAGGCGATCCGGCGGATTTTCTCTACGTGGTGATCGAGGGATCGGTTGAACTCTTCGCCAAGTCGAATGGCCGCGAAGCGACGATGAGCATTGTCCGGCCCGTTGGCACGTTCATTCTGGCGGCGGTTCTCAAGGATGCCGTCTATCTCATGTCCGCGCGGACGCGGGAGAAGTCGAAGGTACTGCTCATTCCCTCCGAGAATGTCCGCACGATCTTCCGCGAGGATGCAGGCTTTGCCCGCGCCGTCGTGGTTGAATTGGCAAGCACGTATCGCAGCGTCGTCAAGGAGTACAAGGACCTGAAACTCCGGACCGCGGTTGAGCGCCTCGCGAATCGCCTCATCAGGTTTCATGAGGATCAGGGAGGCAATGGAAGTCTTGAGTTGCCGGACGACAAGCGGATTCTGGCCTCGCAGCTCGGCATGACGCCGGAGAACCTGTCGCGGGCCTTCAACACATTGAAACCATATGGCGTCGAAGTGGATGGGGCGACCGTTCGCCTCAACGATCTTTCCAGCCTCCGTACGCTGGCGAAACCCAACCCGTTGATCGATAGCCCGAGAACGTGAGCGAACAGCGATTCCATATTCCGCCCGGGCGAACCTCCCCTGGGCTCGCCCTTTGGCATATATGAGGCGCACCGGATCGACGGCGGCCCTGTCATCGATGCCAGTCGTGCACATGCCGGCCGGATGTGATCGGACGGTCCGGCTTCCAGAAGCAGGGGCCTGTCTCCGTTTGCACTCAGCCGGTTGGCCGGAACACATCCGGCCGATCCTGCCGCCGCGCCCAATCATTCCAGGGCCTTTTTGCGTCTGGAAGCAAAACGGATGCGGCAGCGAGCTGCGTCATGCCGCGGACGCCGCGGCGGCGACGCTCATGTCCGGCCAGCGCTGGTGCCAGTCGGTCGCCTTCTCGAAGGCTTGGCCTGCCTGGAAGACCGCCGCCTCGTCGAAATATTTGCCGACGATCTGCATCGAGAGCGGCAGCCCGGACTGGCTGAAGCCGATCGGGATCGACATCGCCGGGTTGCCGGTGACGTTGAAGGGCAGGGTCTGCATCGGCCAGTTCAGCGGGAAGCTTTTCTGCGGCGCGTCGATCAGCGGCGCCGGAGTGAGCGAGCTCGCGGCGATCAGGACGTCGTAGCGCGAGAAGAGGCCGCTATTGACCTCCTCGCAGAGTTCCCGGCGCTGGCGCTGGGCCTGCATCAGATCCGCCGCCGTCAGGTAGCCGCCGAGAACGATCCGCTCCATTGTCAGCCGGCCGTAATCGAGCGGGCGGGTCTGCAGGTCCTGCTCGTGGATCGCATAGGCTTCGGCCAGGAGGATCACCCGTCCGCAATTGTTGTAATCCGCATAGGAGGAGACCGCGGGCACTTCCTCGACTTCCGCGCCGAGATCTTTCAAGACGCCCATGGCGGCATCGATCGCGGCCACGGCTTCATCGGAAACACCCTCGGCGTCCCGGTAGAAGGAACGGAGCACGCCGATCTTCATGCCTTTCACTCCGGCGGTGAGACCTGCACTGAAATCAGGCACGGGTACGTCCGCCGAGGCCGGGTCGAGCGGATCGTATCCCGCGATGCACTGCATGGTGATGGCCGCGTCCTCGACCGTCTTGGAGAGCGGGCCGCAATGATCGAGCGTATAGGACAGCGGGAAGACGCCACGGCGGCTGACCCGTCCGTAGGTCGGCTTGATCCCGATCGTGCCGCAATAAGCGGCAGGGCCGCGGATCGAACCGCCGGTATCGGAGCCCATGGCGGTGCGCAGCAGGCCGGCGGCGACGGCCGCCCCGGATCCGCTCGAGGAGCCTCCGGGCCCGTGCGCCGGGTTCCAGGGGTTGCGGGCCGGCGGGAAGGGCAGGTCGAAGGATGGCCCGCCGAAGGCGAATTCGTGCGTCGCCAGCTTGCCGATCAACACGCCGCCCGCGTCTTTCAGTTTGGTCGCGCAGACGCTGTCGGCGGCCGGAACGTTGTCGAGGCGCAGTTTTGAATGGCATGTCGTGCGGATCCCGGCCGTGTCGTAGATATCTTTCAGGCCGTAGGGAATGCCGTGCATCGGACCGCGGTCCATGCCCTCCTTCAGTTCCCTGTCTGCGCGGGCCGCGTCTTCCAAAGCCCGTTCCTGGGTCACGGTAATGAAGCTGTCGATCTGCCCGTCCAGCGCCGCGATCCGGTCCAGGGTCTCTTCGGTCAGGGCGACGGAGGTCAAGGTACCGTCTCGCAGGGCCTTGCCCAGTTCGGCGATTGACCGGCTGTCTGCTACGCCTCCCATGACCAGCCCTCCCGTCCGATCGTGCCGGCGACGAAGATCCCGGCCGGTTCCGAAGCCGCCGTCCGTGGCCGCCTCAGGCCGTCCGCCATTTCGCGTAGGCCGACATAACCCTCGAAGATTGCCTGCTCGCGATCTGCGGGCAGAGAGAGGCCAAGGATATCGGTGATTTTCTGGAACGCGATCCGCGCTCCCTTATCGTCCTGAATGTAAGACATGACAGCGCCTCCATATGTCCGGAATACCCGGGAAAACCGGCGCTTCTCATGCGCCTTATCGTAGAATGGATGGATTGTATCCAAAAAAGCAGCGAGTCTGGCAAGAATTTTGTGCAATGCACAAAAAATGATCGTTTTCAGGTTTGGCGATATTCTAAAAAAATAATGAAAATCAATGGGATGATTTTATTTTTGACGCGCCGTGGATTTTTTAAGCATGCCGGAAAGGGCGCAATCTGATTAACGATTGTGCACACTGACTGCGGAAATGGGCGTGCGCCCCGAGCTATCGCTCGTGCTCTTTGGGGTCCTAAAATTATGGAACGAGTTTTCCAAATGGTGGCTGTAGGTCAGGGAAATGCTAAAGATTCAATTGGCTCGACGGACTTTCTTTGCGTGCATATGAGCTTCAGAAAGATAGATTGGATACAATTTATTTGTAATGGCATGGTATTTGCTGTGCGGTAAGGGACTGCAGGGCGATGTGATCGCAACGCAATATCGACATCTTCCGTCCTGGAGCATGCCGGTAGCAGGATCACACGGGGCGCCTTGCTGACAACAAGGAGGCTTCTCAATGAAAACACTCAAAAGGCTCGCCGCAGCCGTTTCCGTCACCGCCGGTCTGGCGATGGCGGGGCAGGCGGCGAACGCGGAATCGGTCCTCCGCGTGGCGATGACCGCCGGGGACATTCCGATCACCATCGGCCAGCCCGACCAGGGCTTCGAAGGCTATCGCTTCGTCGGCTACAATCTCTATGACACGCTCGTACTCTGGGACTTGTCCCAGGGTGAGACCGCGGCCGATATCAAGCCGGGTCTGGCGACGTCCTGGGAAATCGATCCCAAGGACAACAAGCGCTGGCTGATCAAGCTCCGCGAGGGCGTGAAGTGGCATGACGGCTGCGATTTCGTGCCGGAAGACGTGGTCTGGAACTTCGAGCGCATTTCCAAGGAGGACGCGCCGCATTTCAACGTGAAGCAGTTCGCCGATATCCGGAACCGCACGGGCAACATCGATCATGTCGAGGTGCTCGGCGCCCATGACATCGCCATCGTGACCAAGGAGCCGGACGCGCTTTTCCCGTACCAGCTCAGCTACTGGTTCATGATCAGCAAGTGCCGCCTGACCGAACTGAAGAACGATTACGAGGCCTATGCCAAGGCGCCGTCCGGCACCGGCCCCTACAAGTTTGCCAGTGTCGTGCCGCAGGAGCGTCTCGAACTGGTGAAGAACGAGAGCTACTGGGACCCGAACCGGATCCCGAAGCATGACCGCCTGGTGCTGATCCCGATGCCGGAAGCGACCACCCGTGCCGCCGCGCTGCTGTCCGGCGAGGTCGATTTCATCGAGGCGCCGTCGCCGGATACCATTCCCCGGCTCGAATCCGCCGGCATGACGATCGTGACCGCGCCCTACCCGCACAACTGGTCCTACCAGCTGAACTTCGTCGACGGGAACTTCAAGCACAAGGAAGTCCGCCAGGCCGCGAACTACGCCCTGAACCGTCCGGAGATCAAGGCGCTGCTGAACGGCTACATGGTCGAGGGCTACACCAATGTGCCGCCATCGACGCCGTATCACGGCACCCCGTCGGTCAAGTACGAGTACGACCCGGCGAAGGCGGCCGAGCTGCTGAAGAGCGTCAATTGCTATCCCTGCAAGATCACGCTGGCCATCTCCACCTCCGGGTCCGGCCAGATGCAGCCGCTGCCGATGAACGAACTGGTCAAGAGCCAGCTCGATGCGGCCGGCTTCGACACCGAGCTGAAGGTGATGGACTGGAACGCGCTGCTCGATGTCGGGCGTCCGGGCCGGGAAAAGAACCCGGAGATCGACGGCATCAATATCAGCCGCGCGCTGCAGGATCCGTTCAGCGCCCTGATCCGGCATGTCTACACCAAGCAGCATGCGCCGAAGGGCTCGAACTGGGGGCACTATTCCAACCCCGCCGTCGATGCCCTGATCGACGAGATCTATCTCTCCTTCGATCCGAAGGTGCGGATGGCAAAGCTCACCAAGCTGCATGAGATGATGGTCGAGGATGCCGCCATGCTGTGGGTCGCCCACGATGTGAACCCGCGGGCCATCGCGCCGAACGTCAAAGGCTTCGTGCAGGCGCAGAGCTGGTTCCAGGACCTGACGCCGATCGTCGTCGAATAATCCGAACCCACCGTCCCGGGCCCGTTTCCCCTTCCGGGGGGCGGGCCCGGGGATCCCCTCAAAGGAAGGATGCCGCCCGGGCCCCCTGCCTCGGAGAGCAGCGTCCATCAGGAGAGATGGCACCGTGACGGCCTATATCATCCGACGCCTGCTTTATGCAGTTCCCATCGCCCTCGGCGTCAGCATCGTGTGCTTCGCCCTGGTTTACATCGCCCCCGGCGACCCGCTGCAGACCCTCTTGCCGGAGGATGCCAGCGCAGAGACCATCGCGATGGTCAGGAAAGCCTACGGTTTCGACAAGCCGATCCCGGTGCAGTACCTGATCTGGCTCGGCAAGGTCGTGACCGGCGATTTCGGCATGTCCATCGCCACCGGCCGCCCGGTTCTGGGCGAGATCGTCAAGGCGCTCGGAAACACGGTCCTGCTCGCCGCCGGCGCCGTGCTCATCGCCTTCACCCTCGCCTTCATCCTTGGCACGATCGCAGGCTACCGCGTCGGGACGGCGACCGACCGGGCCGTCACCGGCTTTGCCGTCATCGGCGTCAGCGTACCGAACTACTGGCTCGGCATCGTCCTCATCATCATCTTCGCCGTCGAGCTGAACGTACTGCCGGCGACCGGCATGGGGCCGCGCGGCTCCGACACCTTCAACCTCTTCGAATGGAACCACTTCCGCTATCTGCTGATGCCGATGGTCACGCTCTCGCTGATCCCGATCGGCATCATCGCCCGCACCACCCGTTCGGCGGTCGCCGAGGTGCTGAACCAGGATTTCGTCGAGACGCTCCGGGCCAAGGGCCTGATGGAGTGGGAGATCCTGCTGCATGTGCTGAAGAACGCCCTGCCGCAGGTGCTCGCCGTCATGGGTCTGCAATTCGGCTACCTGATGGGCGGCTCGATCCTGGTCGAGACCATCTTCACCTGGCCCGGCAGCGGTTTCCTCCTGAACAAGGCGATCCTGACCCGCGACCTGCCGGTGCTGCAGGGCACGATCCTCGTGCTCGCGATCATCTTCGTCGCCACCAATCTCGTGATCGACCTGCTTCAGACGGCCGTCGATCCGCGCCTCAAGCGCGGCTGAACCGAAGGGACGGGCTGACATGACCGACATCACAGCGAACAGCATGCAGGCCGAGGCGGCGGCGGAGCAGGGTGCTCCGGCGCTCAAGGTCCGGAGTTACTGGCAGACCGTCGGATACCGGCTGCGCTACGACTACATGACCCTGTTCTTCGGCGCCGTGGTCGCCCTGATCATCCTCTCCGCCATCTTCGCGCCTCTCATCGCGCCGATGGATCCCTACGAGACCAGCCTGATCAAGCGGCTGAAGCCGATGCTTTACCAGGGGCATCTCCTCGGCACGGACGAGCTCGGTCGCGATATCCTCTCCCGGATGCTCTATGGCGGGCGGATCTCGCTCGCGATGGGCATCCTGCCGGTGCTCGCCGCGACCCTGATCGGCGGGTCGCTCGGCGTCATCGCCGGTTTTGTCGGCGGCCGGACAAACATGGCGATCATGCGCACGGTCGACGTCTTCTACGCCTTCCCGTCGATCCTCTTGGCGGTGGCGATCTCCGGCGCGCTCGGCGGCGGCATCTTCAACGGTATGGCCTCGCTGACGCTGGTCTTCATTCCGCCGCTCTGCCGCATCGCGGAGACCGCGACCTCGCAGGTCCGCAACCTCGATTTCGTCGAGGCGGCGCGGGCGACCGGCGCCGGCACGTTCAACATCATCCGCGTGCACGTGCTCGGCAACGTGCTGGGGCCGATCCTGATCTACGCCTCCAGCATGGTCAGCGTCTCGATCCTGCTGGCCTCCGGCCTCTCCTTCCTCGGCCTTGGGGTGACCCCGCCGGAGCCGGACTGGGGGCTGATGCTGAACACCCTGCGCGGCGCCATCTACATCAATCCCATGGTCTGCGCCCTGCCGGGCTTCGCCATTCTGATCACCTCGATCTGTTTCAATCTGGTCAGCGACGGTCTGCGCTCGGCCATGGACGTCCGGATGTAAGGAGCGGAGACATGAGCATGACAGAGACAAAAGCCGCCCTTACCGAAGTCGATACCCGCGACGCCCGCGATCGTGGCGGCGAAGCGCAGCCGATGCTGATCGCCCGCGGCCTGAAGAAGCACTTCCCGATCACCGGTGGCGTGCTGAACCGCACGGTCGGGCATGTGCGGGCGGTCGACGGGGTCAGCTTCACGGTGATGAAGGGCGAGACCCTCGGCGTGGTCGGCGAGTCCGGATGCGGCAAATCCACGCTCGCCCGCCTGTTGATGCACCTGATCGTTCCGGACAGCGGAGAGCTGATCTTCGACGGAGACGGCGTCGGTCAGAAGGACGGCCTGGAGATCCGCGACATGCGGCGTCTGATGCAGATGGTCTTCCAGGACAGCTATTCCTCGCTCAACCCGCGCATGCCGGTGGAGGATTCCATCGCCTACGGCAAGACCGTGCACGGCGCGAGCAAGGCGGCGGCGAAGGAGGCGGCGCGGGAGCTGATGAAGAAGGTCGGCCTCGAGCCGAGCCTCTTCGGCCCGCGTTATCCGCACGAGCTTTCCGGCGGCCAGAAGCAGCGCATCAACATCGCCCGCGCGCTGGTGCTGGAGCCCCGCGTGGTGATCCTCGACGAGGCGGTCTCCGCCCTCGACAAGTCGGTCGAGGCGCAGGTGCTGAACCTGCTGCGCTATCTGAAGGACCATTTCAACCTGACCTATGTCTTCATCTCCCACGACCTGAACGTGGTGCAGTATGTGAGCGACCGGGTGCTGGTGATGTATCTCGGCGAGGTGGTCGAGATCGGACCGGTGGACGAGATCTACGAGAACCCGAAGCACCCCTATACGGCAGCGCTGCTGGCCTCGCGTCTCTCGATGGATCCGGACGATCGGGTCGAGGAACCGCCACTGGTCGGCGATCCGCCGAACCCGATCAATCCGCCGTCCGGCTGCCGTTTCCGCACGCGCTGCGACTTCGCGGAGAAGATCTGCGAGGTGGACTCACCGTCCCTGCCGGAGACCGACGGACCGAAAGCGCATGTCTGCGCCTGCCACATGTTCGTGCCGAAATCCGGTCATTCGAAGGCCGCCGGTCTCGAGGCGCCGGCGACGAAGACTCTCGCGAGGAGCGCATCATGAGCATGGAAACCTCCGCGCCGCTGGTCTCGGTCAAGGACCTCAATGTCAAATTCGTCAGCCGCGAGTCGACGGTGAACGCGGTCAACGACGTGAACCTCACGGTCAATCATGGCGAGGTGCTTTGCATCATCGGGGAGTCCGGCTCCGGCAAGAGTGTCAGCATGCGGGCGCTGATGCGCCTGCTGCCGGAACGGCGGACGAAGATCACCGGCAAGCTCGAGGTCGACGGGCAGGACGTGCTCGCGCTGAAGGGGAAAGAACTCTCCGCATTCCGCGGTGGCAAGGCCGCGATGATCTTCCAGGAGCCGATGACGGCGCTCGATCCGGTCTTCACCATCGGCAACCAGATCGCCGAGACGGTCTGCCGGCACGAGGGCTGCTCGAAAGAGGATGGGCTGGCCCGGGCGCTGGAGCTGCTCGAACTGGTGAAGGTGCCGTCGGCGGCACGCCGTCTGAAAGCCTATCCGCACGAGCTCTCCGGCGGTCTCCGCCAGCGCGCGATGATCGCGCTCGCGCTCTCCTGCCGTCCTAAGCTGTTGCTTGCGGACGAGCCGACCACTGCGCTCGACGCCACGGTGCAGATCCAGGTCCTGATCCTGATGCGCAAGCTGCAGCAGGAAATGGGCATGGGCATGATCTTTGTTACCCACGACCTCGGTGTCGCTGCGGAGATCGCCGACAGAGTGGCCGTGATGTATGCCGGCCGCATCGTCGAGAGCGGAACGGTGCAGGAGGTCCTGACCGACCCGAAGCACCCCTATACCAAAGGCATGCTGTCCTCGACCGTACACGGCAACATGCGCGGCAAGGACATCGAGGCCATTCCCGGCAGCCCGCCCGACCTGCGCTCGTTGCCGACCGGATGCAGCTTCGCACCGCGCTGCCCGAACGCGGACGACGGATGCCGCGCCCAGCTCCCGCCCGAGGTCACGCTCGGTCCGGGGCGGATCGCACGCTGCTTCAAGCTGGACGACGCGCCGCCCGCGGCAAAGCCCGAACGGGAGAGCGCGCTGGCCTGAAAACACAACAGAAAGGGGAGAGTGAAGATGCACAAGATCGAGATACCGCAGCGTGTCGTGGAGTCCGTCGTCGCCCGGCGAGGCACGGCCCATCCCTTTGCAGATCTGGACCCCGCGAAGACCGCGCTGGTCGTGGTCGACCTGCAGAACGGTTTCATGATGGACGGTGTTGCCCATGCGCTCTGCACCATGGCGCGGGAGATCGTGCCGAACGTGAACCGGCTGGCCTCCGCCGTCCGCGAGACCGGCGGGCAGGTTTTCTGGATCCAGAACACCCATGACGAGTCCTGCCTCGAGAGCTGGTCGAACCTGCATGCGATGACGCTGCCGGAGAAGACCGCCAAGCGCATCGAGTCCATGAGCGAGGGCACCCTGGGGCACGAGCTCTGGGCCGATCTCGACGTGAAGCTGGACGACATGAAGGTGCTCAAATACCGCTACTCGGCTTTCTTGCCCGGCTATTCGGATCTGCCGGACATCCTGCGCGCGAGAGGGCTCGACACGGTTCTGATCACCGGGACGGTCACGAATGTCTGCTGCGAATCCTCGGCGCGCGACGCCATGATGACGAACTTCAAGACCATCATGGTGACCGACGGCAATGCCGCGACCAGCGACGAGGAGCACAACAGCTCGCTCATCAACTTCTATCTGACGTTCGGTGATATCATGAGCACCGACGAAGTCATCGACTGCCTCACCAAGAACGCTGCGGCCACCCGCTCCGCGGCGGAATAATTCCGTAATACCAACCTGATAGGTACAAAATGAGCAAACCCAAGGTCGCGGTGATCGGCACCGGCGGTACCATTGCGTCGATCGGCAAGACCCCGCTCGACATCCTCGATTACGGCGCCAACAAGAAGATGATCGGCATCGAGGAGATCATCGCGATGTTCCCGATCGTGCACGAGGTCGCCGAAATCGTCCCGGTGCCCTATCAGGCGATCCCGAGCCCGTCGGTCGGCTTCAAGGAATGGCGCGAGCTGGTGCTGAAGATCGATGAATTGGCAAAGGACCCGGATCTCGACGGGATCGTCGTGACACACGGCACGGCCTCACTTGAGGAAACGGCCTACGCGCTGCACCTGACCGTGAAGGCCGACATCCCGGTCGTCGTGGTCGGCTCCCAGCGGCCGTCGAGCGCGCTCTCGACCGATGCCGGCTTCAACCTGGTGAACGGAATCCGCACCGCGGGCTCGCCTGACGCGAAGGGCATGGGCGTCATGACCCTGCTCAACGACGAGATCCAGTGCGCCCGAGAAGTGACCAAGACTTCGACCTACCGCATGCAGACCTTCCGTACGCCCGACTTCGGATGTCTCGGCCATGCGGATGGGGATGCGGTCGCGTTCTACCGCAAGCCGCTGCGCAAACACGCGCCCGACACGGAATTTGATATCCGCACGATCGACGCCATGCCGCGGGTCGACATCGCCTATGCCTATACCGGTTCGGACGGCACTGCTTGCCGGGCCTTCCTGGAGGCCGGGGCCCAGGGGATCGTGTCCGCGGGCTTCGCGCCGGGCTTCTGCGGGCCGGGCGACGAGGAGGTCCTGCGCGAGGCGGTCAAGAAGGGCGTCGTGGTCGTGCAGTCGACGCGCGCCGGCAGTGGCCGGACCTTCACGAGCACGAAGATGAAGGAATGCGGCTTCCTGATCGCGGACAACCTCAACCCGCAGAAAGCTCGCATCCTGCTCTCCCTCGCCCTCACGGTGACCAAGGATCCGGACGAGATCGCGAGGATCTTCCAGACCTACTGACGGGGCGGGCGATGTCAACGGACCCCGCTCCAGCCTTGCCGGCGCGCATCGTCAACCCGGATGCGCGCACCGGCATTCTGCTGACTCTCGTCGGCCTGATCGTGTTTTCCATCCTGAATGGGGTGGTAAAGGCGCAGACCGAACTTTTCCCGGTCGTGCAGATCATGTTCTTCCGCAACGCTTTCGCGCTCCTGCCGCTTGCGCTCTTTATCGGCCTGACGGCGGGCTGGAAGTCTGTCCGGACCGAGCGCCCGGGGTTGCATGTGCTGCATGCGCTCTTGGTCAGCGGGGCGATCGGGTTCATTTTTCTCGGTTACAGCAGCCTGCCGCTGGCGGACGCGACGGCGATCAACTTCGCGGCGCCGCTGGTGGTCTGCGTGCTCTCGGTACCGCTTCTGAAAGAACCCGTCGGGCCGCTCAAGTGGTTCGCGGTGCTGATCGGTTTCGTCGGCGTGATGATCATGGTGAGGCCCGGCGGCGACGTGATCCGCGAGGGGGCGATCTACAGTTTCGCGGGCACGGTGATGAGTGCTTGCGGCCTGTTGCTGGCGCGCCATCTCAGCCGGTTCGACGCGACGACGACGATCGTCTTCCTCTTCATGGCGCTGTCATCGGCCATGATGCTGCCGCTGCTGTTCCTCTACTGGGTGACACCGACGCCGCTCCAGCTGGCGGGGCTGGTTGCCATGGGGGTCGCGTCCGGCGTCGCGCAATATATCACCACGCGCGCGCTGTTCCATGCATCCGCCGCGACGATCGCACCGCTGGGGTACACGAAGATGATCTGGGCGCTCCTGATCGGCTATTTCGCCTTCGGGGATTGGCCGGCGCCGGTGGTGCTTGCCGGCGCCGGCCTGGTGCTGCTCAGCACCTGGGTTGTCTTTCGAAAGGAAAGCGCTTCCTCCCGGCGCCGTCCCGCCGAGCAGTGATCACTCGGCGGCGAGCGCTCCTGCCGCGGTGAGCGGCGGACGCCGGCTGCGCCAGTCGCTCGCCTGCTCGTAGGCGGCCCCGACACGGAACACCATGGCCTCGTCGAACGGCTTGCCGACCACCTGGAGGGAGATCGGCAGACCGTCGGTGGTGAAGCCGCAGCAGACGGACATGGCCGGACTGCCGGTGACGTTGAACGGCACCGTCATGTATCCCGAAAGCGCCAGCGGATCGTTCGGCTGTGCGTCGAAGCGACCGGCCGGGAGCGAGGTGCAGGGGGCGATGACAGCATCGTATTTGCCGAACATCTCGGCATTGAACTGCATGGTCATCTCCCGGCGCATGCGCAGGGCCTCGACATAGTCGGAGCCGCGCACGAAGGCGCCCGCCATCAGCCGCTCGCGGGTCGGGCGGCCATAGAGTTCCGGCCGTTCCATCAGATCCTTCTCGTGGATCGCATAGCATTCGGAGAGGATGATCATGCGGCCGCAGGCGTGGAAGAGCTCGTGCGACGGCAGGGTGACGCTCTCGACCGTCGCGCCCTCGGCACGGAGCGTATCGAGCGCCTCCGTGAGCGCCGCGCGGACTTCCGGATTGGTGTGCTCGTCCTCGTCGAGCCAGTTGGCGACATAGGCAATCTTGAGGCCTTTCGCGCCATCCTTCAGGCCGGCTGTGTAGTCGGAAAGCGGTACGTCCGCCGATGCCGGGTCGAGCGGGTCGAAGCCCGCCATGGCCTGCAGCGCGATCGCCGAATCCTCGACGCTCCAGCTGAGCGGACCGCAATGGTCCATGGTGAAGGAGAGCGGGAAGACGCCGCGGCGGCTGACCCGGCCGTAGGTCGGCTTGATGCCGACCGTGCCGCAATAGGCCGCCGGGCCCCGGATCGATCCGCCGGTGTCGGAGCCGAGCGCCATCCGCGTCATGCCGGCGGCGACGGCCGCGCCGGACCCGGAGGAGGACCCGCCCGGCACATGCTCGACGTTCCAGGGATTGCGGGCCGGCGGAAACAGCGTCTCCTCGCTCGGACCGCCGGTGGCGAATTCGATGGTCGCGCATTTCCCGAGCAGCACCGCGCCGCCATCCAGCAGCCTCTGCACCGAATGGGCGTTCGCTTCCGGGATCACGTCCGGGCGCAGCTTCGACTGGCAGGAGGTCAGGATCCCGGCCGTATCGTAGATGTCCTTAGCGCCGAACGGGATACCGTGCATCGGGCCGAGGTCGGTCCCGGACTTTAGCTCCTCCTCGGCTTTCTTCGCGCGGTCCAGTGCCAGTTCGGCGGTCACCGTGTTGAAGGCCTTCAGGGTGCCGTTGAGCTCGGAGATCCGGTCCAGAGCATCCCGGGTCGCCTCGACCGGCGAGAGGGAGCGGTCGCGATAGGCCTTGCCCAGTTCGGCGATGGAAAGTTCCTTGATGTCGGACATGTCGGCGCTCCTAACGGGTTTCGATCGCGCGGGTGATCGTGTCGAGGAAAAAGGCGTTGGACGGTTCCAGCGTGGCCGGCCGGGGCCGGTTGCGGACCATCTCCGACCATTTCAGGACATTCCTGTAGGTGCCGAGCATGGTTTCCTCGCGATCTGCGGGGATCGTGAGGCCGGATCGCGCGATGATCGCGTCGTATTGCTGCTTGATGCTTGCGTCGTCCATTGGTGAAGCCCATCCCTGTTTGTTCTTTCGGGAAAGATTACCAAGACTCATTATTGGATACAATCAGGGTTTTGTGTTTGATTTGGATGCAAATTGGATGTGAATCGGAACGAAAGGGAAGGTCGTCGCCTATGCCTTGTTGCTGGCGGCCCGCTTTTCCGCGCGCACCGTGTAGAGCGAGGTGGCGATGATCAGGGTGGCGCCGGCTGCAGTCGCCAGGTCAGGCGTTTCGCCGAAGATGAGGAAGCCGATCAGGGCGGCGAAAACCAGCCTCGTATAGTCCATCGGCGCCACTGCCGAGGCCTCGCCTTCCTTGAAGCCCTGGATATTGGCGAGCTGGCCGAACACGGACAGCACCCCTATCGCCGCCATCACCAGCCATTCCCTGGGGCTCGGGGTGACCCAGTACATGATTGTCGGCGGAACCATGAGAACGCCGACGAGAATGGCCTGATAGCTGAGGATCGTCACGGAGCGGTCGAATTGCGAGACCTTGCGGATGATGACCATCACAGCGGCCGCAGATGCCGCGCCGGCGACGGCGAAGAGGGAATAGAGATTGAGCCCGTCGGGGCCGGGTTGAACCATCACGAGCACGCCGGCAAAGCCGATCAGGACGGCGAACCAGCGCCGCGGTCCGGCGACCTCCCTGAGCAGGATCAGTGCGAAGATCGTCACGAACAGGCTCTTTGCGAAGCCGAGCGCCGTGGCTTCGGCGAGCGGGAGATGCACGACCGCCGTGAAGCCGCAGGTCATGGCGATGAGCGCGAACAGCACGCGGGTGAGGTGCAGGGGCAGGTGGTTGGTCTTCAGAATGTCCGGAAATCCGGCGATCAGGACCGGCATGACCGTGAAGGTCATCACGATCTGGCGGAAGAGCAGGATCTGGACGACCGGGATTGTATCACCGATCGACTTGATGAGCGCGGTCATGACGGTGAAGAAGAGTCCGGCGATCACGACCCATATCGCACCTCGCGCATTGCCCGGAAGGGCCAGGAAGGGAGCGGTGACCGGCTTCAGGATGTTGTCGGAAAAAGATGATAACCTATTGAGGTATAATAAGTTAATTGACGGGTTCCGCATTCTGAAGTCGGACGGTTTTTCGGGTTCGCTGACCAATGCGGCGGATCCTTGCTGGCGATGGCCGATGCAGATTGCGCGGGCGCGCGCAAATGGCCGTTCGGTCTGAATTACAAGATTGGATCCAATATTTGCAGAAATGTCATCCGACTGTCTACCTTCCGCGTAGGGGGTGTGTTATGGTGCTCTTCGCGAACCGAGATTTCGGCGCGACGGGAGAGACGCTACCGGCCGGCAGGAGATATGTCGGCCTCGAAGTACAAAGAATGCAAAGGCATGGCGTCTGTTGGCCGAGCCTGAAATGAATGGGGTGATGATTATGTCAACGCGTGGTCAATCGGTCGTTCGCGCCTTGCGGGACAAGGTGCTGGACGGCGAGTACGCGCCGGGCGCGCGGCTCAACGAGATCGAAATATCCAATTCGCTGAATGTATCCCGGACGCCCGTGCGCGCCGCTCTGGCGATCCTCGCGACCGAGGGACTGCTGGATTACGTTCCGAACAGCGGCTACGTGGTCCGCTGCTACTCGGTTCAGGATATCGAGGGCGTCTACGCGGCGCGCTCCGTCCTGGAAGGCCTGGCGGCGCGGACTGTTGCGGAGAAGGGGATCTCGGACCGGGTCCGCGGCCTTCTCCACAAGAATCTCGCCGAGACCGAGGTCCTGCTGGACGAAACCGATTGGAGCGACAGGCTCCGGGACGAATGGGGGCGGCTGAACGAGGAGTTCCACGAGGCGATCTTCGCCGACGCGGGGAACCGCCATCTGAGCGAACTGATCAGCAAGTCCCGGTCCATACCGCTCCTGAAAGGTGTGAAGTTCCGCTGGCACGATCTCGACACGCTGGCCACGTCCTGCTCCGACCATGCGGAACTCTTCGATGCCATCGCCAACGGTCAGGGTACCCGGGCCGAACATCTGGCGCGCGAGCACGTCTATCAGGCGGGGCGCCGTCTGGTCGCCAACTGGCGCCGGGCCGGAGCCGACGGGACCTCGGCGGCCGCACGCCGGCCGGTCCGCAAGGTTTCCCGCGCGGCCTGATTTTCATGTCATAAATGCCGTGCCGATGCCAATCGGCACGGTAGATCGGCAGCTTCCCTCCCTCTTTTGATGCCGGGTTTTGACCCACATCAATTACGCGCCGCGCCTCGTCGCACTATTTTGGCACTATGTCGTCCTTCCGATTTCCCTGACGTGTCGGGGCGGGTGGTGTCGCGCTATGATGTGCAGCGGCGAGAGGGTCTGAAGCATGTCACTTTCCGGGAGCGGTACGAAAGAGAGTGCGGGGACGGTTGTGGCCGCGCACGGCTCGGTCGTCGACATCCGCTTTTCCCCAGGCGATCTTCCCGCCATCGGCGAGGCCGTCGATATCCTTCCGGAGGGCGCACCGCGGATCGTTGCCGAGATTCAGCTCCATGCCGACGAGACGACCGTTCGTGCCGTCGCCCTGGCGTCGACCGCGGGGTTGAGGCGCGGCACCCCGGCAAGGGCGACCGGCGATCCGGTGCGGGTACCGGTCGGCGAGGCCGTGCTCGGCCGGTTGCTGAATGCCGTGGGTGATCCGATGGACGACCAGCCCGCGTTCACGGAGGATGTGCCGAGAAAGCCGATCCACGGCGCCGCGCCCACGCTCGCGGAGCAGAGCGGCAAGCTCTCGATATTCCATACCGGGATCAAGGTCATCGACCTGCTGGCGCCGCTGGTGAAAGGTGGCAAGGCCGCGATGTTCGGCGGAGCCGGGGTCGGCAAGACTGTACTGATCATGGAACTCATCCGGACCACAAAAGAACATCATTCCGGGATCTCCGTCTTCGCCGGAATAGGCGAGCGCTCGCGCGAGGGGCACGAACTGATGCTCGAACTCCGGGGATCCGGCGTCATGGAACGGACGGCGCTGATTTTCGGTCAGATGAACGAGTGTCCCGGCGCACGCTGGCGAGCGGGACTCTCGGCCCTTGCGATCGCGGAACATTTCCGCGACGAGGCACATGACAATGTCCTCCTGCTGGTCGACAACGTGTATCGCCTGGTCCAGGCTGGAGGCGAGATTTCCGGTCTGCTTGGCCGCATTCCGTCGCAGGTTGGATACCAGCCGACGTTGAGCAGCGAGATCGCGGAATTCGAGGAACGCATCGCCTCGGTCCCCGGCGCTGCGATCACGTCAATTCAGGCCGTCTACGTTCCGGCGGACGATTTCACCGACCCGGCCGTCGCCGAGATCTTTACCCATCTGGACTCCTCGATCGTGCTGTCCCGCGACATGGCGAGCGAGGGGCTCTATCCCGCCATCGATCCGCTTGCCTCGTCTTCGAGCCTGCTTGACCCGCGGATCGTCGGCGCGGAGCACTACAGGACGGCGCAGGACGTCCGCAAGGCGATCACCCATTACCGGGATCTCCAGCGGATCATAGCCATCCTCGGGATCGAGGAACTGAGCGCGTCCGACCGGCTGGTCGTCGCCCGTGCGCGCCGGCTGGTCCGCTTCCTCACCCAGCCTTTCATGGTCACCACTGCCTTTACCGGAAAACCCGGGCGGACCGTTGAGCTGGAGGCGACACTCGCCGGGTGCCGGGCCATTCTCGCGGGCGAGACCGACGACTGGGCCGAATCCTCGCTCTACATGGTCGGGGATCTGGATGAGGCCCGTGAGCGCGAGACCGCGGCAGAGGCGGTGGCGCGATGAAACTCGTCGTCTCGACCCCACTGTCGGTGGTTGTGGAAGCGGACCATGTCGCGCATTTGCGGGCCGAGGACGAAACCGGTGCATTCGGCATCCTGCCCGGCCATGCGGACTTCCTCACCGCGCTCACGATCTCCGTCGTGACCTGGCGCGACGGCAGTGATGTCGAGCATTGTGTGGCGGTGCGCGGCGGCATGCTGGAAATGCGGGACGGAAACAGGATCTCGATCGCGACGCGCGAGGCGATCGCACATGAGGACTTGGATCTGCTCGAAACCGAGGTGCTGGAAAACTTCCGCCGTCACGTCGCCGACGAACGGGCATCTCGCTTGGACGCGCACCGCCTCTATCTCGCCGCAATTCATCAGATCCAGACGGCACTGCGACCCGGCCCTCCCGGTTTCGGACGCCAAGACCTGCCAGGGCCCGACCGATGAGCCGCGCCGACGATCCGGATCACAAGCTCGCAGAGGCAGCCCGGACCCGTCGTAAGAGACGTGAGATCTGGGAACGCGAAGGAGAGCGCTCCATCGCACGGAATCTGGCGATGATCGGTGCGCTCGGCTGGACCATTGTGGTGCCGACGCTGCTCGGTCTCTTCATCGGCAGGTGGCTCGATAGCGCGTTTGCCTCGGGGCTCTTCTGGACTTTGGGACTTCTTGTCCTGGGACTTGCCCTCGGCTGCCGGCTCGCCTGGACAAGGATGCATCACGAATGAACATGCTGACGCCGGAACTTCTCGGAACCATCGCCGTTGCCGCGGTCGCGGGTGTCGCTGCCGGCCTTGCCTATTTCCGTGCCCTGGCACGGACCACCAGCGCCCTGACCGGCAGCGGAAGCCCGGCCGTCTATGTCGGGATGACCCTCCTGCGTCTCGGCGGGATCGCCGTCTTTCTTGTTGTTCTGGTCCAGTTCGGTGCGCTGGCCCTGCTTGCCGGCTTCGGCGGCTTTCTGTTCGCGCGCATGCTGTCCACCAGAAACCCGCCGGACAGCGACGGGGAGGACCGCTGATGGACGCCTCGCCGCTTACCAGCACGCCTCTGTTCCAGCTCGGACCGGTGCCGATCTCGCGCCCGGTGGTCACGACCTGGGCGATCATGGCGGTGCTGGTCTCGGTCTCCTGGCTGCTGACGCGTCCCCGTTCGCGCTGGCATGACCGCGCGCTCTTCGTGATCGAGACCGTGGTCATCGGGATCCTGAACCAGATCAGGGACGTGGTCGGGGACAATGCCCGTGCCCTGCTGCCGCTGCTGGGCACGCTGTTTCTGTTCATCGTGGCCGCGAACCTGTCCGGTATCCTGCCGGGTGTCGAGGGGCCGACGGCAAAGATCGAAACGCCGGCGGCGCTCGCCGTGGCGGTGTTCTTCTCCGTGCATTATTTCGGCATCCGCGCCCGCGGTCTGCTCGGCTATCTCGCGACCTTCGCCAAACCGAAACTGATCATGCTGCCGCTCAACCTCGTCTCGGAGGTGACCCGGACCCTCTCGCTGATGGTCCGGCTGTTCGGCAACGTCATGAGCGGCGAGTTCATGATCGGACTTGTCGTCGCGCTCGCCGGGCTTTTCGTGCCCATCCCCGTCATGGCTCTGGAGATCCTGATCGGACTGATCCAAGCCTACATTTTCACCATTCTGGCCGCCGTCTTCATCGGTGCCGCAATGGACCCACGCCAGGAAATCTAAGGAGGTATCGTGGACCCCAAGATCATCAGCATCATCGCCGCCGCGATCGCCGTCTCGTTCGGTGCCATCGGGCCTGCGCTGGCGGAAGGCCGCGCGGTTGCCGCGGCCCTCGACGCGATTGCGCGGCAACCTGAATCGGCAGGCACGATCTCGCGAACGCTGTTCGTCGGTCTGGCCATGATCGAGACCATGGCGATCTACTGCCTGGTCATTGCCCTCCTGCTGCTCTTCGCCAATCCCTATACCGTCACGCCATGACCCTCGACTGGTGGACCTTCGGGCTGCAGACCGTCAATTTCGCGATTCTGGTCTGGCTGCTGCAACGGTTTCTCTACAAGCCGGTGCTGCGCATGGTCGACGCGCGCCGCGCGGAGATGGAGAAAGTCCGGGCCTCCGCGCAGGAAGACCGGGAGAAGGCCCGCGCCGAACGCGAACGGGTCGCCACGGAACATGCGCAAATCGAGGCGGAACGCAGAAAGACCATCGCGGACGCCCGTGCCGAAGCCGAGGCATTGGCGACCGAAAAGATTGACCAGGCCGACAAGGAAGCCACTGAGATCCGGGAGAAGGCGCGCACCTCTCTCGCCGCCGAGCGGAAGGCCGCGGAAACCGACATCCGCCGGGCGGCACTCGATCTCGGCACCGACATCGCGCGCCGCCTGATCGAAGAGCTGCCGGTCGAATCCCGGACCGAAGCCTGGATCGGACATATCGAACAGCATCTGGCGGAACTCACGGAAGCGCAGCGCAGCGCGCTGCTGCAGGGGATGGACGGCACGAGCGCGCTTCGGGTCGTCGCGGCCGCCCCGTTCCCGGAAAGCGTCGCGCAGCACTGGCGCGAGCGGCTGCAGACGGCGCTCGGTCACGAGTTGCGGATCGATTTCGCGCATGACCCGGATCTCGTTGCGGGCGTCGAACTGCATTTCCCTACTGCGGTCCTGCATTTCTCGTGGCGCAGCACCCTGGAGGCCATCCGGGCGGAGATCGAGGACGATGCCGAAACTCGCTGACGATCTCCGCCGCTGGACAGAGTCGAGCCGGAAACGCATCGACAGCGTGGTGATGACGCCGTGGGAGGAACAGGTCGGCCGCGTACTGCATACCGGGGACGGGGTTGCCACTGTCTCGGGGCTTCCGGAGGCACGGCTGGACGAGCTTCTGGTCTTCGAGAGCGGTGCCCGCGGAATGGTGGTCGGCCTCGGCGAGACCGATATCGGCTGCATGATGCTGAGCGACCCGAAAGGGATCGTCGCCGGGGAAACCGTCCGCGGCACGACCGAGGTCGCCAGGGTTCCCGTCGGGGACGAACTGCTCGGCCGCGTGGTCGATCCCATCGGCATGCCCCTGGATGGCGGCGAAGTCCCGGCCTGCCGGGACTTCGCCCCGATCGAAAATCCGGCACCCGCCATCTATGACAGGGCGCTGATCGAGCGCCCGCTGGCAACGGGTGTGCTCGTGGTGGATGCAATGATCCCAATCGGCCGGGGGCAGCGCGAACTCATTATCGGCGACCGGGGAACCGGCAAGACCGCGCTTGCCGTCGATACGATCATCAACCAGCGCTCCAGCGACGTGATTTGCGTCTATGCCGCGGTCGGCCAGAAGGCCTCCTCCGTTGCGCGGGTGATCGAGTCCGTCCGGCATTCCGGCGCGCCGGAGCGCTGCATCTTCGTGGTCGGCGAGGCGGACGCGTTGCCGGGTCTGCAATGGTTGACGCCTTATGCGGCCTGCACGATGGCGGAGCATTTCACGGCACGCGGACGGGACGTCCTGCTTGTCATCGACGATCTGAGCAAACACGCCGCCGTCTATCGCGAGGTGTCGCTGCTGCTCCGCCGCCCGCCGGGACGTGAGGCCTTTCCCGGCGACATCTTCTACATCCACTCGCGCCTGCTGGAACGCGCCGCGCGGCTGTCGCCGGAACGTGGCGGCGGATCCCTGACGGCCCTGCCGATCGCCGAGACGCAGGCGGGTAATATCAGCGCCTTCATTCCGACCAACCTGATCTCGATCACCGACGGGCAGATCTATCTCGATCCGACCCTGTTCAACGAGGACCAGAAGCCGGCGGTGGATGTCGGCCGCAGCGTCTCGCGCGTGGGAGGCAAGACGCAGGCTCCGGCGCTCAAGGCGCTCGCAGGTAGCCTCAAGCTCGAATATGCGCAGTTCCTCGAGCTCGAGGTCTTCACCCGGTTCGGAACCATGGTGGACGAGCGGACGCGGAAAAAGATCGAGCATGGCCGCCGCATCCGGGCGGTACTGGCACAGAACCAGTTTTCCCCGCTGAGCCTCGGCGAGCAGACCGCCCTGCTGGCGGCTCTTTCCGGGCGTCAGCTCGACGACGTACCGCTGGACCGCATTGCGGAGTTCCGCGCAGCGCTCCCCCGCTGGCTCGCCGAACATGCACCCGAGATTGCCGACCTCGATGACAGGGCCCCGCCGATCACCGACGAGAAACTCGGACAATTGCGGCAAGTCTTGGCAGAACTCGCGGACACCTTCGCCGCACCGGATCCGGAGGCAACGGAATGAGCCGGGTCGCGGAGATCGAAGTCGGCATCAAGGGAACGTCGGAGCTGCAGAACATCATCCAGGCGATGCGCTCTCTTGCCGGGATGCGTCTGCGTGATGCGCAGCAGAGCGTTCCGGGTATCCGGAGCTATGCCTCGATCATTGCCGACGGCATCGCGGACACGCTTATCATGACCGCCGATGCGCCGGCCGGCAGAGGCGGCAATCATGGCAGCGGGCCGACCGCTATCGTGGTCTGCGCGTCGGAACACGGGTTTGTCGGAGGGTTCAACGACCGGATCGTCGAAGCGGTCCTCAAGTCCCTGAAGCCGGACGACCGCCTGTTTGTCCTCGGGTCGCGCGGCACCGCCCTGTTCGAGGAACACGGTCATCCGACGTCCTGGAGCGGCCCGATGGCGACCCGGCCGGCTGCGGTGTCGAGTTCCGTGAATGAGCTCGCAAGGGAACTGTTCCTGCGCATCGCGCGCGGCGAGATCCGCCGTATCGACGCGGTCTTTTCCGTCAGTCGTCCGGGCGGTGAGATGACGATCCGGCACACGCCTCTGCTTCCTCTTGATCCGAGCGTCTGGAAAACGCGGCGTCCGCGGCAGGCGCCGTTGCACAACATGGGCCCGCGCGATCTTCTGGAACAGCTGACGGAGGAATATGTCGTCGCGCTCCTGACGGAAGCCGCGGTCGAGTCGATCGCGGCGGAGAATGCCGCCCGTCTGGCAGCGACCGAGGCCGCCGACCACAACATCTCCCGGATGCTCTCGCGATTGCGCCAGGATGCGCGTCAGGCCCGCCAGTCGGAAATCACCACGGAAATCGTCGAACTCGTCACCGGCGCCGCCGTGGCCGAGGAAGGATCGAGAGAGCGGCGACATCACCCGACCTGACAAGGATCAAGGCGAAACCCGGGCGGATCACCCATATAGGAAATTCAGGAAGACCACGGAGCCATCGAGATGACTGAGCCACGCCAGTCGAAACTTCCCGCGAAGACAGCCCCCGTCGTGCTGGCGGAGGAGCCGGCGCATCCGCTTCCGGGGGCGCCGGATAAATCCGTTTCCGAGCCGCCGGAACCGCTCTGGGGCGGTGTCGCCGGCCCCGTCATCGATCGTCAGGTTCACGCGGCAATCGCCCGCATGACCGGCGGTCTCTCGCCGGCCTCCTTCGCCGCGGCCTGGGGGGATTGGGCGATGCATCTGGCGATCTCTCCCGGCAAGCAGTCGGAGCTCGTTCAGAAAGGCGTCCGCAAGGCGGTCCGCATCTGGCTCCACGCCCTCGACTGCGCCTGCGGCCGCGGAGACGGCCCCTGTATCGAGCCCTTGCCGCAGGACCGCCGCTTCTCCGACGAAGCCTGGCAGAAATGGCCGTTTGCCGGCATCTACCAGTCCTTTCTGCTGAACCAGCAATGGTGGCACAACGCCACGACCGACGTGCCGGGCGTCTCGCCGCATCACGAGCAGGTCCTGCAATTCGCCAGCCGCCAACTGCTGGATACCGTCGCGCCGACGAACTTTCTCTGGACCAACCCGGTCCTGCTCGCCGAGACGATGCGCCGGGGCGGAAGGAACCTCCACGAAGGAGCGTCGAATTTCATCGAGGATTGGGAGCGCGCGGTTGCCGGAAAGCCTCCGGTCGGTGCAGAGAATTTCCGGCCCGGACAGGAGGTTGCGATCACGCCGGGCGACGTCGTCTGGCGGAACGAACTGATCGAGCTCATCCGCTATCGCCCGACGACCGGCAAGGTCCATCCCGAGCCGGTGCTGATCGTGCCAGCCTGGATCATGAAGTATTACATCCTCGATCTCTCTCCCGAGAATTCCATGATCAGATACCTGGTCGGGCAGGGACACACCGTTTTCGCGATCTCCTGGCGCAATCCGGACGAGCGGCACAGCAATTTCGGGCTCGACGACTATCTGAGATTCGGCATTTTCGAGGTGCTGGACGCGATCGAGCGGATCTGCCCGGACCGGAAGGTCCACGCCACGGGCTACTGCCTCGGCGGCACGCTCCTTGCCATGGCGGCCGCTGCAATGGCGCGGGATCAAGACGACCGCCTTGCCTCCATGAGCCTGCTCGCGGCGCAGGTCGATTTCACCGAGGCCGGGGAGCTCACCCTCTTTATCGACGAGAGCCAGGTGCGGTTCCTCGAGGATATCATGTGGGAACAAGGCTACCTGGACGCACGGCAGATGGCGGGAGCATTCCAGCTGTTGCGCTCGAACGACCTGATCTGGTCGCGTCTGCTGCATGAATACATGATGGGCGAACGGGAGCCGCTGACCGACCTGATGGCCTGGAACGCGGACGCCACGCGCATGCCCTTCCGGATGCATTCGGAATATTTGCGCGGGCTCTTCCTCGACAATGACCTGGCACAGGGCCGGTTCAAGGTCGACGGACGGCTGGTCAACCTCGCGGATATCCGGGTCCCGATCTTCGCGGTCGGCACCGAGAAGGATCACGTCGCGCCATGGCATTCGGTCTACAAGATCACCACGCATCCGGCGACCGACGTCACCTTTCTCCTGACCAACGGTGGTCACAATGCGGGGATCGTCAGCGAACCGGGCCATAAGCATCGGCATTACAGGATGAGCACCAAGGCAAGCGGCGACCCCTATGTCGACCCTGACACCTGGGCGGAGACCGCGGAGGTGCGGGAGGGCTCCTGGTGGCCGGCTTGGCATGAGTGGCTGGCGGACCGTTCGGGCCGCCCGGTCGCTCCGCCGCGGTCGGGCAAGGCGCTCTGCGCCGCACCCGGAACCTACGTGCTGCAAAGGTGAGGCGGGCGCGTTTTCTGGCAGATCCTCGCCAGTAGCCTTTTCGGTCGCCGGGAGCAAACCCTGCCGGCGCGATGAGGCATCCGAACGGCTTGACCAATGCCGGCTGAGCCGTTTTCTGTTGCCTGGAAATCGTTTCGGTTCAGTTTGGAGCACAGCCGATGCTGTCCTATCAGCACGGGTACCACGCGGGCTGCCTCGCGGATGTCCACAAGCACGGCGCTCTCGCAGCACTCCTGACGCATCTTGGGGAAAAACCGAAGCCGCTGAGCTATCTGGAAACCCATGCCGGCCGCGCGGCCTACGACCTTTCCGCGCCGGAGGCGGAAAAGACCGGAGAGGCCAAGGCCGGCATCCTGCGGCTGATGGCCGAAGGGGCAATTCCGCCGGACCAGCCGCTGGCGAAGGCGATGCGGATGACCGAGCAGCAGTTTGGCCCGGGATTCTACCCCGGCTCCCCGCTGATTGCCGCACAGCTGCTGCGGCCGGACGACGTGCTGCACCTGATGGAGATGCATCCGGAGGAGCACACGGCGCTGAAACGCGCCATGAGGCGGCACAAGGCTCATATCCATCGCCGCGACGGCTACGAGGGCGTTCTTGCGATTTCCCCGCCGGCGCCCCGCCGTGGCCTGGTGCTGATCGATCCGAGTTACGAGGTCAAGAGCGAGTATCTCCGCGCCGCCGAATTCATCATCGCTCTGCATGGCAAATGGCCCGAGGCCGCCATCATGCTCTGGTACCCGATCCTGCAGGCCGGTCTGCACGAGGCCATGGCAGAGCGGCTCGCCTCATCGGATCTGCCGGACCTGGTCCGCCGCGAGGTCCGTTTCCGGCTCGACCCGGGTGCCCCGGGCATGCGCGGCAGCGGGCTGATCCTCGTCAATACTCCCTGGGGAGTAGGAGGGGCGCTCGACGCCGCCGAGCGCATGCTGGACCCGGTCCGTGTCACATCCGTGGCGTGATCGGGCAACTCTTGTCGCAAGCGGTCCCGGAGATGTGCTGAAGCACGGTTAAAGTATGCAAAGGTTGCAGATCGCGCCCAGGCCGCCATGCATTCATCGCTCTGGCGTCCATTTGTCCTCCGGAGCATTTCTAGAAAACCTGTACCGCATCGGCTCCCGGTCGGTCTCTGCCAACGAGCCGTGGTGTTTCTTGAAATGTCTTCTCTCATCACCGAGCTCGCAGTCGGAAACGGTCTCGTGCTGCTGTCCGCGATCGTGCTTCCGCTCGTTGCGCGCAAGACCCGCGGCGACTCGCGCGTGTGGCACTCGGAAACCGTTTCCACCCTCTGGGCCCTGTTTCTCACGGGGGCCTTGGGCCTCGCGGTGATCCAGCTCCTGGCCGCCGTTGGCGCATTCTCCGGCATCCTCCGTTACGGCTATGTCGGCGCCGAGATTGCGGCCTGTGCCGTGACGTTCAGAATGTCCTGGATGTTTTTCGGACCGGGCGTGGCGGCGCGAGGCAAGTTCCGCTTCCCGGGCGGCCCTGTGGCGCATCACTGACCTTGCGTCCGAGCCGGGCTGCCCAGCCGAAAGGAATCGATATCGGGGACCGCTCTTCGGGGCGGTCCTTGTGTTTTCAGAGTGCTTCAACGGGATGCGAGTGGGGGCGCTCAATCCGGTCGCCGCTTCCTGCCGAACAGGTGTGGCACGGCAGCGAAGAAGGTGAGCACAAGCTCGAGCGGCCGGCGTCCCTCGACCAGATAGCGCAGGCCGAGTACGGCGCCGAGGACGATCGAAAGCAGGGTGACCGGCGCGCTCAGGGCGAGGACCGAAAATGCGGAAATGCCCTGTCCGACGGAGCAGCCGAGAGCGATCACGCCACCGACCCCCATCAAGGCAGCGCCGAAGATCTGCCGTCTGAGCTCGCCCGGATCGTCGCAGGCTTCCCAGCGGAATTGATGGCGGAATCTGGCACCGATCCAGGCGCCCGAAACGACCCCGAGGACGGAACCGACGGAAAAGCCGCCGAGATCTCCGTTTGCCCCCATCATCTGCAGCAGAAGTTCACCCAACGGCATTGTGAAGCTGTGGGACTCGACCGGGATCGGATCGAAGCCGTTCTGCGCCACATAGGTGGTTCCGAGCCAGGCCGCCGCGCAGGACAAACCGATCAGGACCGACCAGAGAACGGCGGAACGGTTGCGGATGAAATGCGGGTCGGTGAGCGCCGGCGCGATCAGCAAGACGGCGGCGGCAAGCGAGACATAGAGCGCGGGAATCCCCGTCAGCTCCTCGAGCTGTGCCGCGATGGAGCTGTCCGCCAAATGGGTGATGTGGGTGCGGGGGAAGAGCATGGTCCGGAGCTCGGCGAGCGGGCCGACGGCCGCCATGTAGGCAGCGATGCCGATCGTCAGCACGATCAGGACCGAACGGATGTCGCCGCCGCCGACCCGGGCCAGGGCCCCGAAACCGCAATTCCCGGCAAGTGCCATGCCGATACCGAACATCAGTCCGCCGACAGCGGACGCGGAGAGGCTGAATTCGAACCGCAGGTAGACCGTCCCCTCGACAGCGGCGAGTCCGAAGGTAGTAAGCAGCGCGGTTGCGGCGACGGCGGTTCCGATCGCCATCGGCCACATCATGATCCGGTCGCGGTTGCCGCCATAAAGCGCATCCTCGATCGCGCCGAGGGTGCAGAAACGCGGAATGCGGGAGGCTAGACCCAGCACGATGCCGCTGGCAAAGCCAACCAGGGTCACCGCGAGCGTTTCAGACATGCCGAACATGGCCGGAGTGTGCAGCAGGTCCGGGGGCCTGTCGACCCGAGCTTTTGTCCGCCATTCTGTATTGCCCGGCTCAGGCGGTCCGGGTGTCGTCCTTGCAGAACAGCTCGTAGAGAAGCTCGAGAATCCGGACCGCGCGATCGTCTTTCAGGCTGTAATAGATCGCCTTGCCTTCGCGCCGGTGGTTGACCAGGCCCTCGAGACGCAGCCGCGCGAGCTGCTGCGATACGGCGGCCTGGCGCGAGGACAGGAGTTCCTCAAGCTCGGTGACAGACTTTTCTCCCGATGCCAGCTGGCACAGGATCAGGAGTCGACCCTCATGCGCCAGCGCCTTCATGAATTCCGTCGCACGGGTCGCGTTTTCGACCATCACATCGAATTCCGCGTCGGTGACGTTTTCATCCAGAACGGGTAGGGCCATGTTCGACTCCAGTCGGGTGCGCGCTAGAAATCTAGGAAGTCCTGGATTTTATCAATAGCTTTTTGCGCACAATCGTGATCCAGGTCGGCGCCCGGCGCGCCGGAAATTCCAATCCCGCCGATGATATTGCCGGCCGCCTGAACAGGGATTCCGCCGCCGAGAACGAGGGCATTGGTGATGTCCGGGAGACCGGCCATCACCGGGCTTTCCTTCACCAGAGTGCCGAGATCGATCGTGGCGGTCCGGAAGCTGACAGCTGTCCAGGCCTTGCGCGTCGCGGTATCGACCGTGTGGGCGCCGGCGAAGCGGTCCCGCAGGACCACCTGGGTCAGGCCGGACCGGTCGACCACGGTCACGGCGACCTGATAGCCGGCTTCACGGCAGATCTCGAGCGCGTGTTTCGCGAGATCGAGCGCGACTTCCGGCTTCATGGATTCGGTGCTGAAGATGGCTTCGGCGTTTTGTGCCTTCGCGGACTGCGGTGAGGCGAACGCCAGCATTCCGCCGATTGCCGCGGCGGCGACCAGTTTGAGTTTCATGAGCCTTTTCCTCCCTTATTATCCGTCCCGCTCGGGGTCCGGTTGAGCAGTTGGGCAAGCAGGGGCCAGAAGAAATGCTCGCCCGGATAGCCTTCGATGCGTCCCGCCTCCTGGCCGTCGACCAGCAGGATGAAGGTCGGCGTGAAATGAACCTGACCGCGGATCGTGATGTCGTCGGGCCAGTCTGCGAACAGGTCCTGGCGGCGCAGCGGCGCGCGCTTGCCCTCATCTGTCTTGTCGTAGATCGCGCCGATCTCCCTGTTCCAGGCGGCGCACCATTCGCACCCCGCCTGTTCGACCATCAGCAGCTGGGTTTCCGCGCGCGCCGCACCGGTCGTGAGGGCTGCAACCAGCAAAAGCGGAAAGACGATTGTCTTCCACAAACTTCCGGCGAACATTCTCTTGCTTTGTTCAGTTTGGCGATGGAACATAATAACAAATTCTAATGTGAGAATATGACGGTCGCAAGGCCGCTTGGGGAAACGTTCCGTGCAGTATACCGAAATGGGCTCGAAATGGGATTCGATATAGGGGTGGGCGGCGCTTTCGCCGCAGGTCTCGCGTCCTTTCTGACGCCCTGCATATTGCCGATCGTCCCGTTCTACCTCTGCTACATGGCAGGGGTGTCGATGAACGAGATCACGGACGGCGAAAGCGATGGCGCGGCGCGGCGCAAGGTCGTGCTCTCCGCGGTCCTGTTCTCGGCCGGCGTGATCACCGTCTTTGTTGGTCTCGGGGCGAGCGCTTCGGTCTTCGGCCAGCAATTGCGCGAATATTTCGACATCCTGCGTTACGCCGCGGCGGTCGTGATCGGCCTGATGGGCCTGCATTTCCTCGGCATTCTCAAGATTCCGCTGCTCTACCGCCAGGCCCGTATGGATGTCGCAGCCCCGGTCGGAGTGATCGGTCCCTATCTCGTGGGGCTCGCCTTCGCTTTCGGCTGGACGCCCTGTGTCGGCCCTGTACTGGCGATGATCCTTTTCAGCGCCAGTGCGGCCGAGACTGTCGGTGACGGCGTGATCCTGTTGCTTGGCTACGGGCTCGGCATGACACTGCCGTTCATTGTCGCCGCCGCATTTTTCGGGACGTTCATGAACTGGATGAAATCGATCCGGCGCTATCTCGGCGCGGTCGAGAAGGGGATCGGCGCGACGCTTCTGGTTTTTGCGGTGCTGATCGGAACCAACACCGTCGGTATCATCGCGCAATGGATGCTCGACACGTTCCCGTCTTTCGGGACCATCGGTTAGGGAGGTGAAGTGATGAGGCACTTGGTCTTTGGATTGGTCGCGGTCCTCCTGCTTGGCCAGGCGGCGCTGGCGGAAGTCGGTGAGGACGGTCTGCACAAGAAGGAATGGTTCACGGTCACCTTCAAGGATGTCGCGGAGGATATCCGCGACGCGGAGAAGCAGGGCAAACGGCTGGCGATGATTTTCGAGCAGCGCGGTTGCATCTACTGCAAACGGCTGCACGAGGGGCCGCTCTCGAACCCCGATATCGCGAACTTCATCAAGTCGAACTTCGTCGTCGTGCAATACAACCTGTTCGGGGACGAAGAGGTCACCGATTTCGACGGCACTGCACTGCCGGAGAAGGAAATGGCGAAGCGCTGGGGTGTGGTGTTCACGCCGACCATTCTCTTCATGCCGGAACAGGTTCCCGAGGGGGATAATGCCGGCCGGGCCGCGGTGGCGACCATGCCGGGCGCCTTCGGCAACGGCACCACGCTCGACATGTTCACCTGGGTGAAGGAAAAGGGCTACCAGAGCGACGAGCATTTCCAGAAATATCACGCGCGCCGGATCCAGGAACGGCAGAAGACCCAGTAATATGTGGTCTGAGGCGGCCGGAACCGGTCACGTGTTTGTATCGCAACAACAAATTCATATCTTTGAATTTGTTGTTGCGTTTGGGCCGGTTTTCCGGTCTTCTGAAGCGAACGGTCAGCATCAGAGCTGCACCGGCAAAAGAAAGTGGGAGGAGAATCGGTGATGAGAATTGTTGTCACCACCGCTCTGGCTCTGCTCATTGGCGTCTCGGGCGCCCATGCGGGAGCCATGAAGCCCGGCGAGGTCAAGATTGTCGACGGGGTCGTCACAACGCCCCTTACCGACCAGCCCGGCGATCCGCAAAAGGGTCGCCAGTGGTTCCTCGGGCGCAAGCTCGGAAACTGCCTGGCCTGTCATGTCAACGCGGACATGGCGAAGGAGCCCTATCATGGTGAGGTCGGGCCGGCGCTCGACGGTGTGGCCGACCGGTGGAAGCCGGAAGAGCTCCGGGCGATCCTGGTGAATTCCAAAGAAGCGCTGTCGCCGGATACGATCATGCCGAGCTTCTATCGCGACACCGGCTTCAATCGCGTCGCCGAGAAGTTTGCCGGCAAGACGATCCTGACGGCCCAGCAGGTCGAGGATGTCATCGCTTATCTCACGACCCTGAAGGAAAAGTGACCGCAGGCGGGAAACGCCAGCGGACATGGCTATTACCAAACGGAGGAATCCAAAATGCAGATGACAAGGCGTGACCTGTTCGCGCTTGCGGCCGGTCTGGCCGCCGCCGGTCTGATCAGTCTCCCGGCTGATGCGAGCACTGATGCGGTCGAAGCGGCGATCAAGGAATTCGCCGGCGGCATGCCCGAGACGGGCGGTGTCGAGATCGGCGCACCGGAGATCGCTGAAAACGGCAACACCGTTCCGATCGAAGTCTTCGCCGACGGCGCGACCTCGATCATGCTCCTCGCTGCGGGCAACCCGAACCCGGGCGTCGGTACGTTCCACTTCACCGAGATGTGCGCCGAGAGCCGCGCTTCCACGCGAATCCGCCTGGCCAAGACCCAGGACGTGGTCGCTGTAGCGAAGATGGCGGACGGGTCGACCAAGATGGCCCGGCGCGAAGTCAAGGTGACGATCGGCGGCTGCGGCGGCTGAGGCTTAGGAGATCAAGAAATGGCTAAGATTAAACCCCGCGTAAAAGTGCCGAAGAAGGCCAAGGCCGGCGAAGCGATCGTGATCAAGACGCTGATCAGCCACCCGATGGAATCCGGTCAGCGCAAGGACAGCAAGACCGGCAAGCTGATCCCGCGCAAGATCATCAACAAGTTCGTCGCGACATATAACGGCAAGGAAGCGTTCTCCATGGACCTGCTGCCGGCCATTGCCGCGAACCCTTATATCGAGTTCTCGGTCAAGCTGTCGGAGTCGGGAACCATGCGGTTCGAATGGACCGACGATGACGGCTCCGTCTACGACATCGAGAACAAGATCACCGTCGCTTGAACGAATGGTGACAAAGGGGAGGAAGATATGAGGAAACTCTTGGCACTGGGGCTGGTCGGCCTCCTCGCGGTCGGCGCTCAGAGCGTCATGGCCGACGAGAACGCCGAACTGGTCATAGACGGCAAGACCTTCGTCACCAAGCTGAAGGCGCCTGCCGACTCGCCCTTTGACGAGATCCTGTCCGGCTGGCGCTTCCGCACCGACGAGACCCAGGCCCTGCAGCTCGATGATTTCGAGAATCCGGCCATGATCTCCGCTCAGTACGGCGAGGAGCTCTGGAGCACGGCAGACGGTGCGGACGGCAAGTCCTGCGCCGACTGTCACGGCGATGCGTCCGAAAGCATGAAGGGGATCCGCGCCCAGATGCCGAAATGGCACGAGGGCAAGAAGACCCTCTTCACGCTTGAGGATCACATCAACTGGTCCCGCGAAGAGCACCAGAAAGCCAAGCCGTGGAAGTGGGAAAGCCAGGAGATGGTGGCGATGACCGCCTATATCGGCCTGCAGTCCCGCGGCATGCCCGTCAATGTGAAGACCGACGGGCCGGCACATGAATGGTGGGAAAAGGGCAAGGAGCTTTACTATACCCGCGTCGGGCAGCTCGATATGTCCTGTGCCCATTGCCACGAAAACAACTACGGCAACATGGTCCGGGCCGACCATCTCAGCCAGGGTCAGATCAACGGTTTTCCGGTCTACCGTCTGAAATGGCAGGGCATGGGCTCGATCCATCGCCGCTTCAAGGGCTGCATGGATAACATCCGCGCCACGCCGTACAAGCGCGGCTCGGACGAGTTCACCGCCCTCGAATTGTATCTCGCATCGCGCGGCCAGGGCCTCTCGGTCGAAACGCCGGCGCTGCGTAACTAAGCAAGCCGTGATCGTGCCCGGGAGGATTTCGATCCCGGGCACGGCCGGCACCTGACAGTTCTTTTTCACTCCGGTTCGCCGAGGCGGAAAATGGCCGCGGACGGGAGAGCTTTGTCCCGAACCCGGGATCTGTTTCCCGGGACGTTTGAAGGAGCCAGTAGCCATGTTGTCGCGCCGCGATTTCCTCCAGGCCTCGTTTGCCGCCTCCGCGATTGTCGGTGCCAGCGGTTTCGGTAACTGGGCCCGGCTGGCCGCACAGCAGCGCCTGACCCAGGAGCAGCTGCTGGACTTCGAGACCACGGGCAATGTCACGCTGGTGCATTTGACCGATTGCCATGCGCATCTGAAACCGGTCTGGTTCCGCGAGCCGTCGATCAATCTGGGGGTCGGCGAGGCGCAGGGAAAGCCTCCGCATATTTCGGGCAAGAAGTTTCTCGACACCTACGGCCTTGAAGCCGGCTCTCCGGAAGCCTACGCGCTTACGTCGGAGGATTTCGTCGCCCTGGCGCGCGAATACGGCCGTGTCGGCGGCTTCGACCGGATCTCGACCGTCCTGAAATCGATCCGCGCCGACCGTCCCGATGCCCTGTTCCTCGACGGCGGCGACACTTGGCACGGCTCCTACACGGCGCTCAATACCGCCGGGCAGGACATGGTCAACATCATGAATGCCCTGAAGCCGGACGCGATGACCTCGCACTGGGAATTCACCTACGGCATCGACCGGGTGAAGGAAATCGTCGAAACCTTGCCGTTTCCGTTCCTCGGCGCCAACATTTTCGACAACGAGTGGAACGAACCGGCCTACGACTCGCACGCGATGTTCGAGCGCGGTGGCGTGAAGGTCGCCGTCATCGGCCAGGCCTTCCCCTACCTGCCGATCGCCAATCCGCGCTGGATGTTCCCCAATCTCTCCTTCGGCATCCGCGAGGAACGGATGCGCGAGGTGGTCGATGAGGTCCGCGCGGACGGCGCCGAGCTCGTCGTGCTTCTGTCGCATAACGGCTTCGACGTCGACCGCAAGATGGCCAGCCAGGTCGAGGGGATCGACGTCATTCTCTCCGGCCACACGCATGATGCCCTGCCGGAACCGGTGCAGGTCGGCAACACGCTCATCATCGCGTCCGGATCGCACGGCAAGTTCGTCAGCCGGATCGATCTCGACGTGCGCGACGGCGGGGTCAAGGGCTACAAGTACCGCCTGATCCCGATTTTCTCCGATGTGATCCAGCCGGACCCGGAAATGACCGCTCTCGTCGATGCCGAGCGCGCGCCGTTCAAGGCGGAGCTGGAGGAAGCCATCGGCACGACCCAGTCGCTGCTCTATCGCCGTGGGAATTTCAACGGCACCTGGGACGACCTGATCTGCCAGGCCCTGCTCGAGGAACGGGAGGCCGATATCGCGCTTTCTCCGGGCTTCCGCTGGGGCGCCAGCATTCTGCCGGGCGACCCGATCACGCGGGAGGACATCTATTCCGCGACCTCGATGTCCTATCCGAACGCCTATCGCAGCGAGATGACCGGCGAGCTCATCCACACCATCCTCGAGGATGTCGCCGACAACCTCTTCAACCCGGATCCCTACTACCAGCAGGGCGGCGACATGGTTCGCGTCGGGGGCATGGGCTACACGATCGACATCAACAAGCCGATCGGCAGCCGCATCACCGATATGACCCTGCTGAAGACCGGGGAGAAGATCGATCCCGCGAAGACCTACGTGGTTTCCGGCTGGGCCTCCGTGAATGAAGGTACCGAGGGCCCGCCGATCTACGACCTCGTCGAGCAGTACATCAAACGCAAGGGCTCGATCGAGATCACCCCGAACACCGCCGTCAAGACAATCGCCGGATAGGCCGGAGACTGGAACGATGACCGAAAAGACACCCACTTCACGCAGAAATTTCCTCAAGGGCAGCCTCGCCGCCGGCGGTGCGCTGGCCGCGGCCCCGGCCCTGGCCGCGGGCGATCCCCTTATCACCGAGGTGCAGCCTTGGGCGAACCAGCTCGGCGCAGGCGTCGACGTCGCTCCCTACGGCATGCCGTCGAAATACGAGGCGCATGTCCGTCGCCGCGACGTGCCGTGGCTGACCGCCGATCCGGTCAGCTCCGTCAACTTCACGCCGCTGCATGAACTGGACGGCGTCATCACGCCGAACGGGCTCTGCTTCGAGAGGCATCACGGCGGCACGGCCGATATCGATCCGGCGAAATACCGCCTGATGATCAACGGTCTCGTCGAGAAGGAAATGGTCTTCACCCTGCAGGATCTGAAGCGCTTTCCGCGGGAGAACCGGGCCTACTTCCTCGAATGCGCGGCCAACAGCGGCATGGAGTGGCGCGGTGCGCAGCTTAACGGCTGCCAGTTCACTCATGGCATGATCCACAACGTGATCTATACCGGCGTCTCGCTGAAGACGATCCTCGAGCAGGCCGGCGTCAAGACCAACGGCAAGTGGATCCTCCCGGAAGGCGCCGATGCCTCCGCGATGACTCGCTCGATCCCGATCGAGAAGGCGCTCGACGATTGCCTCGTCGCCTTCGCCATGAACGGCGAGGCGTTGCGGCCGGAGCAGGGCTATCCGGTCCGGCTCGTCGTTCCGGGCTGGGAAGGCAACATGTGGGTCAAGTGGCTGCGCCGGATCGAGGTCGGCGACATGCCCTGGCATCACCGCGAGGAAACCTCGAAATACACCGACCTGATGGAGAACGGTAAGGCGCGGCGCTTTACCTGGGAGATGGATGCCAAGTCCGTCATCACCAATCCGAGCCCGCAGGCACCGATCACCCACGGCAAGGGCCAGACCATCATTACCGGTGTCGCCTGGTCCGGGCGCGGCACGATCAAGGAAGTCCACGTGACGACCGACGGCGGCCGCAACTGGCGGCAGGCGCGGATCGACGGCCCCTCCTGGAACAAGTCGATGCACCGCTTCTATTACGAGTTCGACTGGGACGGCAGCCCGCTGCTGCTGCAGTCGCGCGCGGTCGACAGCACGGGCTACGTGCAGCCGACTAAGAACGAGTTGCGCGCGGTTCGCGGCGAGAATTCGATCTACCACAACAACGGCATCCAGACCTGGTACGTGAACGAGAAAGGGGAGGCGGAAAATGTCGAGATTTCTTAATCTGGCAGCGCTGGCCCTGGCCGTCGGTCTGGCGGCTCCGGCTTCGGCCGAGAACTATGACCTTGGACGCGCCGCGACCCCCGACGAGGTCGCGGCCTGGGACATCGATGTGCGCCCGGACGGGCTAGGCCTGCCGGAAGGCAAGGGCTCGGTGGCCGACGGCGAGGCGATCTACAGTGAACGCTGTGCGGTCTGCCACGGCGATTTCGGCGAGGCGGTCGGACGCTGGCCGGTCCTGGCCGGCGGGCAGGGCACGCTGATGAGTGCGCGCCCGGTCAAGACCATCGGCTCTTACTGGCCGTATCTTTCGACCGTCTGGGATTACGTCCACCGGGCGATGCCTTTCGGCGATGCGCAGTCGCTCAGCAATGACGAGACCTACGCGATCACGGCCTATCTCCTGTATCTGAACGATCTGGTCGATGACGATTTCGAGCTCTCGAAGGCGAATTTCACCGAGGTTCGGCTGCCGAACGAGGAGGGTTTCTATCCGGACGACCGGACCGAGACCGCCGTCTGGAAGAACCGCACGCCTTGCATGGAGAACTGCAAGGAGGAGGTGAAGATCACCAAACGGGCGGCGGTCATCGATGTAACGCCGGACGAAGCCAACGGCGCGGCGGCCGACGCGATGGGTGAGGGTTCCGGAGCGGCGGCTCCGGCCGGCGAGCCGGCCAGTGAACCTGCGACGGAAGTCGCGGCGGTACCCGCCGTCGATCCCGCGCTGGTCGAAGCCGGCGAAAAGATCTTCAAGAAATGTCAGGCCTGTCATGCCGTTGGCGAAGGCGCGAAGCACAAGATCGGCCCGCATCTGAACGGCGTCTTCGACCGCACCGCCGGCACCGCCGACGGTTTCACCAAATATTCGAAGGATATGGTGAAGGCCGGCGAGGACGGTCTCGTCTGGAACGAGGAGACGCTCGCATCCTTCCTTGCCAAGCCGAAGGATATGATCAAGCGGACCAAGATGTCGTTCGCTGGACTGAAAAAGGACGACGAACTGGCTGCTGTGATAGCCTACCTGAAGGCGACGTCCGAATAATATGAGGACATGACATGATGGCGGTGACGGTACGCATTATCCGGGCCCTGGGCCTCGCGATGCTGCTGACCGTCACCGCCTTTGCCGTACCGGTCGGCGCTGTCGAGCTCGGAGACGCAAAAGCCGGCGAGCAACTCTTCCGGGTTTGCAAATCCTGCCACCGCGTCGGTGAGGGCGCGGAGAACGCGGTCGGCCCGCATCTGAACCGGATTTTCGGCCGCGTCGCCGGATCCGTCGAAGGTTTCCGCTATTCCGAGGGATTGGTCCGGGCCGGCGCGGACGGTCTCGTCTGGGACGCCGACAATCTCGATATCTATCTCGAAAACCCGAAAAACCTCGTCTCCAAGACGCGGATGAATTTTGCCGGCATGCCCGATCCGGCGGACCGGTCGCACGTCCTCGCCTATCTCCGTGCTTTTTCCGACAAGCCGAGCAACATCCCGGAAGCGGCGCCGACGGCGACCGCGACGGATCACGATCTCGATCCGGCCATCCTCGCGATCGTCGGCGATCCGGATTATGGTGAATATCTGTCGGGCGAGTGCCTGACCTGCCACCAGAAGAGCGGAGCGAACGAGGGCATTCCCTCGATCACCGGCTGGCCGAAGGCCGATTTCGTGGTGGCCATGCATGCCTACAAGAAAGAGCTCCGACCGCACCCGGTCATGCGCATGATCGCGGGGCGGCTGTCGGATGAAGAGATCGCCGGACTAGCGGCGTATTTCGAAGGCCTCGACTGAACGGGGCCCAAATCGGGAGGAACTGCCATGTCTCTGAGTAGAAGGTCGATCCTGAAAGGTGCGGCAGCGGGTGCCGTGCTGACCGCGGCGCCTATGGTGATGGGCGCCAATCACGGCAAGCCGAAGGTGGTTGTTGTCGGCGGCGGCGCCGGCGGGGCCACAGTGGCCCGGTATCTCGCCAAGGACAGCAAGGGTGCACTCGACGTCACCCTGGTCGAGCCGACCCGTACTTACTACACCTGCTTTTTCTCCAATCTCTATCTCGGCGGATTCCGTACGCTGGACTCGATCGCCCATAGCTACGGCAAGCTCGCCAGCGAGTACGGCATCAACGTCGTGCATGACTGGGCGGTGGGCGTCGACCGGGACAAGAAGACCGTCGCGCTCGCCGGCGGCGGATCCGTGCCCTACGACCGCTTGGTCCTGTCGCCGGGCATCGATTTCGTCGAGGGTTCGGTTCCGGGTTGGGATATCTCCGCGCAGAACAAGATGCCGCATGCCTACAAGGCCGGCTCGCAGACCGAACTGCTGAAGGCGCAGGTCGACTCCATGCGCGAGGGCGGGGTCTTTGTGATGGTCGCACCGCCGAACCCCTATCGCTGCCCCCCGGGTCCCTACGAGCGGGTTTCCATGGTGGCCCATGTGCTGAAGGCGAAGAATCCGAAGGCAAAGATCCTGATCTTCGATCCGAAGGACAAGTTCTCCAAGCAGGGGCTGTTCCAGGAAGGCTGGGAAGCAAGGTATCCGGGGATGGTGGACTGGCTCGACGCCAGTTTCACCGGTCCGTTGCAGGAGGCGCGGCCGGACAGCATGGAAGTGGTCGTCGGCGGCGAGGTGACGAAGGCCGATGTGGTCAACGTGATCCCGGCGCAGAAGGCCGGCCGCATCGCCGAGCTGGCCGGTGTGACCGACGAGAAGGGCTGGGCGCCGGTAGTGCCGGCGACCATGCAGAGCCGGATGGACGAGAACATCCACGTGCTCGGCGATGCCACCAACCAGGGCGACATGCCGAAATCCGGCTTCGCGGCCAACAGTCAGGCGAAGGTCGCGGCCAATGCGATCCGCGGCGCGCTTACCGGCTCCAAGGTGTTCCCGGCCAAGTTCTCGAACACCTGCTGGTCGCTGATCGACACCGACAACGGGGTCAAGGTCGGCGCGGCCTACGAGGCGACGCCGGAGAAGATCGCCAAGACCTCCGGCTTCATCAGCCAGACCGGCGAGGATGCCGCGTTGCGCAAGCAGACCTTCGAGGAAAGCCTTGGCTGGTACTCCGGCATCACGACCGACATGTTCGGTTGATCCGCATCAATGCCGCGGCCTGCGGGCGAAGTACCTTGGGCCGCGGTTGCCTCTCTTGCCCGGCAACGCTGCCGAGAATGTGACGAAAGAGTCCGGTCAGAAAATGCTAATCGCCTATCTTGAGAGGCTCCGCTCCGGCGCGGGAACAATGCGCAGGCGGGCCAGGCCATTTCAAAGGGAGACGCGAAATGCCGTTTCTGTTCCGGGTGCTCGTCCTGATGTGTCTTTTGACAATCGGATCTGCCTTACCGGGAACCTCGCGGGCGGACGATGGGGTTCACAAGCTTGTCCTGCAGATCAGCGACAACGATCCGCACAAGATGATGGGCGTCCTGAACGTCGCCGCCAACGTATCGCGGCACTATTCCGGGATCGGCGAGGAGGTGGAGATCCGCATCGTCGCCTTCGAGGCCGGGTTGCACCTGTTGCGGACCGACACCGCGCCGGAGGATGTGGCCAAGCGGGTCCGGGGCTTCGGGATGAGCATGCCGAACGTCACCTTCGTTGCCTGCGGCAACACGATCGACACCATGGAGCGGCTGGAAGGCAAGAAGATCCCGATCCTCGAGGACGCGGAAATCGTCCAGACCGGGGTTGTCGCGCTGATCGAGGCCGACGAGGCCGGGTGGACCATCGTCCGTCCGTGACCCCGGCGGTCGGCTGAGAGGGCGTTATGGAGTTTCTCGAAAATCTTCTCGCGACGGACCTCGTATCGGATCCGGCCAAGGCCGCGCTCTGCGGCATCCTCGTCGGGCTCGTCTTCGGTGCCTGCGCCCAGGCAAGCCGGTTCTGCCTGAGAAGCGCCTCGATCGAGTTCTGGGGCGGCAAGCCGGGGCCGAGCTTCGCGATCTGGCTGCTGGTCTTCGGCTCCGCTCTCCTCTTCGTCCAGATCCTGCTCTCGTCCGGTATCCTCCCAGTTAACGAGGTGCGCCAGCTGTCCTCCGCCGGCACGCTCTCGGGCGCGATCATCGGCGGCGCGATGTTCGGCGTCGGGATGATCCTCGCGCGCGGCTGCGCAAGCCGGCTGCTCGTGCTCTCGGCGACCGGAAATCTCCGTGCCCTGATGACCGGATTGCTGGTCACCGTGATCGCCCAGGCGGCGCTGACCGGGTTGCTCTCGCCCCTCCGCCTCGAGCTTTCCGCGCTCTGGTCGGTTGGACCGGACGCGCGAAATCTCAATCTGCACCTGCCCGCCTATGCGGGTCTGGTCGTCGGAGGCGTGCTTCTTGCGCTTGCCGTTTTCCTCGCCTGGCGCGCCGCCCTCGGGACCGGACGGACCCTGATCTCGATCGTCCTCGGCGGTTCGATCACCCTCGGATGGCTGCTGACGGCCTCGCTCGCCCATGTCTCCTTCGAGCCGGTCTCCGTCCTCAGCGTGACCTTCACCGGCCCGTCGGCGGATACGCTGATGGCGCTCATCACCCAGCCGGCGATCCCGCTCGAATTCGGCGTCGGCCTCGTGCCGGGCGTCGCGCTCGGGTCGTTTGCCTCCGCCGTGCTACGGAAGGAGTTCCATGTCCAGGTGTTCGACCAGTCGACCGGGATGGTGCGCTATGTCGTCGGCGCCGTGCTGATGGGCTTCGGCGGTATGCTGGCGGGTGGTTGCGCGGTCGGGGCGGGCGTGACCGGAGGGTCTGTCCTGTCCCTGACCGCCTGGCTCGCGCTGCTTGCCATGTGGCTCGGTTCGGGTGCCTGCCAATGGCTGATGGAACGGCGGACACCGGCTTTCGGTAACGGCCGGGTGGCCTCATGACTCTTGCGATCCGGTTTTTCCTCGCGGCGGTTCTGTTCCTCAGTTCCGCTGGCGGTCTCGTCGTCGAGATCGTCGCCGGGCGCCTGATCGCGCCCTATGTCGGCATGTCGCTCTATACCTGGACGGCGATCATCGCCGTGGTGCTGGCGGGCCTTTCGGTCGGCCACTGGATCGGCGGCCGGATGGCGGGCCCGGAGGTGGATCGGACCAGCGGCATGCGCCGCCTCGCAATCGCCCTTGCCCTCGCCGGCGCCACGAGCCTGCTCGCGCTCCTGCTGCTGAACGATCTCGCCGTCGGTCTGCTCTCCTCCGGGCTCGGGCAGGTCACCATCGTGGTGCTGCTTGCTACGGCGCTCTTCCTGCTGCCGAGCCTCTTTGTCGGTATGGTCGCGCCCGTCGTCACCAAGCTTGCCGTCGACGAGGCGCCGGAACGGACCGGTGCAATCCTCGGACAGATGTATGCCATCGGGACGGTCGGCAGCATCGCCGGCACGCTGTCGGCGGGCTACTTCTTCATTTCCTGGGTCGGCTCCGCCGGGACGCTGATCGCAGTGACGCTGCTCTATGCGGTTCTTGCGCTCGCCTGCGCCCTGCTCGCTGGCCGGAAAGCGGCGCTGATTGCCTGTGTCGCGATGGTCGGGCTATCCGTGCCCCTCGCCGGAACAGGTATCGCGCGCGGGGCCTTCACCTCCCGCTGCACGGTGGAGAGCGACTATTTCTGCATCGTGATCGACGATTTCGCGCCCTATAGCGGCCGTCCGAGCAAGCTCATGGTGCTCGACAACCTGGTGCACAGCATCAACGACCGGGACGATCCGAGCCTGCTCTACAGTCCCTATATCCATTTCGTCGATGAATATGCCCGCCGCCGCTTTCCTCTCGATGTGGCGGGCACGGAGCTCTCCGCCTTCTTCATCGGCGGCGGCGGATATTCCCTGCCGCGTGCCTGGGCCGCGACGGTGCCGGCCGCGCGTCTGGTGGTGGCGGAAATCGACCCGGCGGTGACAGTGGCGGCGCGTGATCATCTTTGGCTCGACCTGTCGGCGCCGGGGCTTGAGATCCATCACCGGGACGCCCGCGCCTTGCTGCAGTCCCTGCCGAAAGAACCGCAGTTCGACGTGATTTTCGGCGACGCCTTCCATGACATTTCGGTGCCGACCCATCTGGTCAGCCGTGAATTCCACGGCGAGGTGGCGGCGCGTCTCAGACCGGACGGCTTTTATGTGGTCAACGTGGTGGACGGCGCCCGAAACCCGCGTTTCCTTGCCGCGCTGGTGCATACGCTGGCGCAGGATTTCGGTGATGTCGCGATCTGGCGGGAAGCGGGGGAGCAGACCGGGGTCAGCCCGGAGGGGCGGATAACCTACGAGGTGGTCGCTTCGGCCTCCGGCGCGCCGGTCCCGGCGATCCATTCCGCCTTCGGGATCCGCCGCACCTGGCAACGGATCCCGATCGGGGATCTGATGGATCCCGGTTCGGAACCCCCGGTGGTCCTGACCGACGATTTCGCGCCGGTCGACCGATTGCTTTCCGGGGTCCTGTTCTCGGCCGTTTCTACTGAATGAGCTGCGTCAGCTTCTCGCCGCCGGTCTGATTGTCCAGAGCGGAGTCGACGGGCAGCTTCGGGTCCGCCGACCATTCGACCATCGAGCCGTCATACATCCTCGCCTGCTCGTTCCCGAGGATCTCCTGGGAGACGAACCAGCCGAGGCTGGCCCAGTGGCCGGTATTGCAGAAGCTGACCTGCGCGCCTTCGGTCGGGATCCCCGCCATCGCGTAGAGCTTCGAAATGGTGTCGCGGTCGCGGAAGGTGCCGCCGTTCTGCGTCAGCCAGTTCTCCGGCAGGTTTCGGGCGCCCGGAATGGTCCCGGCGCGCTTTGCCTTGCCGTGCTTGTTGAGGCCGAGGAACTGGTCCTGCGGACGGTTGTCGACGATCACCTCGCCGGCCGTCGCGGCAGCGGCCATATCGGTCTTGTCGACCAGCATTTCCTCGCGCAGCTCGGCGGAGAAGATCGTCGGCTCCAGTTTGACTTCACCCTGCTCGAGCGGATTCACCGGAAGCTTGGTCTTCTCGTCGATCTCGGCGGTATAGGCCTGCATGCCGCCATTGAGGATCGAGACCGCGTCGTGGCCGACGACCTTGAAGGTCCAGTAGATGCGCGTCGCAGTCCCCATATCGAGCGCCGACTTTCCGGCCGGAACGATGACGACATGGTGCTCGTTCTCGATGCCGAGATTGCCGATCGTCGTCTCGAGCGTGTCGACGGTGGAGAGCTGGGCGATGGTGCCGTTGCCGTCCTGGGTGCGCCAGCCGTCCTTCAGGTAGTCGGTCCAGATCGCGCCGGGGATGTGGCCGTCGAGGTAGGTCTGCTTGGTCGCCCCGTCGAGCTCGCCGCGGACGTCCAGAAAGACGATCCCGGGCTCACCGATATGCGCCTTCACCCAATCGATGCTCACGAGCGGCGTCACGGTTTCGGCGCGCGCCGCGCCGGCAATCATGACCAAAGCGAAAAGGGATGCGATCAGTTTCTTCATGGTCTTGTCCAATCGAAGCCAGGGCGCGGGATGTTTTCGGAAAAGCACCGGGCCCGATCTCGTGGAAAATAGAAAGATCGTTCCTGATTGCCTAGATGTGGGTCATCAAATAGAAAGGGTTGGTCAATGAGTCATTCTCGCCTGACCGTCCCTTTCCCGATTCCGGAAATATGTGACCGGGTTATGCCCGCCGGAAAACGGCAAATTATCCGGAATCCCTGGGCCGCCTGATGGCCCGCACGGTCTGGCTGGTGCCGCCGCCGCAGAAGAAGCGCTCTCCACCATCGGATTCCAGACCGGAGACACCTTTGCCGTCCGGCATCTCGAGACATTCCAGAACCTCGCCCGTCGAGGGATCGATCCGGCGGAGATCGCTCTTGTCCTCCTGCCAGGTCCCATGCCAGAGCTCGCCCTCGACCCAGGTCACACCGGTGACGAAACGGTCGGAGGCGATGGTGCGGAGGATTGCGCCGGTCTCGGGATCGATCTGATGGATCTTCGCGCCGCGATGCTCGCCGACCCAGAGCGATCCCTCCGCCCAGGCCATGCCGGAATCGCCGCCCTTCGCGGGCGCGGGGATGGTCGCGAGGATCGCTCCGGTCTCGGGGTCGATCTTGTGGATCACGGCCTCGGCGATCTGGAAGAGGTGCTTGCCGTCGAACGCGGTGCCCGCGTGGGCGGCGACCTCAATCGACCGGAGGGTCTCTCCGCTCTCCGGGTCGACGGCATTCAGCTTGTTGCCGGTTGCGACCCAGATCCGGGCGCCGTCGAAACTGACGCCGGCGACGCCGTCCGTACCCGGGAAGGGTCCATATTCACGCGTGATTTCAGCTTTCGATCGTTTCATGGGGGGGATCCTATCCTCTCGGCGACAAGGCCGGGAGTAACAAGCATGTCGGGAAACCGGGGATGGTACGGGCGACCCAGCGGCAGGCCCGGCCGCGCCCGAAGGACTCGACCTTGCCCTCCGAGGACAGTTCCTCGAGGGCGCGCTGGGTTGTCCGGGCGCTGACGCCGAGCGCAAGCGCGAGCGCCGAACTCGACCAGGCCTCGCCGTCGGCAAGCAGGGCGAGGAGGGTGCCGTGTCTCTCTTCGGCGGGCGGTGCCAGAACCGCAACGCCTGAATGTGTGTGCGTCTCAAGAACGAAGCCCGCCTTGGTCGCCTTGAGATTGGCCATCGCGCTCAGCTTCCTGCGGAGCCGTCCGATCTCGACGCGCAGCCGTGCACGGTGCGACTCGTCCGCGTGTTTCGCCCCGAATGCGCACGCGAGCAGTTGCTCCCGCGTCACCTCGTCCGGCCAGGCTTCTGCAAGTGCGCGCGCGAGCGCGAAGAGCACCGGCCGTCCGGCGAGACGCACTTTATGCCGGCCGCTGCGTATGGCGTCGCGGCAGGTATCGACCAGCAACATGTCCGAGGCAATCAGCGCCTCGACCTCTTCAAGCCCGGCCAGTCGATTTGTCCCCCCGGTGATGATGCGTGCGGCCGGAGCTGCGAAAGCCTGCTCGGCGTGCCCGACCTCTGCCAGCAATGCTGGGATCCCGGCGCTGTTCGCTGTGCGCCTGGCTTGGCCGAGTGCGTCTCGGACATCTGCGGCCCTGACCCGCCGCATGGCGATCCCGGCGGCGACCAGCGCAAGCCCGACCCGGGACGCGGGCGGCAGGGCCGTACGGTCTGTTTCGGCGACGAGTGCGGCGGCATCGTCGAGCTTTCCGGTCAGAAGATGCCAGCGCGCGAGGAGGTACCCCGCATGAGCGGCGTTCATTTCGTCGCCGAGGGACGCAAGTGTGAGACGCGCCGTCTCGAGCGCGCCCGACGTGCGGACGAGATCGCGGGAGACCAGAGCGATTTCCGCTTCCGCCACGGCGCAGCGCGCCCGCGCGACCGGCTCGCCGGTGCCAAAAGCCTTCGCCGCGCGGCGAAGCAGGTCGCGTGCGCGGGGAAAGTCCTCGAGCTGCGCCATCGCGATGCCGCGCAGGGCCAGCGCGGGCGCATCCTCGCGGAGGGCGACCCGCTTCAGTGCCCCCAGCGGATCGCCCGCGGTCAGCGCCTGCGACGCGGCAGTGATCAGCGAGTCCATGCAAATCCCGTCAGACTTGTCACTCCCACCCGCCGTTCGCCCCGTCCTAAACCGGATCCGGGTTCTGCAGCGGCCGGTGACGGCCACCATTCAACGGGAGCGCGAAAATGACAACCTGGATCCGAGCAAAATGGCGGACGGCCCGTTCGCTTTGCGGTGCCGCTTGGCTCGGTCTGGCGGCGTCGCCGACCTTCGCGCTCATGGCTTTGCTCGAGTCGAACAGCCCACAATCCCCTCTCTGCATGGCGGGGAGCGGTGGTCTGCCGATCGGCGGCATGGTCTGGATGTATTTGCTGATGAGCCTGTTCCACCTTCCGCCCTGGCTGAAGCTCGCCAGAGGCCACACGCGGAAGGCCGGAGACACCCTTTTCCCGAACCAAGGAGACAGAACATGAATGCGCATAACGTCGTTTCCCGCGAGGATTGGCTCACGGCCCGCAAGGCGCTGCTTGCGAAGGAGCGGGCGCTGACCCATGAGCTCGACGCGCTCCGCGCCGAGCGCCGGCAGATGCCCTGGGTAAAGATCGAAAAACCCTACCGCTTCAAGGGACCGGACGGCGAGGTCTCGCTCCCGGACCTCTTCGGCGACAAGAGCCAGCTCGCGATCTACAATTTCATGCTGAGCCCGGGCTCCGACCATATCTGCCCGGGCTGCTCCTTCATCTCCGACCATGTCGATGCCGCCCGCCGGCATTTCGAGCAGGCCGATCTCGCCTTCGCGGCGGTGTCGCGTGTGCCGCTCGAGCGGATCGAGGCGGTCAAGGCACGGATGGGCTGGAACTTCCCCTGGGTTTCGTCCGAGGGCAGCGACTTCAATTACGATTTCGGCGTCTCTTTCACAGAGGAGCAACTCGCCTCCGGCCGGGCGATCTATAATTACGGTGCGGTGATCGAGAAGGCCCGGGATCTCTTCGGAGCCAGCATCTTCGTGAAAGACGAGGATGGTGCGGTATTCCACACCTACTCGACCTTCAGCCGGGGCGCGGAGCTGCTCATCGGCGCCTTCAACTGGCTCGACCTTGCGCCCAAGGGGCGGAACGAGACCGACGGGACCATGAGCTGGGTGCGCCTGCACGACGAGTACTGACGCGGTATCCGGCGCCTGCCGGCGGGGGCGAAGAATCCGGCTGTTCCCGTTTCGCTCCCGTTGCCCGCGGCACGCGTCTCTGTATAGTGTGCGGAATCACAAAACCTACACACAGGGGGAGCGAACATGAAACGCTTGCTACCGATGCTGTGCGCAGCCGTTCTGACGACGACCGCGGCACAGGCCCAGGATACCGTTAAAGTCGGCATGCTGCAGGGCTTCACCGGCCCGACCGAATCTCTCGTCAAGCCGATGGCGCTCGGCGGCGAGTTGGCCATCCAGGAAGTGTCCGACAGCGGCATTTTCCTCGGCGGCAAGAAGGTTGTCTCCGTGCGCGGCGACAGCACCTGCGTCGACGCCGCTGCCGCGACCGCTGCCGCGAACCGTCTGATCACGTCCGAGGGGGTCAACGGCATCGTCGGTGCGACCTGTTCCGGCGCGACCACTGCGGTTCTGAACAACGTCGCCCGTCCGAACGGCATGGTGATGATCTCCCCGTCCGCCACCTCGCCGGCGCTGACCACGATCGAGGATGACGGCCTGTTCTTCCGGACCGCGCCGTCCGACGCCCGCCAGGGCCAGATCATCGGCGAGATCCTCGTTGCCAAGGGCATCAAGACCGCCGCGCTGACCTACACCAACAATGACTACGGCAAGGGCCTCGCGGATTCGATCCAGTCCGCCTTCGAAGGCAAGGGCGGCAAGATCACCGCCGTCGCCGCGCATGAAGACGGCAAGGCCGACTACTCCGCCGAAGTCGCGACCCTCGCGGCCGCGGGCGGCGACATCCTGATCGTCGCGGGCTATCTCGACCAAGGCGGCAAGGGCATGATCCAGGCCGCGCTCGACACCGGCGCCTTCGATCGTTTCGTGCTGCCGGACGGCATGGTCGGCGAAGCGCTGACGGACAATTTCGGCGCCTCCCTCGACGGCTCCATCGGCACCAACCCGGGCACCGACAGCCCGGGCGCGGCCCAGCTTGCCAAGCTGGCCGAAGGCAAGGGCTTCAAGGGCGACGATCCCTATGTCCCGGAAGCCTATGACGCCTCCGCGATCCTGCTGCTCGCCATGCAGGCCGCCAACAGCACCGATCCGGCCAAGTACAAGGGCATGATCGAGAAGGTCGCCAACGCTCCGGGCGAGAAGATCTATCCGGGCGAACTCTCGAAAGCGCTCAAGATTCTTGCCGATGGCGGCGACATCGATTATGTCGGCGGCACCGCGCTCGAACTGATCGCGCCGGGCGAGTCCGCGGGCAGCTTCCGCGAGACCACGGTCGAAGGCGGTAAGTGGAAGACCGTTGCTTACCACTGATCGGTCGAGCTGAGACGTTTACGGGGAAACGGTCGGGCGCGAGCCTGACCGTTTTGCCTATATGGGCTAACGGATGATCAAAGTAGAAAACGTCACCAAGCGCTTTGGTGGCATCCACGCCGTCAACGGCGTGTCGCTGGAAATCCAGCAAGGCTCCATTACCGGCCTGATCGGCCCGAACGGAGCGGGGAAGACAACGCTCTTCAACATCATCGCCGGCGCTTTCCCGCCGACGTCGGGGAAGATCTATCTCGACGGCGAGGATATCTCCGAGCTCGAGCCGCACCAGCTCTTCCACAAGGGGCTGCTGCGCACCTTCCAGATCGCGCATGAATTCTCCTCCCTGACGGTTCTGGAGAACCTGATGGTGGTCCCGGGCGGCCAGCCCGGAGAGGAGCTGAAACATTCCTGGTTCAATTTCGCCGCGGTGCGCGCGCATGAGGAAAAGGTCCGCGAGCGCGCCCGCGACGTAATCGAATTTCTGGAAATCCCGCATCTCGAGAACGAGCTCGCCGGCAATCTCTCCGGCGGCCAGAAGAAGCTGCTGGAGCTCGGGCGCACCATGATGGTGGACGCGAAAATCGTCTTCCTCGACGAGGTCGGCGCCGGCGTGAACCGTACGCTGCTGCAGACCATCGCGAACTCGATCCTGCGCCTGAACAAGGAGCGCGGCTACACCTTCTGCCTGATCGAGCACGACATGGATTTCATCGCCCGGCTCTGCGACCCGGTCATCGTCATGGCCGAAGGCAAGCTGCTGACCCAGGGCTCCGTCGACGAGGTGATGAACAACGAGGAGGTCATCGAGGCCTATCTCGGGACCGGCCGGAAACACAAGCGGGTGTCGGATCAATGAGCTTTCTCTCCGCGACCGGGATGACCGGCGGCTATGGCGGGGCCGATATCCTGACCGACTGCAATCTGAGCGTGGAACGCGGCGAAGTCGCCGTCGTCGTCGGCCCGAACGGGGCCGGAAAGTCGACGGCGATGAAGGCCGTCTTCGGGATGCTGAACCTGCGCGAGGGCAGCGTCGTCTTCGACGGCGAGGACATCACGCGCATGGCGCCGCAGGAGCGGGTGCGCCACGGCATGGGATTCGTGCCGCAGAACCGAAACGTCTTCGTCTCGCTCACCGTCGAGGAAAACCTCGAGATGGGCGCCTTCATCCGCGAGGACGACATCACGGAATCGAAGGAGCAGGTCTTCTCGCTCTTCCCGATCCTCGCCGAGAAACGCAATCAGCCGGCGGGCGAGCTCTCCGGCGGCCAGCGCCAGCAGGTCGCGGTCGGCCGCGCGCTGATGACACAGCCGAAGCTGCTGATGCTGGACGAGCCGACCGCCGGCGTCTCGCCGATCGTCATGGACGAGCTGTTCGACAAGATCGTCGAGGTCGCCCGCACCGGCATCGCCATCCTGATGGTCGAGCAGAATGCACGTCAGGCGCTCGAGATCGCCGATCACGGTTTCGTCCTCGTGCAGGGCTCCAACCGCTTCACCGATACCGGCGAGGCCCTTCTGGCGAACGAGGAAGTTCGCCGTTCCTTCCTCGGGGGCTGAGCCATGGATATCGCCAACGCGTTCGCGCTTCTCAGCAACTTCGTCATCGTGCCGGCGATCGCCTACGGCGCGCAGCTCGCGCTCGGCGCGCTCGGGGTCACGATCATCTTCGGCATCCTGCGCTTCGCCAATTTCGCGCACGGGGAGATGATGTCGTTCGGTGCCATGGCGGCGATCCTCGCCACCTGGGGCCTGCAGGCCGCCGGGGTGAGTATCGCCCCGCTGCCGACCGCGCTTCTGGCGCTGCCCGTCGGGATTCTCGCCGCCGTGGCGATGGCGCTGCTGACCGACCGTTTCGTCTTCCGCTTCTATCGCAAGAAACGGTCGAACCCGATCGTCTTCGCCATCGTTTCCGTCGGCGTGATGTTCGTGATGGCCGGCCTCATCCGCATCGTTATCGGGCCGGACGACCAGAGCTTCGCCGACGGCGCGCGCTTCCTCTTCACCGTGCGCGATTTCAAGGCGGCGACGGGTCTCGAGCAGGGGATCGGCGTCAAGCAGACCCAGCTCATCACCGTCGTCGTCGCCCTCGTCGTCGTCGCCGCGCTCTTCTGGTTCCTGCAGAAGACGCGCTGGGGCAAGGCGATGCGGGCCTATTCCGATGATGAGGATCTGGCGCTGCTCTCGGGCATCAATCCGGAGAAGATCGTGATGATCGCCTGGGTCATCTCGGCCGCGCTCGCCGCCATCGCGGGCACGCTCTACGGCCTCGACAAGACCTACAAGCCGTTCATCTTCCTGCAGATCCTGCTGCCGATCTTCGCCGCCACCATCCTTGGCGGCATCGGCCAGCCGGTCGGCGCCGTTCTCGGCGGCTTCATCGTCGCCTTCTCCGAAGTGACGGTGACCTACGCCTTCAAGCGCTTCCTCGCCTATCTCGGGCCGGACGGCTGGGTGCCGGAAGGTCTCGTGCAGCTGCTCTCCACCGATTACAAGTTCGCGGTGTCCTTCGTCATCCTGGTCGCGGTGCTGCTTGTGCGGCCGACGGGCATCATTCGAGGTAAGGTCATATGACGAAGAAGGTCCCCCTCTATTACGGCGCGATGGGGCTGATCCTCATCGCCGTCGGTCTGTTCCAGAGCTGGGCGGTGGCGTTCGGCATCCTCAATCTCTGCCTGATCTCCGCCATCATGGCGCTCGGCGTGAACATGCAGTGGGGCTATGCCGGTCTCTTCAATGTCGGGATCATGGGCTTCACCGCGCTCGGAGGGCTGGCCGCCGTCCTGGTCTCCATGGCGCCGGTCGGCGAGGCCTGGTCCGTTGCGGGCGGCGATCTCGCCCTCTCGCTGCTGAGCCTTGCCGCAACGGTGGCCGCGATCGTCTTCGCCCGCCGCAAGGTTGCACGTGCACTGCGCCCGTATGTGACGGTGCTGCTGTTGATCGCGGGCTATTTCCTGATCTCGCATTTTTTCCTCCCGGCGACCGACCGGATCGAGGCGATCGATCCGGCGCTCTCCGGCTATCTCGGCGGCCTCGGCCTGCCGATCCTGCTGGCCTGGCCCGTCGGCGGACTGGTCGCGGCGGGCGCGGGCTGGCTGATCGGCAAGATCTCCCTCGGGCTCCGTGCCGACTATCTCGCCATCGCCACCCTCGGCATCTCCGAGATCATCATCGCGGTGATCAAGTACGAGGAATGGCTCTCCCGCGGGGTCAAGAACGTCACGGGCATTCCGCGCCCGGTGCCCTACGAGGTCGATCTCGTCGAGGCGGACTGGTTCCTCTCGCTCGCCTCGACGTTCGGTGTCAGCGACGTCTCGGACGCTGCGGGAATCTTCGTGAAGATCTGCTACGCGCTGCTCTTCATCGCCGTGCTCGCAATCATCATGTGGCTTGCCGAGCGGGCGCTGCAATCCCCCTGGGGCCGCATGATGCGGGCGATCCGCGACAACCGCGATGCGGCCGCCGCGATGGGCAAGGACGTGAAGGCCCGGCATCTGCAGGTCTTCGTGCTCGGCTGTGCGGTCTGCGGCGTGGCCGGTGCCATGCTGGCGACCTTGGACGGCCAGCTCACCCCGACCAGCTACATCCCGCTGCGCTACACCTTCCTGATCTGGGTGATGGTGATCCTCGGCGGCTCCGGCAACAACTGGGGCGCGGTGCTGGGCGGCTTCGTGATCTGGTTCCTCTGGGTGCAGGCGGAACCGCTCGGCGCCTGGTTCATGACCGTGATCACCATGCCGCTGCCGGAAGAGTCCGGCCTCGCGAAGCACCTGATGGCCGGGTCGGTCTATATGCGCTACCTGCTGATGGGCGCGATCCTGCTGCTGGTCATGCGGTTCGCGCCGAAGGGGCTGATACCGGAGCGCTGATGAGCACGCTCGTGCCTGCACGACAAGCCTGGATGCGGCCCGGCTCTTTCCAGCCGGGCGGTCTCGTCTGGCCGCAGGTCCGCCGCAAACATGCCCGTCATTCAACAGGGTCAGTCGAAAAATAGAAAAAGCATTTCGAAATTCGTATTAAATTGTCGGTCATACTTATGTATGATGAACGCGATCAACGCTTTCGGCGGGCGGGAACGTCGGCCGGAGGGACAGTATGATGATCTTCGGGCGAACACTGCCCGAATGTGGCCAAGAACTGGCCGCTTCCTTTCAGAACGGGAGGACATCGAATGGTCGAGAGACGAAGCAGGTCGGTTGCCCTCGATCTACGCGTGCTGGACGATGCCCGGCGTGAAGATCCCGGCTTGCTCAACGAGTTTGATCGTTGCGACGAGGAATTCGCCCAGGCTCGGCGGGAGATCGTCACATGGCTGGCTGAGGAGCGGGAGCAGGCCAGCGAAGGGAAGGAACGGGAGCCCGACGGCTGGAGCGAGCAAAAAAGCGATCCAGCGCGGCACCATCATGGGGCGCGACTGTTCCTGACCGCGCGTCTCGCACGGCAATCCGGACTATCGGCAGGACAGATGCGCCGTATCCTTAACGGGAAGGGGCCAATCACGTCCTATGTCGCCCGGCGCCTGGAAACTTTCTTCCACGAATGCGGCGAGGAACTCGACCTGCCGCACATTCATCGTCGGCCCAAACGGCGGGTCTAGGCCGCCGCGAACAGGCTCCCATGGTCAGGAGCGTTGTGCGCGCAGCAGGTCGATGATCGCGTCGATCAGGCGGACCACCGCTTTCTGCGCCATGTCGCTCTCCCCGCCGGCAGAGGGCTGGGTAAGCGGCACTACGGCCATGGCCGACGCACTCCAGATCGTGACCGGCAGCGAACCGATCCGGTTCAGGGCCGCCTTCTGGGCATCGGTCAGCCGGGTGAACATCTCCGGCGGGATGCGCGTCTGGAATGACAGGTCGACATGGAGCGCACAGTGGCTCCCGGCGATGGCGAAGTTCTGACTGGTGATCAGAAGGACTGCCGCGAGACCGGATTTCTCGTCGTCAACAACCCCGAGCGAGGCCAGCTGGGCGTCGAGATGGTTCTGATAGTCTTTGACCTGCCACTCGATATTGCAGGTCTTTTTCGACTTGGTATCAAGAACAATGATCGACTCGTGATAGGCGTTCAGCTCCTTGGCGATCGCTTCCGTGGCGCCGGCTTTTCCCGGAGCGGATATGCCCAATGCCAGCAGCAAGGCGGGCAGGAGAAGATGAAGCGTTTTCATGATAACGGCTCCCTGCCATGAAATGTATGACGGGGCAACCGACGGCCTTACCGGTCTGAGACAGCTCAGCGCCCCGTAGGCATAAGATTAATAGCAGATAGCAATTATCCGGAGAAGACGGATAGGTTGCGGTTCTATGCCGCACGCAACCGCATTTCCCGAGCCTGGCCGTTTGCTCCGGGCCTGACGCGAGACGCGCCGGTCACTGTTTTGGTGGCTGACTGTCCCCGGATCCTTCACCGGTCAGCTTTTTCAGCCACTGACTGAGCTCGCCTTCGGCGTTCGGATCGGCAAGCGGCAGATCTCCGGCCGTGGACGGTGCGGTGGATCCTGTGGCGCCGTGTTGCGCCTGGGGAACTTCCGGAGGCGCCGCGGAGGTCTGATTCAGGGCGGCTCCGGACGCGGTCAGAGGTGGCGGGCCGGCGAGGGACGGCATCTTCAGCAGATCGCTGCGCGGCCCGATCTGGGCCGGATCGCTCTGGGTGCCGGTATCGGCTCCCTTCTTCAGTTGGTCTGTGCCGATCTTGTCGAGGCCGGATTCCGTGTTGAGGATGATCGGCAGGCCGTTTTCGCCGCCAATGATCACGACCTTCGCATTGTTCGACTGGGCGAGCTGCAGGGTGGCCTCGATGCCGCGCCAGCGCAGGTAGCTCGGGGTGATGCCGGGGGCGACGATCTCCTGGAAGCTCCGGATACCCTCGGCCTCGATCCGCTTGCGCTGCCGTTCCTTTTCCTCGAGACGCAGCCGGAAATCGTAGGCCTCGCTCATATGGCGCACGCGTTCCTTCTGCTCGATCGCGTTGCGCACGAAGCTCGGCAGCGTGATCTCCTCGATCAGCACGTCCTCGAGATCGACATAGGCCTCCTCGAAGGGAACGTTCGAGGAAATGTTGGCGAGTTTGCTCTGGAACCGGGTCTGGACGATGGTCTGCACCCGCTCGCGCCGGGTCGAGTAGAGGTCGGACGCCTCGTTCTCCGAGATATAAGTCAGGATCAGCGTCCTGAGCTGCGGGTGCATCAGGGTGTCTTTGTATTGCGGCCCGAGGCTCTTGTGCAGGTAACCGGCATATTGGCTGTTGATCACAAAGCGGCTGGAGACATTCACAGTTATCTCAAGGCCGTCGATGCTGAGGCCCTTGACGCTCTCGTTGATGCGCTGCAGGCGCGCATCGTACATGTAGATCTTGTCCCAGGGCAGAATGAAGTGGATGCCTTCGCGCAGCTCGCGCCCGGGTGTCGTCACGGTGCCGCCGAAGAACCTGTACCACATCACCCCGACCGATCCCGGCGGGACGGTGTAGACGATCAGCGGCCAGAGCACGACGATCAGCAGCAGGAAGACCGCGCCGGTGGCGAAGAACTCGACCCAGTGCCTGTTCGTCCAGTTCGACAGCCCGTCGAAGAAGCGCCTAATCATGGAAGAACTCCGGATCGTAGGCCGCCATCATGCCGTCTTCCATGTGCATCTGCCTGTCGGCCGCGTCGAAGAACCGGTTGTCGTGGGTGACGGCGATTATAGTGGTTCCGCCCGAACGGAGCATACCCAAAATCTCCCGGTAGAACTTGCGCCGGAACATCGGATCCTGGTCGGCAGCCCATTCGTCGAGTACCAGTATCGGGCGTTTTTCCAGCGCTGCCGCCAGCAGAGCGAGACGCTTGCGCTGCCCGGTCGAGAGATCGACGGTCGAGAAGCGCTGTCCGTCGAACTTGACCTTTCCGAGGATCTCGAGCGTCGAAATCCAGTCATAGGCCTCGTCGCGCGCCTCGTCCGATATCCCGTAGAGTTCCGAGAACAGATGGAAGTCTCCGAACACCGCGGCGAAGATTTCCCGGAACTCCTGCAGCTCGGTCTCTCGCAGGACCTTCCCGTCGATCAGGATCTGGCCCTCATGCAGCGGATAGAGACCGGTCAGAACCCGTAGCAGGGTCGATTTTCCGGAACCGTTGCCGCCGGTTATGAACAGCACCTCGCCGCGGGTGATGGTCAGGTCGATCGGTCCGATGGCGAAGCTGTCGTTCGGATCCCCGTTGGGCGGGTGGTAGCGGAAGACCGCCTTACGCAGTTCCAGCGTCTTGAAGTTAGCGAAGCGCGAGCGTTCCGCCGGTCCCGCATCGGCGATCGGCCGGCCTTCCTCGTCGGTTTCCAGCTCGACGCCAGAGAGCTTCTTCAGATGCCGTTCCAGATCCATGATCGCCTCGGCGGCGGCCGACGCGTTCTCGAAGATCGGGATCGAGCCGATCAGGCCGGAGATCGGGCCGATGATGAAGAGCACTGCGGTGGTCGATTTCTGCACCACGTCGGAATAGCCCGAGGTCATCATCGGAACGACGAAGACCATGGTGCCGAGCAGCAGGTAGAAGGCGGTCTGCGAAAAGACGAAGTTCTTCGCCAGCATGATCTGCGTATTGCCGCGCATTTCCGAGGCGCGCTCGCTGATCTCCTCGATCCGCTTGATGATCGCGCGCGCCTTGGAACGGCTGAGCTTGGCTTCCTTGAAGCCGTCCAGCAGATCGTCGATCGTCGTGTAGACGTCGTTGTCCATCTCCAGCGTGCCGCGGAGATCGGTGCGGACCGAATAGGATTTCTTCCAGTAGACCATCAGCGCCACGGTCATGAAGGCGACCAGCGCGATGAAGGAGGTGAGCGAGATCCAGGCGATGTAGAGCGTGGTGAACAGGATCAGGATCGCCATCTGCACCGCGATCGTCACCGTCGAGGCGGATTGCGACAGGGTCTGCATGTGGCGGGCGATGCCGCTGTAGATCACCGCCCGTCCGAGCTGCTCGACATCGAGCAGTTCGCAATATTGCAGCTGGTTGACGATGCGCATCCGCACCCGGTGGATCATCGCCTCCACCTGTTCGGCGGCCTGCGTCAGGATCCAACGCTGGGCGACGACATAGAGCAGCATCGCCGCGGCGAAGAAGACGGCGTAGAGCGGCCGGGATTCGGATTGTTCCGCGTGCTCGGCCGCAGAGTTGATGATCGCCAGGATCATCGCGTTGCTGAGGCCGGCAACGGTCGCGACGGTCAGTGCCCGGCGTGGCGAGAGCGTGGCCTCGCGGCGCAGGAACTTGATCAGGCCGTTGGACGCGACCAGATCGGCGGCGGCGGAACCGGTCTCCATCGCGATACTCCTTCCCGGTGCGCCTAGCTATCGGCCGATGAGCCGGAGGACGCTTTCTTCGGGAAAGGTCTGAGGAGCGCAAAAATGAGCCCAACGAGCAAGGGCGTGAAGATCACCGAGCAGAGGAAGACCCCGAAGGCCCCGATACGGCTGCGCCGGCCGGCGATGGCGAGAACCAGGCAAAGCAGCAGATAGATCGCGATGGGCAGAAGTTGCATGAGGTCTGTCCGTTATCGGCGCGTCGACATTACGTCTCGGGCCGGACGGGTCGCCGTCCGGCCAAACAGGCGCAAGTGTCTGGGGCCGCCTGACTTAGGCCGCGGCTTTCGAGCCGCTCTTGCCGGAAGCCTTGGAGACGCCTTCCTCGAACTCTTCCTTGAAGTGCTCGCGCATGGCATCCGGATCGAAGTTGAGGACGGTCCCGCCCGCTTCGAAATGCTGGATGAACACCTTGCCGATCGCATAGGTCGAGGCCGTGGTGAAAACCGGAGCCGTCAGTACGCCGAGAATGGTGCCGATGCCCGGGACCGATTTCAGCAGGCTGGAGGCGCCGCGGGCGAGGCCGGCCGGAACCAGGCTGCCAAGCAGGCCGGCAATGATCGTCTTCACGACATTGCGGGAGAAGGGCACCTGATAGAGGCTGGCGAGATCGCCGACCATCTTGATCTGAACGAGGGTGACCGCGGCCAGATCCACCCACGGCAGAGGGATGAAGCTCGCGCCGGCGGACCAGCCCATATAGGTGTTCACGATGCTCGAGGCTTCGACGCGCCGAGCGGCCATTTCTTCTTCAGTCATGATTTTTCTCCAGACATGATGAAGCACTGTTTCGCACTAAGTGGTCGCCAGAGCGGCCGTTCCGCAACGTTGTGCGCCCAGTCCGTCGGAGGCCTTTATCAATTATTTCAAGCATATCCGACAGCCCTTCCGAGCACAACCGCTCAGAAGGTTTTAGCGATTCTGAGTTGCGGCATGATGAAGCTCTCCTCGCCCCCCGCACCGACGGAGGCGGCGACGCGCAGTTCGCCGCGCAGTCCGTTGTCCGCCAGGTATCTGAGACCCGCGGCGATATTGAACAGGCTCTTCGCCGCGGCTCTTGAATCCGCTTCGATCGTCTGCCCGGAGGACAGCCGGCCGTCGATCTCGCGCTTGTCGTCCAGCAGGTCATGCTCGTAGCCGAACCCGAGATAGGGTTGCAGCAGGCCGTTCCGGGTCTCGACGTCGGTCCAGAGCGTCAGGTCGATCCCAGCCTTTACCTCCGCGACCTTACTGTCATCGACGGTGAGATTGAGGAATTGCGCCCCGCTTTCGGTGAAACCGTCGACCGAGGACCAGCCGGCCCCGAGGCGGCCGCTCACGGCATAGCCGATACGCCGGCCGGATACGCGGGTGGAGCGGTCCCAGCGCGCCTCGATCTCGGTGGAGGCACCCCAGCCCTCGGTGTCGCTTCGCGCCGTCGGCATCACCGAGAAGCCGGTATCGCGTTCGATGTCGTCGAGCGTGTGGTAGGAGACGTTTGCCTGGATGCCGAGACCGAACGGGCCGCGCCGCCAGTCGGCGAAGCCGCCGAAGGTCACCGCATCGTTCTGGAACGAGCCACCGCCATTGAAGGAGGAGTCCAGCTTGGAGTAGCCGATCTGGGCGCCGAAGATGAAATCCTCGGCCATTTCCGGCGGCCGATAGGCGATCCCGGCAAGCGCCATCTGGCTGTCGTAGTCGTAGCCGGAAAAGTCGCCGTCGGCGTCACGGCTTCCGAGTCCGTTTTCTGCGATCATGAAGAAGGTGCTGTTGCCGATCTGCTGCGTCACCGGCGTGGCTGAGCCGCCGGTGGCCCCGGGAGCGTCTTGCCCACCGCGGAATTGGCCACGCAGCGCGGCGAGAACCGAACGCTGCTGGACCAGCCCGGAATCCGCGAGCGCCGCCAGCCTTCCGCCGTCCGTGTCGACCGCCTGCAGGGTGGCGCTCACCAGTTCGTAGATATAGCCATGCGCCGCCGTGGTCGGGTGCTGTCCGTCCCAGTAGAGCGTGGCGTTCTCGCTCGCCGCGTCCGGGCATTGTCCCGTCGCGACGTTCGAACTGATGCACTGGCCGGTCAGATTGGTGAAGCCGTATGCGCTTGCCCGCGCGTCGATATCGTCATAGAGCGCATCCAGATCGACCAGGATGATCTCCATCCCGGTGCTGGCGCGGGCGCTCGCGAGATATCCCGGAAGGCCGGCATTGTGCAGGGCAGAGAGCCGTCCTGACTGGGCGAGCTGATCGGCGGAGAAGGCAGAGACCAGCGTCGGCACCCGGGTCAGGTCGAACAGATTGAGCACGATCGCGCGCCTGGCGCCGAGACCCGACGCGGTGCCGAGGCCGGTCCGTATGAAGCCGAGGGTCTGGTCGACGATGCCCTGTTCGGTGAGGCCGTTCGTCGTGCCGTTGGCGTAATTGGTGTAGTCGTTGCCGCCGGTCAGGATGGCGAAGGTCGCGCCGCGTACATTGGCGACGGTGCCGGCGGAATTGTAGGCCGTCAAGTCGTCGAGCACGGTGATCAGGCCGGGCGCATTGCTCGGCAGGTCTTCCGTTCCCGCCTTGGCGCCGCCGAAAGCGAAACTGAGGCTGACCCCTTCCTGCGCCCCCGGGTTGGTGGTCGAGCCGCAGAGGCTCGAGAGCCCCTTGGAGGCGTTCTCCGTCGCGCAGTTGGGTTCGCTGAAATAATAGTCCATGTAGTAGAGCTGCGTCGGCGCCAGCCGGTCGGTCCAGTTCAGGCCGTTCGAGAAGCGCCCGCTGAAGTAAGGCGGGCTTTGCGGGACCACGTTCGTCGGTGTGATCAGCGTGGTGGCGATGAAGCTGTTCTGGTTGTCGACCAGGCTGTCACCGAGAAAGATGTAGCGCTCATCGGCCGAGGCCGTGGACGTGAAATTCAGAAACGCGCCACATATGGTTGTAGCGCAAGCCATGCGAATGATCGATTTCGTCATGTCCACCTCCCGTATCAGAACGTGACAACGACGGACACTGTCGCCGCAGTTTCGCTGTACTGGACGGATTCAAGGAACGCATCGTTCACCAGCTGGTTCGATGCGGTGGCATTGAACATGAGCTCGACCCTTTCGTGCACCTGCCAGGCAGCGGTCATGTCGAGTGTTAGGCTCTTTGCCGTGTAGGTCGTTCCCTCGATTTCATAGTAGCGCGCAGTCGGGCCGATCTTCACGTAGATGTCGTCGGCCGGTTTGTAGAGGACGGCGGCGCCGGCAAGGTTGGTGAAGAGGCCGCCGGACGTTTCGATGTTGGTTTCATCAAACGTCCGTTCGATGACCGCTCCGACGCTCCAGGTGTCGTCGATCCTGTAGGACGCCTGGGCGGTTCCGACGGCGGAAACAACTTCGCCGATCGTCGGGGCGTTGAAATACTGTGCGAAGCCGATGGCGCGCACCAGGCCGCTGAAATTGCCATGCTGAAACTCGGCGCTGAAGCCGAACCGGGCGCCTTCGGAGTCCCGGTCCTCCGGCAGAATGACCGAGGAGCCGGTATAGGTAATGCCGATGGGACCGCCGAATACGGAGGTCTTGCCCCAGCTGTGATGCTGGCCGATTTCGAGCGTGAGATTGCTCTCCTCGCGGTCCTGCGACTGCACGCGGCTTACGACAGTGACGTCGATGTCCGTATCGTTCGAGATGTCCTGAAAGCGGCCGAGCAAGTTGACGAAATATTTCTTGTTGTCCCAGCCGAGCGCCGCTTCAAGCGTGTTTGTCTGCGTGGTTCCGTTCAGGTTGCCGTTAAACTGCAACGGGTCGTTCTTGCCGATGATGCTCTCTTCGCTGAGCAGGCCGGCCCGCAGATTGAGCTCTTCGGTGAAGTCGTACCGCCCGCTGAGCGTGCCGGAGAGCGCGGTGCTCTTCTGGTCCCTGATGTCGAGCGCCTGCTGGTCGACATAGCCGACGGTCGCCGCCAGCGCATGCTCTTTCCAGGTCGATCGGGCGACCGCGTTAACCGCAAAAATGCGTTTGAAATCCGTCTCTTCGGTCGGGTCGAGGCGGATATTGTCCGTCAGCTGCATGCCCGCTTGCGCCCGGGTGAAGAATTCGAACCCGCCAAAGGTGAGGCCCGACGGCTGCTCGAATCCCTGAACCGGTGGAAGCGGAGCGATCTGCGCCGCTGCCGGCAAAGCGATGCAGGCCCCGGCGAGGATCGTCATCCCGGCCGCGATCCCTGGCCGCAGGCGCTTTGCCGCGGCGGCCGGATAGCTGGCACTCGTTGCTGTTTCGGTCATTCACTCATCCCCCCGATGGTCAGCCGGCCCATCCCCTTCATGGGCAGCGGCGACGCCCCCTATTCGGTCAGTTCGATTTTACCGTCCCGGAATCCTGTTGTTTCGGTGCGAGCACGGTCGGGATCGTTCCGAAGGCGGACGCGGTCACCACGTCCCGGCAATCCAGCCCGTTATCGAACTGGCAGAACGGAACGTGCAATTTGGCTGTCAGCCCGGTGCATGTGCTGACGAAGAGCGGGCTGGACAGGTAATCTCCCTGCTCGCCGTCGTCGAGAGGGCCCGCCATGACGCTGGTCGCGGCATGAGCGTCATTCGCGCCGTCGAACTGCAATTCGGCAACGATCCGGAACAGCCCGAGATTCGTCAGGTTTCGGACGGTGACGACCGGGATGCAGTTGTCGTTCTTGCTGTGCTCGCTGCGATCCGTCGTGATCGCGCGTGAAACGACGATCTGGAGCGGGCCGCCATGGCCTGTCGTATATTCCCACTTCAGGACCGGCTCTTTGGTCTGCGGGTCGATCGTGCGCGTCAGGCTGATGATACGGCCGTGGTCGCTGACCGCTGTTACCGCGTCCGAGGAATAGTACTGATCGATTTTCCAGGTTCCGTCCTGAAACAACAGGACACGCTGGCCGATCGTCCGAGCGCCGAGCCCGCTCGACGGAAAGGCCTCATCGCGGTCAACGAGCGATGAGGCCGGTGGCTTGTTCCCCGTGGTCGTCGCGGCGGCTTTGCCCGAAGTCTGCGCGATCGCCGGGCAGGCGGAGGCCACGAGAAAGAGAGTGAATACGGCAAGCGCTTTCAGGCACTTCATGTTCGTCCGCTCCTGCCCACGTCGTTGAGGGAGACTATCACATCGGCGATTTGGGTGAAGGCAAGGCCGGGCGTCTCGTGAATAAAAAAATGTCCGCCCTCGATCTGGATCAGCCGGTGATCCGCCTCTGATCGCCCGGCCCAGGCGGCATCCCGCCCGTCCGCCGTCGCCGGATCCACGGTGCCGGCAATGGTTGCGATCGGACATTTAAGGCGCATGTCCGGGGAGCGCGCATATCCGTCGTTGGCCCGGAAATCCGCCCGCATGACCGGCAGCAGGAGTTCCGCCAGCTCCGGCATTTCGTCGAATTCGGGAGGGAGCCCGCCGAGGCGGCGCACATAGTCGAGGAACGCATCGTCGGGCAGGTCGGCGACCGAAGGTTTTGGCTCCGTCTGCGGCGCCGCGCGGGCGAGTGTGATCACGCCCGCGACCTCGTGACCCGACTGTTCGAGCTGAAGAGCGGTCTCGAAGGCAAGCAAGGCGCCATAGCTGTATCCGAGCAACAGGGGCCGCTCCCATCCCTCGCGGACGATGGCGGCCGAGACCTCGCGCGCGATCGCGAAAGCATCCTCTTCGGCCGGTTCGCCGAAACGTTCCTCGCGTCCCGGCAACTGGACGGGGACGATGCGTATGTCAGACAGAGCATCGGGCCAGTCGCGAAAGAACCCGGCCCCGGCGCCGGCTGGAGGAAAGCAGATCAGGACGGGGGCTGGACCTGCCTTGGGACCGGCGCGCCGCTGCGCAGGCAGCCATGGCGTCGCGGCCGCCAAGGGGCGTGCCTGCCCGTGCATCAGTCGCGCACGCTCTTCGGGCGCATGTCGGTCCAGACCTCTTCGACATGGGCGAGGCAGGACTCGCGCGAGCCGGTAAAGACCGACCGCCAGCCCGCCGGAACGGCTTTCGCGGCCGGCCAGAGGCAATATTGTTCTTCCGCGTTGAGCAACACCTGATGGGTGGCCGCTGCGCTTTCAGCCGGCTCGGGCGTTTTCTCGGACATGCTGCTCATTTTTTCCTCGTCTGCTTCTTGTCGGCGCCACCGGCCTCCGTGCGGCCATTTGCCTCGTCCGGAGACTCCTCTTCCTTCGGCAATATTCCGAGGCGGCGTTCCCGTCTCTCATACATGTCGACCGTCATCTTATAGGTCGGGTGCGCCCACATGACGAACAGGGCCAGTTTCAGAAGGGCGACAGCGAAGGGCATCGAAATACCGTAACCATGAATACGTATTTTTTGCGTGTCGCGGGAGCGCGGAGCCCGCCCCGAAACCAGCGTCCGAACCAGGAGGTGATTTCCATCCAACGCAACTCCACTATGAAATGCCGGGAAGGCGTTTGCAATGGATAAATTATTTGTTCACAATGGGTTCCGGGCGGTCATGTCGTCTTGGAAAGAGGCGGCTGAATAGCATAAGCCGACAGCTTTTCGAATTTGGTTTAGGATCGGGTGGGCGATCCGAAAAATGAAGTGTGAGTGGAATGATGGTTGAGTTGCATCGGACCGATACACACACTTTTCCGCTATCATTGGCGCAGCAAGAAATCTGGCGTGAGCATGCCCTTTTTCCGGCGGCGGCCGTGCACACCGTTTCCGCGCGCAGTGTCCTCTCGGGGCCGCTGGATGTGGCGCTGTTCGAAAAGGCGCTGAACTGGGTCTGGGAGCGGCATCAGGCCCTGCGGCTGACGCCCTGGGTCTTTGCCGAGGACATGGAGCCGGTCCAGATCGAGGTCGGCGCGCCGGAGCGCTTTCTCAATCTGCACGATGTTTCCGGCGCGGTGGATCCCGCGGCCGCGGCCGAAGAGCTGGCAGCCGAACTCGGCCGCAGGGCGATTCCCCTCGATGGCGGGCCGACCTTCCGTTTCGATCTGATCCGCTTTGCGCCGGAGCGGCATATCTGGGTGATGAGCTATCACCACATCAACATGGATGCCTGGGCCAACGGCATCCTGATGCGGGACGTGGCCGGGATCTACGGAGCTCTCGTGCGCGGCGGGGAGCCGGATCTGCCGGATGCGCCGTCCTTCGAGGATGCCGTTGCCAACGACGCGGTTTTCCTCGACAGCAGCCGGTACGCCAAGGCCGCCGAATATTGGGCCGATCTTTACCGCACGCTCCCTGACCGGCTGGTCGATGCGGTTCCGAGCGTGCTGGAGGGCAAGCCGCCGCAAGGCACGACGCTCTGCCGGATCGGTGTCGACGCAGCAACGATGGAGAAGCTGCGCGCGCTTGCCGCGGAAAAGGGCGCGAGCCCGGCACAGCTCTTCATCGCCGCCGCGCTGATCCTGTTCCATAAGGAGTCCGGCGCGACCGACATGGTTTTCGGGATGCCGGTCCTGAACCGCCCGACAGCCCGCGACAAGGAAACCTTCGGTCTTTTCTCGCTGACCACGGCGCCCCGGGTGCGGCTCGATCCGGAGGACGGCATCGATGCCTTCCTCGGCGAACTGAGCAGGGCGATGCGCGGCGCGATGCGCCATCACCGCTATCCGCTCTCCGGCATCAACCGCACGCTCGGTCTGGCGGCCCGGCGGGTGTTGCAGCTCTTCGATCTCAACATCTCCTACGAGCGGGTCGAATTCGGCGAACTGCCCTTCGGCGAAGCGACGGCGGGGGTCCCGCGCGTGCTGCTGAACGGCGTTGAGCGCACGCCGGTCGAGATATTCGTGCGTGAATACGGTGACGGGGAGAAGGTCGAGGTCGATCTGGATCTTTCGCTCGGCGCCTTCGATCCGGACGAAGCCCGTGCCCTCGCGACGCGTTACAGCCGAGTTCTATCTTGGCTTGCATCTGGCGGTTTGGGTCGTTTGTCGTCTGTTCCGTTGGTGGATGCATCGGAGCGTTTGTGGCTGTTGGAGGGTGTGAACGCGACGGGTCGGGATTACGGGCCCTTCGAGCCTGTGATCCGTGGCTTTGAGCGCGTGGCGGCGGAAGATCCGGAGCGTGCGGCGCTGAGGTTCGAGGGCGCGGAGCTCGGCTATGGCGAACTTAACGACAAGGCCAACGCGCTGGCGCGTCGGTTGCTGCGGGCGGGCGTCGGTCGGGACGTGCGCGTCGGTGTGGCGCTCGAGCGCTCGGCCGATCTGGTGGTGGCGCTCTTGGCGGTGATGAAGGCGGGCGGGGCCTATGTGCCGCTCGACCCGGAACTGCCGGCGGACCGGCTCGGCTTCATGATCGGCGACGCGGCGGCGCCGGTTGTGGTCACGCGGACGGGCCTGCTCGACACATTGCCGGTACATGACGGACGGACGATCTGCGTCGACGATGCGGGCAGGAGCAGCAGGCGCGGTGCGGAGGCGGGCAATCCCGATGTGGAGCTCGGTCCGAACGACCTTGCCTATGTGATCTACACCTCGGGCTCGACGGGCCTGCCCAAGGGGGTGATGAACGAGCACGGGGGGCTGGCGAACCGTATCCTCTGGATGCAGGAGCGCTTCGCTATCGGGGAAGGGGACAAGGTTCTTCAGAAGACGCCCTATACCTTCGACGTCTCGGTCTGGGAGTTCTTCTGGCCTCTGATGTGCGGCGCGTGTCTCGTGGTGGCGAAGCCGGGCGGACACAAGGACCCGGACTATCTGGCGCGTCTGATGGAGGAGGAGGGGATCTCCGTCTTGCATTTCGTGCCCTCTATGCTGCAGGCCTTCCTCGGCCATGGCGGCTCGGCCGCCAGGCTGAGCGAATGCACATCCCTGCGCTACGTGATGTGCAGCGGGGAGGCCCTGTCCCCGGGTCTGGTGGACCGGTTCGAGAGCCTGAAGCCCGGCACCGCCGAACTGCACAATTTCTACGGTCCGACGGAAGCGGCGATCGACGTGACGCACTGGCAGTGTTCGTCCCCCTCCGACGATCCGCTGCCGATCGGCCATGCGATCGCGAACACCAGTCTCTATGTGCTGGACAGCGCGCTGGAGCCTATTCCGGTGGGTGTGGCGGGCGATCTCTGGATTGGCGGGGTACAGGTCTCGCGGGGCTATCTCGGCAGGCAAGGCCTGACGGCGACCACCTTCATCGCCGACCCGTACTCGAAGACTCCCGGCGCCCGGATGTACCGGACGGGGGATATCGCCAGACGGCGCGCGGACGGGGCGCTGATCTATCTCGGCCGCAGCGACTTCCAGGTGAAGCTCCGGGGCTTCCGGATCGAGCTGGGCGAGATCGAGTCCGCGCTGATGAGCCACGGCTCCATCAAGGAGGCGGCGGTGCTGCTCCGTGAGGACCGTCAGGGCGATCCGCGTCTGGTGGGGTATCTGGTTGCGGAAGGCAATGTGGTTCCGGCGGATCTGGGTCCGAAGCTCAGGGAGCGGTTGCCGGAGCACATGGTCCCGTCGGACTGGGTGACGCTGGAGGCCTTGCCGATCACGGCGAACGGGAAGCTGGACCGGAAGGCGTTGCCGGCGCCGGAGCTGACGGCGGCGGGTCTTGGCGGCAGACCCCGGGGTCCGGAGGAGGAAGTGTGCTGCGCGGTTCTGGCGGGTGTGCTGGGGCGCGAGGAGGTGGGAGCTGAGGACAATTTCTTCGCGCTCGGCGGTCACTCGCTGCTGGCGGTGCAAGTGGTCGGACGGCTGCGCAAGGCGCTCGGCATAGAGCTCCCCGCCAACGCCGTCTTCGCTCACCCCACCGCAAGAGACCTCGCTAAACATGTCAGAGACGCAAAGCGCACTGCGACCGTAACCGCTATCCGCCGGGACCCGGAAGCTGTTCGTCCGGCGAGCTCCGCCGAGGCGCGGCTCTGGGTGCTGCAGCAGCGTGACCTGGACGACACCGCCTACAACATGACCGGCGCCATCGACATTCACGGCGCGCTCGATGCCGCCGCGATGGCGCGCGCGCTCATGGCCGTGCAGCTTCGTCATCCCCTGTTGCACAGCCTCTTCCGCGAGACGGACGGAGAACTCGCGGTTGTGCCCCGGCGCGATCTGGTTTCGGCGCCCGATGTCCGGCGCTTGGAGAGCAGCGGGGCCGCGGCGGAGATCGAACGTACCGAGACCGAAACGCCGTTCCGGCTTGATGCCGAGCTGCCGTTCCGGGCCCGGATCCTCGATCTCGGCAGGGACCTCTGGCGTGTGTTGATCGCGTTCCATCACATCGCGGCGGATGCCGACTCCATCGCGCTCGTCGGCCGCGATCTCGAACTGGCTTATCGCGAGGCGCTGGCGGCGCCAGAGGCCGATGCCGCCGATATCTCGGCACGGTTGCCGGCTCCGGGTCTCGATCCGCTTGCCATCGAGGACGGGCTTGATTTCGGCTCCCGCGGAGATGATGCCGCGGCGCTCGAGCGCTGGGCCGGACGGTTTGCCGGAATCGCGGGCGGCCCCGCTCTTCACTGGGCGGAAGAAGCACAGCCCGCAGCTCCCGCTCTCGTCGAGAAACTCTTCGTTGAGCCGGGCCTGCGCCGCCGCATCGCGGCCCGGGCGCGGGACACCGGTCTGACGCCCTTCATGCTGCTCCACACGGCGCTTGCGGTCGGGCTGCACCGCTTCGGCGGCGGCGAGGAGATCGTGATCGGCACGCCAGTCAGCCAGCGCGCCGACGGGGCTTTCGCGCGCACCGTCGGCATGATGCTGAATTCGATCCCGCTCCGGCTGTCCGTGGACGGCGAAACAACTCTCGGCGCTCTGGCCGAACAAGCGCGCGACACGCTGATCGCCGGGCTCGCCGACGCCTGGGTGCCGCTAGACCGGATCGCGACGGCGCATTCGGGAGACAGCCGGGACGAGCTTTTCCGGGTTCTGCTCACCACCCATCCGCCGCATCTGGACGCGCTGCGGCTCGGCGAGGCGGAGGTCACGGTCCGGGTCCTGCCGCAGGCGCGGGCGAAGATGGATCTGGTCCTGCTGGTGGCCGATGACGGCGCTGCGATGGAAATCACCATCGAACATGCCGCCGGCCTGTTCCCGCCGGGCGGTGCGGCGCGCTTCGCCGAGGCGCTGGAACGCATCCTGGAGACGGTTGCGGACCGGCCGGAGGAACAGGTCGGGCGCGTCGCGCTCTTCGCTTCGGGCTCTCCTGAGCGGTCGGCGGAACTCTCCGGAGCCGAGATCGTCGATGAGCGCGGCGCGCCCGAAGGAACGGTGGTCTCCCGCTTCGCGGACATGGCGGCGGCGCACGGATCTCTGCCGGCACTCGAAGGCCAGGACGGCAGGTCGCTCAGCTATGCGGAACTGGACCGCCTGACGGACGAGCTTGCCGCCGGTCTCGCGGCGCGCGGCGTCGGCCGCGGGACGCCGGTCGGGGTCAGCATGGCGCGCGGAGCCGAACAGATCGCGCTCTTCCTCGCGGTGCTGAAAGCGGGCGGGGCCTACGTCCCGCTCGACCCGGAACAGCCTGGTGCGCGGCTGGCGGACATGGCGGAGGATGCGGGCGTCGCACTGGTCGTGACAGACGGCGCATCGGCCGATTGGCTGCCGGGCGGGATCGAAGCCGTCGGATTCGAGGGCCTCGCGGTTGCCGGCGGCAAGGTCGACTGTCCCGCGACCCTTGGCGCGGACGCGGCCTATATCATGTTCACCAGCGGCTCGACCGGCCGGCCGAAAGGCATCCGCGTGCCGCACCGCGCGGTCCTGCGGCTTGCCATCGAGCCTGGCTTCGCGACATTCCCCCCCGGCAAGCGCGTCGCACAGATCGCGACCACGGCCTTCGATGCCGCGACCTACGAGATCTGGTGCGCGCTGCTGAATGGCGCGACCACAGTCGTCGTCGGGCGCGAGGCGGCCTACGAGGCCGAGGCACTCGCCGAAGCCTTCGCAAGGGCGCAGGTCCATTCGACCTTCCTCACCGCCTCGGTCTTCAACCGCGCGGCCGTTGCCAAAGCTGACGCCTTCTCCGGTTTCGAGGAGGTGATGTTCGGCGGCGAGGCGGCGGATCCGGACGCAGTGCGCGCGGCGGTGAAACGCTGGCCCGGCGTGCGCTTCGTCAACGGCTACGGCCCGACCGAGACGACGACCTTCGCCGCGACGCATTTCTCGAATAATGAACCGGAGAGCGCCCGCATCATCCCGATCGGAAGCCCGATCCGGGGCACCGCATTCTATATTCTCGATGCCCATCTGGAACCGGTACCGCGTGGCGTCGCGGGCGAGCTCTATATCGGCGGCGTTGGCCTCGCCGACGGTTATGTCAGCCGTCCCGGGCAGACGGCGGAAGTCTTCCTCGCCGATCCCTTCTCCGGCGATCCGGGCGCCCGCATGTACCGGACGGGCGATCTCGTCCGGCGCCGTGCAGACGGGGCGGTCGAGTATCTCGGCCGCGTCGACCGGCAGATCAAGCTGCGCGGCTTCCGCATCGAGCCGGGCGAGATCGAGGCGGTCTTGCGCGAGGTCTCCGGGGCCGACCAGGCCGTCGTGGACGTGCGAGAGACGGATGGCGACCGGGCGCTCTATGGCTGGGTGACCGGTGCTGACAGAGACGATCAACGGAGCTGGCGCGATGCCCTCGCCGAACGGCTGCCGGGATGGATGGTGCCGCGGCGGATCGCGGTGCTCGACGCCCTGCCGCTGACGCCGAACGGCAAGCTGGACCGCGGCGCCCTTGCGGTGCCGGAAGATGAAGGTTCCGAAGAAAACGCGCCGGTCACATACGCGACCGAAACCGAACAGGCACTCGCCGGTATCTGGACCGATCTTCTCGGTGGCGGGACGTTCCGTCCCGAGGACGGGTTCTTCTCCGTCGGCGGACACTCCCTCCTCGGCGTGCGCCTTGCGGCGCAGATCCGCGCGCGCTTCGGCGCCGCGTTGCCGCTGAAGACAATCTTTGCCAAACCGCGTCTCGCCGAGATGGCGGCGGAAATCGACGCGCTCGGCGGCACGGACGAGGACCGGCCGATCGCGCGGGACTGGCCGGACGAGTTCCGGCCGGCTTCCGCCATGCAGCGCCGCCTTGCCCTGATGGACCGGATCGACGGCTCCGGCATCGCCTACACGGTGCCGGTCGTCACCCTCTTCGAGGGCGTGCCCGATTCGGAGAAACTGCAGCATGCGCTCCGCCGGCTGGCCGCGCGGCACGAGCCCCTGCGCACGGCGATCCGCATCGGCGAGCGGGTCGAAGGTGTGCTTCTGCCGGTCGACGATCTGGTGCTGAAGCATGAGCGGTTGGCCGCGGCGGATGCCAAAGAGGCACGCGAGACGGCGGAAGAGATGGCGCGCGGACTGGCGAAAGAGCCGTTCCATCTCGCCTCGGATCTGCCGCTCCGCGCGAGCCTTCTCGACTTCGCCGGCAGTCGCTCCGCCCTCGTGCTGGTGCTGCATCACAACGCGGTCGACGGCCATTCGGTGCCGGTGCTGCTCCGCGATCTGGCGGCGTTCTACAACGGTGGACTGCCGGAACCGCTTTCCTTCCGCTACGGCGACTGGGTCGCGTGGCGCGAGGGCGATGCCCGATCGGCGCGAGACGCGGCGTCGCTCGCCCGGGCGCACGAGGTACTCGATGGGGCGCCGCCGCTGCTCGATCTGCCGACCGACTCCCAGCGCCCGGCCCAGCGTACCCATTTGGGCGGCGTTGTGCCGTTCGCCATCGACCCGGCACTTGAGACGGCAATGAAGGGGCGGGCGCAAAGCCTCTCCGCGACGCCTTTCGCAGTGATGGTCGCCGCCTATGCCGTGCTGCTGGCCCGGACCGCCGGGACCGACGATCTGGTGCTCGGCATTCCCTTCGACGGCCGCGAGGTTGCGGAAGCGGACAATCTTGTCGGCTTCTTCGCCGATACCGCCGCGATCCGTATCCGCATGGATGACGATCCGTCGGCCTCCGAACTCATTCTCCGTGTCCGTGACGAACTGGCCCGCGCGCTTTCCGAGCCGGCGCCGCTCGACCGGCTGATCGAGGCAATGGACCTCAAGCGCGATACCAGTCGGACGCCGCTCTTCCAGGCAATGATCGCCTATAACGAGGAGGCGCAGCCGCGCCTCAGCCTCGGCGGTATCGACGGCCGCCCGCTCAACGTGCATCCCGGCACCGCGAAGTTCGACCTGCAGCTCCAGATCCTTCGCGAGCAGGGTGGCCTGACGGGGGCGCTCGAATACGCGAGCGATCTCTTCACGGCGGAAACGGCAACGTCTCTCGCCGCGCGCTATTCCCGAGTTCTATCTTGGTTTGCATCTGGCGGTTTTGGCCGTCTGTCGTCGGTACCGCTGGTGGATGCGTCGGAGCGTTCTTGGTTGCTGGAGGGTGTGAACGCGACTGCGCGGGATTACGGATCCTTCGAGCCGGTGATCCGTGGCTTCGAGCGAGTGGCGGCGGAAGACCCGTCGCGTGCGGCGCTGCGGTTCGAAGGCGCGGAGCTCGGCTACGGCGAGCTGAACGCCCGCGCGAACGCGCTGGCGCGGCGTCTCTTGCGGGCGGGCGTCGGACGGGACGTGCGCGTCGGTGTGGCGCTCGAGCGCTCTGCCGATCTGGTGGTGGCGCTCTTGGCGGTGATGAAGGCGGGCGGGGCCTATGTGCCGCTCGACCCGGAACTGCCGGCGGACCGGCTCGGCTTCATGATCGGCGACGCGGCGGCGCCGGTTGTGGTCACGCGGACGGGCCTGCTCGAGACATTGCCGGTGCATGACGGACGGACGATCTGCGTCGACGATGCGGGCAGGAGCAGCCGGCGCGGTGCCGATGCCGGCAATCCCGATGTGGAGCTCGGCCCGAACGACCTCGCCTACGTGATCTACACCTCGGGCTCGACCGGATTGCCCAAGGGGGTGATGAACGAGCACGGGGGGCTCGCCAACCGTATCCTCTGGATGCAGGAGCGCTTCGGTATCGGCGCCGGGGACAAGGTCCTCCAGAAGACGCCCTATACCTTCGACGTCTCGGTCTGGGAGTTCTTCTGGCCGCTGATGTGCGGCGCCTGTCTCGTGGTGGCGAAGCCGGGCGGACACAAGGACCCGGACTATCTGGCGCGTCTGATGGAGGAGGAGGGGATCTCCGTCCTGCATTTCGTGCCCTCGATGCTGCAGGCCTTCCTCGGCCATGGCGGCTCGGCTGCCAGACTGAATCAGTGCAACTCCCTGCGCTATGTGATGTGCAGCGGTGAGGCGCTCTCTCCGAGTCTGGTGGAACGGTTCGAGAGCCTGAAGCCAGGCAACGCGGAACTGCATAATCTCTACGGCCCGACGGAAGCGGCGATCGACGTGACGCACTGGCGGTGCGGCAGCCCGGCGGAGGATCCTCTGCCGATCGGCCATGCGATCGCGAACACGAGCCTCTATGTGCTGGACAGTGCGCTGGAGCCTGTTCCGGTGGGTGTCGCGGGCGATCTCTGGATCGGCGGCGTTCAGGTCTCGCGCGGCTATCTCGGCAGGCAAGGCCTCACGGCCACCACCTTCATCGCGGATCCCTACTCACCCAAGCCCGGCGCACGGATGTACCGGACAGGGGACATCGCGAGGCGACGCGCGGACGGGGCGCTGGTCTATCTCGGGCGAAGCGACTTCCAGGTGAAGCTCAGGGGCTTCCGGATCGAGCTGGGCGAGATCGAGTCGGCGCTGATGAGCCACGGCTCGATAAAAGAAGCTGCCGTTCTTCTGCGCGAGGACCGTCAGGGCGATCCGCGTCTGGTGGGGTATCTGGTTGCGGAAGGCAATGTGATTCCGGCGGATCTGGGTCCGAAGCTCAGGGAGCGGTTGCCGGAGCACATGGTCCCGTCGGACTGGGTCACTCTCGAGGCGCTGCCGATCACGGCGAACGGGAAGCTGGACCGCAATGCCTTGCCGGCGCCGGAGCTGACGGCGGCGGGGCTGGGCGGCCGGCCGCGGGGTCCGGAGGAGGAAGTGTGCTGCGCGGTTCTGGCGGGTGTGCTGGGACGCGAGGAGGTGGGGGCTGAGGACAATTTCTTCGCGCTCGGCGGTCACTCGCTGCTGGCGGTGCAAGTGGTCGGACGGCTGCGCAAGGCGCTCGGCATAGAGCTGCCCGCCAACGCCGTCTTCGCACACCCCACAGCACGTGACCTCGCTAAACATGTCAGAGACGCAAAGCGGGCGGACGAGAAGCCGATCGTGAAGGTGGAGCGTGAGACCGTGCTGCCGTCACTCGGCCAGGAACAGCTCTGGTTCCTCTCCAGCCTCGAAGGCTCCAATGCCTACAACGTGCCGGACGGTTTCGTCATCGACGGGCCGCTCGACCTGTCGGCCCTGTCCGGCGCGGTCTCCGATATCGTCGCCCGGCACGAAGCGCTGCGCACCCTGCTCGTCGAGGAAGACGGACGCCTGATCGCGAAAGTGCGGCCGCCTGCGCCGGTTACGGTTCCGGTCGAGACGTTGGAAAGCACCGACGAGGCGGCGATCCGCGCCTGGTTCGAACGGAAGGGGCTTGAGATTTTCGATCTCGGCCGCGATATCCCGGTCCGCGCCTCGGTCGCGGCGTTGCCCGATGGACGGCACCTGCTGGCGCTGGTGATGCATCACAGCGCGACCGACGGCGGCTCGGCCCCGGTGGTCTATCGCGATCTCACCATGGCCTATCACGCCCGCTGCCGCGGGCGGGCGCTCGCCCTGCCGCCGCTCTCCATCGCGTATTTCGACTGGGCGGCCTGGCAGCGGGAGCGCATGGCCGCGCCGGAGACGGCGGAGAATGTCGGGAGGGTGGCGAAACGGCTGGCCGGCGCACCTCAGACGCTCGCCCTGCCCGAAGATTACCAGCGTGCGGATCCGCAGGGCTTCGAAGGGGCCATGCTGCATCTGCCGGTGCCCGGAAAGCTCGCCCGTGCCTTGCGCGGAAAGGCGCGGGACAAGCAGGCGACGCTTTTCATGCTGCTGCTCGCCGGGCTCGGCGTCACGCTTCAGAGACTGTCGGGAGAGGGCGACATCGTGGTCGGCGCGCCGGCCTCCGGACGCGACCGCGGCGAGGTTCAGGATCTGGTCGGCTATTTCGTCAATACGGTGCCGCTGCGCCTGCGTCTGGAAGACGCCGGATCGCTCGATGAGGCGATCGAGATCGCGCGGCGCGAGGTGCTGGAAGGCTTCACCTATCAGGATCTGCCGATGGACCGGGTGGTGCAGGCGCTCGGCCCGGACCGCGCTGCGGGGCGGACGCCGCTCTTCCGCGTCATGTTGGTTCTGCAGCCGGCCGATCGCATGGCGCTCGCGCTCGACGGTGCGACGGTGACGCCGCTGCATGTCGATGCGGTCAGCGCGCGCTACGACCTGACCTTCGCCTTCGACGATCTCGGCGAGGGGCTCGGGCTCGTGGTGCATTACGCCGCCGACCTGTTCAGCGAGGCGAGTGCCCGCCGTTTCGCCCGCTATTACGAGAAGGTGCTCTCCGATCTCGTGTCCGAGCCGGACGCGGAGCTGTCGGCGGTCTCCCTCTTCGCGACCGGTTCGTCCGAGCGAGCGGCGGAGGTTTCCGGGAACGTGGTCGTCGACGCGCGGGGCGCCCCTGAAGGAACGGTGGTCTCCCGCTTCGCGGACATGGCGGCGGCGCACGGATCTCTGCCGGCACTCGAAGGCCAGGACGGCAGGTCGCTCAGCTATGCGGAACTGGACCGCCTGACGGACGAGGTGGCCGCCGGTCTCGCGGCGCGCGGCGTCGGCCGCGGGACGCCGGTCGGGGTCAGCATGGCGCGCGGAGCCGACCAGATCGCGCTCTTCCTCGCGGTGCTGAAAGCGGGCGGGGCCTATGTCCCGCTCGACCCGGAACAGCCTGGTGCGCGGCTGGCGGACATGGCCGAGGATGCGGGCGTCGCACTGGTCGTGACAGACGGCGCACCGGCCGATTGGCTGCCGGGCGGGATCGAAGCCGTCGGATTCGAGGGCCTCGCGGTTGCGGGCGGCAAGGTCGACTGTCCCGCGACCCTTGGCGCGGACGCGGCCTATATCATGTTCACCAGCGGCTCGACCGGCCGGCCGAAAGGCATCCGCGTGCCGCACCGCGCGGTCCTTAGGCTCGCCGTCGAGCCCGGCTTCGCGACATTCCACCCCGGCAAGCGCGTCGCGCAGATCGCGACCACGGCCTTCGATGCCGCGACCTACGAGATCTGGTGCGCGCTGTTGAACGGCGCGACCACGGTCGTCGTGGGACGTGAAGCGACCTACGATCCGGATGCGCTCGCAGCGGCACTTGGCACGGCGCGGCCGCATTCCATGTTCCTTACGACGGCGGTCTTCAATCGTGCGGCTGCGTCCGAAGCGGATGTGTTCGCCGGGGTCGAGGAGATCCTGGTCGGCGGCGAACGGGTCGATCCGGACGCGATGCGCACGGCGCTGGATCGCTGGCCGGGGCTCAGGATATCCAACGTCTACGGTCCGACCGAGACCACCACTTTTGCCTCTCACTTTCCCGTGGACCGGGTGCCGCAGGGTGCGGGCAACGTGCCGATCGGCGGGCCGATCCGGGGGACGGCGCTCTATGTGCTCGACGCCCATCTGGAGCCGGTGCCCCGCGGCGTTGCGGGCGAGCTCTATATCGGCGGCACAGGGCTTGCGGACGGCTATGTCGGACGGCCCGGGCAGACCGCCGAGGCCTTTGTGGCGGATCCCTATTCCGGCGAGCCCGGCGCCCGCATGTACAGGACGGGCGACCTCGTCCGACGCCGCGCCGACGGGGCGGTCGAGTATCTCGGCCGCGTCGACCGGCAGATCAAGCTGCGGGGGTTCCGCATCGAGCCGGGCGAGATCGAGGCGGCCCTGCGCGAGGTTTCCGGTGTCGATCAGGTTGTCGTCGATGTGCGCGAAAGCGATGGCGACCGGGCGCTCTATGGCTGGGCGGTCGCGCCGGAGGGCACGGACACGCGGCGCTGGCGCGATGCGCTCGCCGAACGATTGCCGGGCTGGATGGTCCCGCGGCGTATCGCCCTGCTCGACACGCTGCCGCTGACGCCGAACGGCAAGCTCGACAGATCCGCCCTCACTGTGCCTGAGGGCGGAACCGAGCCGTCGGCGGCGGGGCCGGTGGCATATGCCACGGACACCGAGCGTGCGCTTGCCGCACTCTGGAGCGAACTTCTGGGTGGGGGGAGCTTCCGGCCTGATGACGGTTTCTTCAATGTGGGCGGCCATTCGCTGCTCGGCGTCCGCCTTGTCGCGGGGATCCGCGAGCGTTTCGGCGTCGCGCTGCCGCTGCGCGCGATCTTCGAGCAGCCTGGCCTCAGGGCCATGGCGCGGGCGGTCGACGCGCTGCGCCCGGCGGACGGCGAAACCGCGGCTGCCGGAGACGACGGTCCGATCAAGCGCCGGACGCGGCGGTCCGGCAGGAAAGGCATGGAGCTGACATGAGCCCCGACGGTCTCGGCGACAGGCTGGATGTTGTCCTCGAACCCGACCTGCCGCTCTCGACGATGCAGCTCGGCATCCTCGCCGAGCAATGGATGGCGCCCGGGAGCACGCGCTACAATGTCCCTGTCGCCTTTCGCGTCCGCGGCCGGGTCGATCTCGCGGCCCTGCGCTCGGCCCTCGCTTGGTTGGCTGAGCGGCACGAGGTTCTGCGCACGGTCTATCGCGACGGTCCGGACGGCCCCGTCCAGGCCATCGCCGAGGAGGTGCCGGAGCTTCTGACGGTCGCATCGGTCGAAAGTCCGGAGGCGCTCGGAGCTGCCGCACGGCGGGAGGCGGGGCATGTCTTCAACCTGAAGGCTGAACTTCCGCTGCGTGCCGCCTTCATTTCAGCAGGGCCGGACGAAGGGGCGCTCGTCCTTGTCTTCCATCATATCGCCGTCGACGGCTGGACGCTGCGTTTGCTGCTGGACGAGCTGTCGCTTGCCTATCGTGCCTTCCTCGACGGAGACGCACCGGATCTGCCGGAGCCGGACCTGCAATATGCGGACTGGGGCGCCTGGCAGCAGGAGAAGCTTGCTCGGCCGGAGGCGGGCAACCTGCGCCGGGCCGCCATCGACCGGCTCGCTGACATCGGGGAGGATCTCGGTCTTCCGCCGCGTCCGGCCCTGCGTGATGAGGCGGATAACGGCGCCGAGATGCTGTCCTTCGAACTGGACGGCGCGACTGTCGGCCGGGCCGAGCAAACGGCGCGGCGTCTCGGTGTCAGCCTCTATGCCCTGCTTTCCGGCGCCTACGGCCTCGTGATCGGGCGGCTGTGCGACCGTGAGCGGCTCGCCCTCGGCATGCCCGTGGCGCTCCGCGACCGGAGCGAGGTGCACGGTACGGCGGGATGTTTCGTCAATACGGTGGCCTACATTGTCGATCTCGCGCCGTCGCTCACACGCGATGGCTTTCTCGCCGGGATGCGGGAGGCCGTGGTCGATGCGCTCGACGCGCGGGAGATCCCGTTCGAGCAGATCATGCGCGGTCTGGCCGAGAAGCGCGGCGACACGGCGCCGGCGGTGCGCTGTTTCTTCAATTTCGACGATGCCGGGATAGCTCCTCCGGATCTGCCCGGGCTGACGCCGGAGATTCTCGATTGCGACCGGGGCACGGCCAAGTTCGACCTGATGATGTCCATGGTGCGGAGCGGCGACGGCATCCGCGCCGGCTTCGATCATGCGCTCGGCGTCCTGCCGATGGAGGTCGCGCGCTCGGTTCCGGACCGGTTCCGGCGTGCGTTGGACTGGCTCTGCGCGACGGGGAACCCGGTGCTCTCCGAGTTCCCGCTCCTTGAGACGGGCGAAAGCCATAGGGTCGAGACGCTTGGAACGGGGCAGGTGCGGGCTGTTCAGGACGATACACTCGACGGTGCTGTCCTCGCCGCGGCGGAACGCGATCCGGACGGCATCGCGGTCACCGCGCCGGACGGCAGCCTGACGTTCGGTGAGCTGGTCGCTGCGGCCGAAACACTTGCCGGGCAGCTCGCTGCCGCAGGTACCGGGCGCGGCGACCGGGTTCTCGTTCTGCTGCCGCGCGGCCTCGCCCTTCCGGCGGCGATGCTCGGCGCGCTCAGGACCGCTGCAGCCTATGTGCCGGTCGATCCCGGCGTCCCCGAGCAGCGGCTGAAGGATGTCGTCGCGGACGCGGAGCCTTCGGTCTTGATCTGTGCGCCGGGCGCAGCTGCGATGCTCACTGAGGCACTGCCGGACACGGTTGCCCTGTTCGAAGCGGACGGAACCGTTTTCCGGCCGGTCAGCAGCGGTGGTCCGGCGAAAACGCGGATCGCGGCGCGGCCGGACGATCTCGCCTACATGATCTATACCTCCGGCTCCACCGGCCGGCCCAAGGGCGTGATGGTGCCGCATCGCGGGGTGATGAATTACCTCGCCTGGGCGCGCGACGCTTACACCGTCGACGAGGGTGACGGCACGGCGGTGCTGACCGCGACGGCGTTTGACGCGACGGTGCTCTCGTTCTGGCTGCCGCTCGTCGCGGGCAAGCCGGTGCATCTCCTGCCCGAGGAAGGCGCGGTCGAAGAACTGGCCGAACGGCTGGCCGCCGGTGCAGATTACGGCTTCGTCAAGATGACGCCGGCCCATCTCGATCTTCTGGCGGAACTGAAGCCGGTCGCGGCGCAAAAGGCGGGTGCGCGGATGTTCGTGATCGGCGGCGAAGCGCTCGCCGTGGCCTCGACCGCGCCCTGGCGCCGCGACGCTCCGGATATCCGGTTGATGAACGAATACGGTCCGACCGAGACCGTGGTCGGCTGCACCTGGCACGAGGCGGCCGTGTCGTGCGGTGCGGCGGAGCCCATTGGCAAAGCGATCTGGAATACGAGGCTCTATGTCCTCGACCGCAATCTCGATCCGCTGCCGGCGGGCATGACGGGTGAGCTCTATGTCGGTGGCGCGGGCGTGTCCTGGGGCTACTGGCGACGGCCGGGCCTGACGGCGGAGCGCTTCCTCGCCGATCCCTTCGCATCGGAACCCGGCGCGCGGATGTACCGGACCGGTGACCTCGTGCGCTGGCGCGCCGACGGCACGCTCGACTATCTCGGCCGGGCGGACGAACAGGTAAAGGTCCGCGGTTTCCGGATCGAGCCGGGCGAGATCGAGGCCGGTCTCCGCTCCATCGAGGGGGTTCAGAACGCGGCGGTGATCGCGGTCGGTGAGGGCAGCGACAAGCGGCTGGTCGCGTTCGTGACCGGAGAGGCCGATCCCGAAAAGTGCCGGGCGCGCCTCGCGGCCCTACTGCCCGCGCATATGGTGCCGGACCAGATCCAGAAACACCTCGCGCTACCTTTGACCGGGAGCGGCAAGATCGACCGGCGGCAACTCGCGGCGCTCGCGGCGGAACAGTCGTCTGTGCTCGCTGGAGACGAAGGGGCGACCGGTGCCGATCCCGAGAAATGCGCGGCTCTCGTCGAACTCTGGCGGACGGTTCTGAAGAACGACGCAGCGGACGCGGGAACCGATTTCTTCAAGTCCGGAGGAACTTCACTCGCGGCGATCCGGCTGATCGCGCGTCTGAAGCGGAACTTCGGGGTCGAAACGAGTTTCGCCGATCTCGCCGCCGCCCCGACCCCGGCGGCGCTCGCCGCGCGCCTCTTCGGCGGGGCCGAGGAAGAGGAACCGGCGCTTCTGCCGGAGGTGCTGGAGATTGTCCGGATCGTATTGAAGCAGCCGGATCTCGGCGCGGATGCGGATTTCTTCCGCTCGGGTGGTACGTCGCTTGCCGCGATCCGTATCGTCGCACGGCTGAAACGCGCACTTGGATGCGAGGTTGCGAACGACGTCGTCCATCGCGGGCTGACCCCGGCGGGCATTGCCAAGCTGATCGGTGAGACGGATTCGACGGCGACGGACAAGGGGCCGGCGCTGACTTTGACCAAGGGCGAAATGCCGGTCGCCTCCCCCGGTGAAGCCCAACTCTGGCTCGAACACGCGCTCGGCGCCGATGAGAGCGCCTATGTCATGCAGGCCGCGGTTCGCATTGCCCTGCAAGATCCGGAAACGGAAATCGCATCCGCTTTCGTCAGGCTGGCCGACCGGCATCCGGTCTTGCGCACGGCCTATCCGGGCGGTGCGGAGGGTGCCTCGGTCGCGATCGCCGAAGCGCCGAGGCCGGCGATCAGATGCCTTGCGGGAGGCGATGATTTCGACGCTTCCGTCAAGGCGGCGGCGCGGGCCGATGCGGAAACCCGCTTTGCCATCGAGGAGGGCGAGACCGCACGGCTCACCTATATCGCGGATGGCAAGGGATGCGGCGTGGTGGTGCTCTCGCTTCATCATATCGTCTCTGACGGAACGACCCTGGCGCTGCTGCTGAGAGACTTCGTGGCGCTGCTGAAAGGCGAGGTGCCGGCCGTACCGCAGGCGGATTACCGCGCCTATGCGAAATGGCGCGGCGATCAGGTGTGCGCGACGGAAGAGACCGAAACAGCGTTCTGGAAAGCGAAGCTGACCGAAACGCCGGGCCCGCTGGCCTTGCCGTCGGACCGTCCCCGGCGCCCGGGGCACCGGGCGCGCGGCGCCTCGGTGACGCTGCGGATCGATCCGGAACTTGCGCAACGTGCAGAAACACTGGCGCGGGAGCAGGGCGGCACGCTGCAGGGCTTGCTGGTCTCTGCTTATGCGCTGTTCCTGCATCGCCTGACCGGGGCGGACGATCTGGTGCTCGGCATTCCGGTGAGCGACCGGCCGGACGGGTTCGAGGAGGTCGCGGGACTCTTTCTGAACACGCTGCCGTTGCGCCTGTCCCTGAACGGCGGCGAGACCGGCGCGGACCTGCTCGGCCGTGTCCGCGAGGGTATGACGGAACTGCTGAGTCATGCGGGCCTGCCGCTGGCGCGCATCGTCGAGGCGGTCAATCCGGAACGCCATTCCGGACGCACGCCCCTGCTGCAGACCGTGCTGGACTGGCGCGAGGCGGCGACCGGCGACGCGCTGAAAGCGGAGCTGGTGCCGCTGCCGGTGGCGACGGCGCCGTTCGACCTCGCCGCGAGCCTCGCCCGCGATGCGGAAGGCGGGATCACCGGCGGCTTCATCTATGACGGCGCCCTGCTGGACGAGGCCACCGTCGCCGCCTGGACGCGTTCTTTCACGACGCTGTTCGAGGGGCTGGTCGGTGGGCTCGGACAATCCGTCGGAACCTTGCCCACGGTCGCCGCGGAAGACCTGCCGCGCTCGATGCTGCAAGGCCCGGATGCGGGAGAGCTTCCCGAACTGGAGCTGCTGCTGGCGCAGAGCCTTGCCGAGCACGCCGATCTTCCCGCGCTCGATTTCGACGGGACAACACTCAGCTATGCCGAGCTCGAAGCGCGGGCGCGCGCCGTCACGCCGGTACCGGGCCCGGTCGCGATAGTCGCCATGGACGATCCTGTCCAGCGGGTTGTCGAAGCCTTGGCCGCTCTGCTGTCGGGCAAGGTGTTGGCTCTGATCGACCCTGCGCTGCCGGAAGCGCGCAGGGAACAGATGCGCCGGACGCTCGCCGAGGTGCCGGAGGGAACGGACGGAGCCTATGCCCAGTTCACCAGCGGATCGACCGGCACGCCGAAGGCGGCGCTGCTGGGCCGCGCCGGGCTGGCCAACCTGATCCGGACCATCGGCCGGGATCTCGAAATCGGTCCGGGCAGCCGGGTGTTGCAACTGGCCGCGCCGGCCTTCGATGCCTGGGTCTGGGAGGTCTTCACCACGCTCGGCGCGGGCGGGACGCTGGTTCTGGCGGAGAGGGAGGCACTGCAGGCAGGTGCGCCGTTGGCGGCAACACTGATGGAGCGTCTGGTAAGCCATGTCACTATCACACCGTCTGCCTTGGCTGCGCTCGGCGAGAGCGACTTTCCCAAGCTTCGGACGATGGTCGCGGCGGGCGAGCCGCTGCCGGCCGATCTCGCGGATCTCTGGGCGCCGGGACGGCGCCTGTTGAATGCCTACGGGCCCTGCGAGACGACTGTCTGCGCGACGCACGGGCTCTGCGCGGCCGGAGCCGCACCGGATATCGGTACGCCGATTGCCGGAATGATCGTTACGATGGCAGACCGCTATGGACAGCCCGCGATCCCTGGAGCGGTGGGGGAGATCGTCATCGGCGGGATCGGCGTCGGGCTCGGCTATCTCGGCGATGACGAAGCGACGGCGGAAAAGTTCGTCGACGGACCGGACGGAACGCGGATGTACCGGACCGGGGACATGGCGCGGGTTACCGGTGACGGACGGATCCAGTTCGTCGGGCGCGAAGACCGGCAGGTCAAAATCCGCGGCGTACGCATCGAACTCGACGAGATCGAGCATGCGCTGCGCAATGTGGCCGGCGTCGCGCAGGCGGCGGTGAAGACCGTTCCGGGCGCGGACGGGCGCCCGGCGCTTGCGGCCTGGCTGACCGGACCTGCGCCGGCCGCCGCCAGCGACGTGCGAAAGTTGCTCGGAGAGAAACTTCCCGAGACCATGCTGCCGGCTTTCCTCAACGTGCTCGATGCGATGCCGAGGACCGTCACGGGCAAGATCGACCGCACCGCGCTGGTATTGCCTCAAGCCGCCACGGCAGAAGAGGACGAGGCGCCGCGCTCCGGGACAGAGGCGGACATCCTCGACATTTTCCGCGAGGTGCTTTCGCTCGAGAAGCGTCCGGGACGAACCCGGAACTTCTTCACCCTTGGTGGCCACTCGCTCCTCGCGGTCCGTCTGGCGGCGAGATTGGGCGAGAAGCTCGGCTGCAAACTGCCGCTGCCGCTCGTCTTTGCCAACCCGACGGCCGCCGGCCTTGCCGCGCTGGTCATGGGGCAACCGGAGGAGCGCGGTCCGTGCCTGTTACGGACCTTGCGCGAAGGTGCGGAGCCGGCGGCCTATCTTGTCCACCCGGTCGACGGGTCCGGAGCGGTTTATCGGAAGCTTGCCGATGCCTGGGCTGGTGAGCGCCGCATCGTCGCGGTCGAGCAGGGAACCGGCTTCGAGACCCTCGCGGACCAGGCGGACGCTTATGCGGACGTCATCTCGCACGCGGCGGACGAGACTGCGCCCATCCTGCTGGCGGGCTGGTCGCTCGGTGCTGTCATCGCGGCCGCTGTCGCAGCATGGTTGCGCGAAACGGGCCGGGATGTGAGGCTGGTGCTGCTGGATGCCGCCGCACCGGTGGCGGGCGATGCCGCAATCGATGCGGCGGAAATCGAGGCTGCGGCGGCCGCAGCAGGAGCGGATGCGGAGATTGTGGCCCGCGCGCGGGACAATGTGCGTATCGCAGCGGAGCACCGGTTCTATCCGGCGGCGGGGATGGCCGCCCTTATCAGGGCCAGAGGCACCGAACGTCCCGGAATGGACGAAGGGCTCGGTTGGGCGGCGATCTTCGACCGCCTGACCGTAAAAGAGGCTGCAGGGACACATCAGACATTGCTGCGCGAGGGCGACCTTGCGGAGCTGACAAAGCTGATCGAATTGCTTTGGCACGAGCAAGGGGAGCGATAGGGATGGCTACGCTGGACGGAACCGTACGGCAATTGTTCGAGGGCGAGGATTTCGCGGTCCTCGTCGAGGCGGACGGCACGAGCGGCAACGCCGCGTCCTGGGTCTCGGCCAATCTCGCCGGGATCGAGGAGCTGGCGAAGACGCATCCGGTCGTGGTCCTGCGCGGCATCGGCCTGTCCGACGAGAAGGGCTTTCCGCCGGTGCGCGACCTTCTGGTCGGCCGCCCGGCGAACTATGTCTATCGCTCGACGCCGCGTACCGAAGTGCTCGAAGGCGTGCTGACCGCGACGGAATATCCGGCGAGCGAAGAGATCCTGATGCATTGCGAGAACGCCTACCAGCGTGACTGGCCACTGCGTCTGGTCTTCTGCTGCATCAAACCGGCGGAGACGGGCGGACAGACGCCGGTGGCCGACGTGCGCAAGGTCACGCGGGATATCGGCGAGGAGATCCTCGACGAGGTCGAGCGCCGGGGCATCCGTTACATCCGGAACTACCACGAGGGCTTCGACCTTGACTGGAAGACTGTGTTCCAGACCGACGACCGGGGTGAGGTCGAGCGCTTCTGCCGGGAAAACGATATCGACTTCGAATGGACTGCGGACGGTCACCTGAAGACGGCGCAGACCTGCCAGGGCACCGCGCGCCATCCGGTGACCGGAGAGCGGCTCTGGTTCAACCAGGCGCATCTCTTCCATGCCTCAGCACTCGGCGAGGACGTGCTGGAGGATCTGGTCGATATCTTCGGCGAGGACGGGCTGCCGCGCGATGCGCGCTACGGCGACGGCGCGCCGATCCCGGGCGAGGTGCTGGAGAAGGTTCGTGCGGCCTTTCAGAAAGAGGCCCGGCAGTTCGACTGGCAAGCGGGCGACGTCATGCTGGTCGACAATATGCTGGCCTCGCATGCCCGGCGGCCCTTCACCGGCTCGCGCCGGGTGCTGGTCAGCATGGGCCGGATGCATTCCGAGCTGGAGCAGATCGCGGGCGCGGCGGAATAGGCCGCGAGACAGAAGAGGCTGGGAGGCCGTCCATGCGCATTGCGCTCGTCAACATGCCGTTCTCGTCGCTGCAGATCCCCTCGATCGCGCTGCATCAGCTCGAAACCGTGGTCCGCGAGAAGTTCGCCGACGCCGAGACCAGCGTGCATTACCTGAACCATGATTTCGGCGCCCAGGTCGGGCCGGACCTCTACGCCTGGATCTCGGAGAGTCTCGCCGGCCATACCTGCGGCTTCGGCGAATGGTTGTTCCGCCATGCCGCCTTCCCGGAGCATGGCGACAATACCGAGGCCTATTTCGCCCGCTACCTGCACCATTTCGGAAAAGAGCAGGTCGAGCGCTATCACCGCGAGCTGGCGCCGGTTCGCGCCGACCTTCCGCGCATCCTCGACGAGATGATCGAGACCCACGGGCTGGCCGATGCGGATATCGTCGGTCTCACCTCGATGTTCTTCCAGAACATGCCGAGCTTTGCTCTGGCGCGTCGGCTGAAGGAAACCGGCTCGAAGGCGCTGGTGCTGATGGGCGGGGCCAATTGCGAAGGCAATATGGGCATCGAGATCGTCAATAACGTACCTTGGCTCGACTATGTCTTCTCTGGCCATGCGCTGGTCAATTTCCCGAAGTTTCTCGAGGCCTTCCGGGCCGGCGAGACCGAGGTGATGTCGAGGATCGACGGGATCTTCAGCCGGACCAACAGCCGTTCCATCACGGCGCTCGATCCGTCGGTGAAGGCGAAGCGGCCGAGCGATGCCAAGCCGGAGCTGCAGGTGGACGGCATCAAGGTGGACGGACCGGAGCGCTCGCTCAACAGCGACGTGCCGCTCGATTACGAGGTCTATCTCGAGTCCTATAAGCGCCATTTCGGCGACTATCGCGCCGACGAAGTCGAGCTGCTGTTCGAGACCTCGCGCGGTTGCTGGTGGGGCGAGAAGGCGCATTGCACCTTTTGCGGACTCAATGGCGCGACGATGAAGTTCCGCGAGATGGGCGTCGATCTCGCCCGCAAGACGATCCAGGAGATGGTCGACAAATACGCGGATCGCGTGACGCGCTTCGCCAGCGTCGACAACATCATCCCGAAATCCTACACCGACGACCTGCTGCCGGAACTGAAGGTGCCGGGCCACGTGACCCTGTTCTACGAGGTGAAGGCGGATCTATCCCGCGAGCAGCTGAAGACTCTTGCAAAGGCGCGCGTGGTCGAGGTGCAGCCGGGAGTCGAGTCCATCGCGACCGAAACCCTGAAGCTGATGCGCAAGGGCACCACCGCCTTCAACAATATCCGCTTCCTCGCCGATTGCGCGGCCGAGGGGGTGAAGCCGGTCTGGAACCTGCTGGTCGGCTTTCCGGGCGAGTCCGCCGAGACCTTCGAGATGTACCGCAAGAACCTGCCGCGGCTGACCCACCTGCCGCCGCCCTCCGGCGTCTTCCCGGTGCGGTTCGACCGTTTCAGCCCCTATTTCACCCAAGCGGACAGCTTTGGGCTCGACCTCGAACCGCTCGATTATCACGAGCTGAACTATCCCTTCCCGGAAGAGGTGGTCTGGAACATGGCCTACTATTTCCGCGACCGGAACATCGACGCGCCCTACCAGGTCGACCTCGCCGAGCATCTGGCGCATCTGCGCGAGGCGGTGACGAAATGGCGCGCGCGCTGGGAATCGGAGGCGGGCGCGCCGCGTCTGCGCCTGATCGAGGACGATTATGGCTGGCTGGTCGAGGATCAGCGCACCGGCCACAAGGTCGAGCACGAGCTCGACGATCCAGACGTCGAACTGCTGCGCGCACTGGAGACGCCGCAGGCGCTCACCAAGGCACGCGAGATGAATGCCGACAGTCTCGCCTATCTGCAGGAGCTGGGGCTGCTGTTCGAGGAGCGCGGTCGGGTGATGTCGCTGGTCATGGAAGGCACGCGGCACGATCTCGATGCCGGACTGCACAGCTTCGCCGGCTCCAAGGGCCGGGCGGAGAACGCGGCGCTCGGTCTTACCTTCTGACCGGATCGGGCGGCCGGATATGAAAAAGCCGCGGCGGGTGCCGCGGCTTTTTGCCTGAGCCTGGAAAGACGGCTCAGTTCTTTTTCTTGCTCATCTCGTCGGACAGAGATGCCTTCATCGCGTCCGTGTCGACATCCGAGAGGGTGCCGCCGGCTTCGAAGTGCTCGATGAACAACTTACCGATGGTCCGGGTCGCGAGGTTGGAGAGCCCGGCCATGCCGACGAAGCCGACGCCGAGACCCCAGCCCGGAACGGACTTGAGGAACGTGGTCACGACACCGCTGGTGACGGCCCAGGGCGCGACACCGCCGGCGATGGCGCTGAGAATGGTGCGGACCCAGCTTTCGGAGAATTTCACGCCGTAGAGTTTGCAGAGCGCCACCACCATGGCGACCTGGGTGCCGGAGATCCCGGCAATGTCGGCAAACGGGATCGGCAGCACGCCGAAGGCCGAGGACCAGGCGGCATATTTGGAGACGATGGCCTGGGCCTGCTGGCGCTTGGCGGCGACATTGGCGACGACGGGTTCGGAAGCGACGGCTTCGGTTTCTGCAGTCATGGCAATACCTGCTGTGGTTGTTTGTGACGTTGATGACGAAGAGGCCGCGGCCTTTTCCGGCCGCTTGTCGGTGGTTCTGGTAGATGGCTGTGCGCTGCGCTTCGCAGCCGTGCTCCGCGTCGCGGCTCCGGAGGCGGCCGCCGCAGCGGATTTCTTCGCAGCGGCGGGTTTCTTGGCCCCGGATTTCGCGGCGCTCTTTGCTGTTCCCTGCGTGGCGGCTGCAGGCCGGGCTGTCGTGCGTCCGGCGGTTCGGGACGAGGTGCCGGGCCGTTGCGTACGGCGCAGTTCCGGGAGTTTCTTGCTCATACCGTCTCGCTCGCTTTTCCTGCCTTGGCGCGGCGGCGGGACAGCAGTTTGTCGGTCTCGGCCGCGAATTCCGCGATTTCCGCAGCGGCTGCGCCGCGCGGCTGGTAATAGCTCGGTGTGGTTCCCGCCAGAGCGGCTTCACCATAAGCGACTCGGGCCGGAAATTCCACATTCATGGGTTGAAGCCCGGCGTCTTCCATCTGCGCGCGCATGTGGCGCGCGATCACACTGCCCCGTGTCGTCTGGCTGAGGACGAAGCGCACCGGCGCGGTGCTGAGCCGCGCCACATGCTCCGCCGTGTCGGCGGCCACCTGATAGTCAATCGGCGAGGGACGCATCGGGATCAGCAGCAGATCCGCCCGGCGGATCGCGGCGTCCGTCGCTTCGGACTGGAAACCGGGCGTGTCGATGATGATGGTGTCGAACCCGTCCTTGAGAAAGGCATCGATCTGTTTCTCGACCGTGCCGGGGCCGGCGGTGGCTGCGGCCAGATCGGCCAGATCCTCGCCCGCCTCGATCCAGCGCACGAGCGTTCCGGCCGGATCGGCATCGATCAGCGCGACCTTTGCGCCTTGCTTGTGCCAATAGGCGCCGAGGCACATCGCGGACGTGCTCTTGCCGCTTCCGCCTTTCATGGTGACGAAGGTGATGATCTTCGCTGGCACCCGGCCTCCTTCGGGATGTTCGTCTATCCCCGGAGTTGATCGATGTAAAACTCAAGAATTGCAGAAGTTTAGCAGGCGATGCGCTAGGTTGTCAGAATATTTTGCGACAAGGTGTCGCTACCGAAAGCGAATGGAGGGGAAGGTATGCCCGGTATTCCAGCGCCCTCGGCATCCTGGCCTTTCCCGGAGTTGGGGCTGCAGGTGGCCATGGCCGAGGCGGTCTTCGAGCATCGCATCTCCGAGCCGGGCGATTTCGCTGCCGCCGGCATTCCGATGCCGGAGGATCTGGTCGAGGCCGTCCCGATGCGCCGTGCGGCCCATCTCGCCGGGCGGGTCTGTGCCCGGGAGGCGCTGCGTGCGGCAGGAGCGGGCGAATCTCTGGTTGGGCGGGACCGTTCGGGCGCGCCGGTCTGGCCGGCCGGATTTCGGGGTTCGATCACCCATGCGGGCAGGACGGCCGCCGCCGCCGCGATCCGCGCCGCCGCCTGCCGGGGGATCGGGCTCGATTACGAAATCGTCATGACGGGCGCGGCCGCGGAAGAGATATCCGACCTCGTGCTCCGCCCGGCCGACCGGCGAGGGATTGCCAGCCTTGCGGGAACCTCCTTCGAGGAGGGGGCGACGCTGGTCTTCTCCCTCAAGGAAAGTCTCTACAAGGCGATCTCGCCGTCGCTCGGAGGTTTCACAGGCTTCGAGGACGCGGAGCTCGCCTGGATCGGCGGTGGTCGGGCAAGGCTTCGGCTTGTGCGCCGTCTGTCGGACGCCTTGCCCGACGGTACCGAGATGGACTGTGTCTATGCGCTGTCGGGTGATCTGGTGCGAACCCTGGCAGTGTTTGCCTAGTCCGCCGTGTCGAGCCGGTTCAGTACCTTGCCGGCGATGTCCCGGTAATCATCGTCCTCGCGGACGTCGGGGCCGAGCCCGAGCGCGCCCATGCGGGCCTGCCACTCGACCGTCGCGCTCGCCATGTCCGGCGAGAAGCCGAGATCGGCGACGGTCTTCACCACTTCGCGCATCTCCGCCGCCCGGCGAATGCCATGGGCGAGGGAGCGCTCGAAATTGTAGGCGGAGCGGGCGCGCCAGTCGAAATCGGGATTGCTCGCCTGCAGGGAGGAGAGCACCTCGTCATCGACCCCGGCGCGGACCGCGGCGAGCACGCATTCGGCGGTCAGCGCCTCCATGCCCTTCATCATGATCGAGCGGATCATCTTGATCGAGGAGGCGGAGCCAACCGGGCCCTCGACGATGCGCGGCGCCATCGGCAGGGCGTCCAGTAGCGGCTTCACTGTCTCCGCATGCGGTCCGGCGATCAGCAGCGGCGCCATGTTGCGTTTCGGGTAGACCGGGGCCATCACCGCGACATCGACATAGCGCGCGCCGGCGGCCTCGACGGTCTCGGCGGCGCTCTTCTTGGTCGAGGGCGCGCAGGAATTGAGGTCGAGCCAGAGCGCGCCCGGCTTCAGGTAAGGGGCGCAGCCTCCGGCGGCGATAGCTGCTTGGTCCGCCGTCACCGTGCAGAACACCATGTCCGCGTCTTGCACCGCCTCGGCCGCGCTCATGCGTCCGGCGACGCCGAATTCCTGGTAGCGCGAGAGCATGGCCGGGCGCTGCGCCTCGTCGTCGGTCTTGATGTCGAAGACGCGGATGTCCGGCACGTCTTTCCAGCCGCTGACGATGGCGCTGCCGGCCTCGCCGAAGCCGATGAAGGCAATTCTCTGGTCCATGGATCTCGATCCGTCGTGAAGATGACGCATTCTGTCAGGCAAAAACCGTCCCGTCGAACAGCTTGCGCGCGGTGCGCAGGATGGCGGCGCTTGTAACGTTCCCGGCCGTATCCAGTTCGGCGACGATTGTGGTCTCGCCGATCGGATGTTCGATCGGCAGCGTCTTGCGCGATCCGTCCGGAATGACGGCCAGCTCCGAACCGACCGCACCCTCGATCAGGCAGGAGGTCGCGACCGTGACGGCGCCGAGCACCCCGATGGAGGCGTGGCAGCGGTGTGGGATGAAGGTCCGGGTGGAGATCGTGCCGCCGCTTCGGGGCGCCGAGAGCATGGTCATCTTCGGCACGGACTGTTCGCTCACGTCGCCGAGATTCATCAGAGGGCCTGCTTTCAAACGGATCGCTTCCAGTTTTGCCCGGAGCGGCCCGTTCGCCTCCAGTTCGTCGCGGCTCTCCGGTCCGGAGATGCCGAGATCGGCGGCGCGAAGGATCACGCAAGGCATGCCGTTGTCGATCAGAGTCGCCTCGACACCCTCGATCACGTCCACGACGTTTCCGCTCGGCAGCAGGGCGCCGCAGGTGCTGCCGGCCGTGTCGCGGAAGGCGATCGGGACCGGGGCGGAGGTTCCCGGCACGCCGTCGATCCGCGCCTCGCCCTCGTAGCTCACCTTGCCGCCGGGCGTGCGGATCGTCGCCGTCGCGGTCTGGTCCGTGTTCTCCATGAAGATCGCAACTTCGGTCTCGCCGTCCTTCGCCCTCACGAGGCCGCGCTCGATGGCGAAAGGTCCGACGCCGGCGAGGATATTGCCGCAATTCTGCGCGTCACTGACGATGGCCTGGTCGACGAAGACCTGGAGGAACAGATAGTCGACGTCTATGCCCGGACGTTCCGACGGCTTCACCACGGCGACCTTGGAGGTCAGTGGATCGGCGCCGCCGAGACCATCGATCTGCCGCGGGTCGGGCGAGCCCATGACGCGGAGCAGAAAGGCGTCCCGCTCCGCAATGTCTGCCGGCAGGTCGGCGGCGAGGAAATAGCCGCCCTTCGAGGTCCCGCCCCGCATCCACATGGCGCGGACGCCGTCAGACATATTTGAGGCCCTTTTCGGCCAACTTTCCGCGCATGTCGTACATGTCGAGCCCGAGCACGCCGCTCGCCAGTTTCGCCCGCTTCTCGCCCTCGTTGGCGATCCGGGCGCGGGTCTTCTCCAGCACCTCGGCGGCCTCGGCACGGCGCACCACGCAGACCCCGTCATCGTCGGCGACGATGACGTCGCCCGGATCGGCGGCAGCACCGGCGCAGACCACGGGCACGGTCACCCGGGCGAGGGTCTCCTTCACCGTGCCCTGGGCGCAGATCGCCTTCGACCAGACGGGGAAGCCCATCTCGGTCAGGTCCCTGACGTCGCGCACCCCCGCATCCAGGACCATGCCGACGCAGCCGCGCGCCTTGGCGGAGGACGCCAGCAGGTCGCCGAAATATCCGGCATCGGACGGCGAGGTGGTCGCCATCACCATGATGTCGCCCGCCTTCAGCTGCTCTATCGCAACATGGATCATCCAGTTGTCGCAGGGCGGGGCGAGGATGGTAACCGCGGAGCCCGCGACGGCGGCGCCGGCATAGATCGGCCGCATGTAGGAGGCGAGCAGGCCCTTGCGGCCCTGCGCCTCGTGCACCGCCGCGACGCCGCATTCGCCGAGCGCCTTGATAATCGCGGGATCGGCCCGCTCGATATTCTGGACGACGACGGACATCAGTGTGCTCCTCCCTCGACGGGCGGCGTTCCGTGGGTATGGAACGACTCGATGGTCTTGAGGCCCCAGGCCTGGCCCTTCCTGCGGTCGGCCTCGGTCCAGGTGACGGTCTCCCAGTCCGGCGCGAGGATCAGGCGGGCGCCCGCATTGGCGACCTCGACCCGGTTTCCGGCCGGCTCCCAGACATAGAGGAAGAAGGTGCCCTGGACGGCGTGCTTGTGCGGGCCGGTCTCGATGAAGACGCCGTTCTCAAGGAAGATGTCTGCCGCGCGCAGGATTTCCTCGCGCTGGTCGACGGCGTAGGTGACGTGGTGGAAGCGCCCCTTCACCCCCGTCATGTCCTTGGTATAGGCGATGTCGTAGGTCTTGTTGTTGACCGTGAACCAGCAGCCGGCGAGGGTGCCGTTGTCGAGCACGATCTGCTCGGTGACGCGGGAGCCGAGGGCCTGTTGCATGAAATCACGGATCGCCTCGACGTCGGTGGCGAGCAGGTTCAGATGGTCGAGCCGGCGGACGCCGACGCCGCGTCCGTGGAAGCGCTGGGCGATGTTCTTCAGCGCCGGCTTTTCCTCCGGCGGGGCGACGTACCTGTTCGTGTCGTAATAGAGTTCGAACACGTGGTTGTCCGGATCGGTGAAGCGGTAGGCGCGGCCGTGACCGAGATCGCCGTCGACCCAGCCGATGCCGCAGCTCATCTCCTCGATCACTTTCACCCGGCGTTCAAGCGCTTCCGGCGAGCTGGTGCGGTAGGCGACATGGCCGACGCCGGTGGTATCCGAGCGGGTCAGCTTCAGGCTGTGATATTCGTAATCGTCGAAGGCCCGAAGATAGGCCGAACTCTCGTCACGTCCGCTCTCGGTCAGGCCGTAGACATTTACGAAGAAATTCAGGCTCTCCTCGAACTTGTCGGTGAGCAGCTCGACATGGGCGAGGTGGGCGACGTCGAAACAGGGTTCTGCCATGGCTCAAAGCTCGTCGACGGTGCGCGGGAAGACGGACTGGAAGCCCTCGGCATAGCGCGCGTTACGCCCGCCGGACTGGCCTCCGGAATTGCGCCGGAAGTGATTGCCGCGGTTCTCCGCGACGTTGGTGTAGTACTTCCAGAGATGCTCCTGGCCCTCCATGCATTCGATGGCGGCCTGCTTCTTCTCCCAGACGTCGGTGATGTCGAGGAAGGTGTCCGGCTTCCAGCCCATCTGCTCGGTCTGGTGCGGCTCGAACAGGTAGAGCTGCGGCGCGCCGAGCACCTTCTCTCCCGGATTGTGCCCCCAGGCCTGCGCGATCATCCGCGCTTCCAGGGCGATCGAGGTCGTGTACATGTGGTCGGTGTTATAGGGATCGTAATGCGAGTGGGACATCATGAAGCGCGGCTGCACCTCGCGGATGATGTCGACCAGCTTGTACTTGTCGTCGCGCTCAAGGATCAGCGGGTAGTCGCCGAGATCCATGAAGCGGATGTCGGAAACGCCGAGCGCGGCGGCGGCGTTCTCCGCCTCGGTGCGGCGCGCGGCCTTCACCTTCTCCAGCGTCATGCCGCTTTCCTTCCAGAGCTTGGCGGACTCGCCGCGTTCGCCATAAGACAGGCACACGACGGTGACGTCGTAGCCGAGGCTCTGGTGTTTCGCGATGGCTCCTCCCGCGCGCCAGACGAAGTCGGCGGCATGCGCGCTGATCACGAGCGCGGTTTTTTTCTCGGACATTTCGGCCTCTGAGTTTGATTTCGTCCGGAATTATGCGCCGCGATGCGGAAAGGGGCCAATTTCAAAGGGCGATGCGCGATATAAGAATTATGCATAAGGTGTGTTTCGGGATGGTGGAGCAGCGCGGCCGTGGAGCCTGATCGTCTCAATCTTCGGCATTTGCGGGCGTTCTGCGAGGCGGCCGCTCTCGGGAGCATCAGCCGCGCGGCGGAACAGGTGCATCTCTCGCAGCCGGCCGTGACACAAGCGATCGCAAAACTCGAGACCCTGCTGGACGCGCCGCTGTTCGAGCGGACGGCGGACGGCCTCAATCTCACCGGGTCGGGCAAGCTCTTCCTACTGCGGGCCAAGCGCGCGCTCGGCCATATCGCGGACGGAGCGCGGACCGGTGGCCGCAAGGGCTCCCGGCCGGCGGAGAATTTCGAACGTCGGGTGACCGCGGCGCAGCTGCGCGCCCTGCTCGCGGTCTCCAAGACGGGGAACTTCTCGATCGCGGCCCGTTCTCTCGGCATGTCCCAGTCGGCGCTTTACCGGACCGCGCGCAGTCTGGAGAAGGATGCCGGCGTGCCGCTCTTCGAGGTGGTGTCGCAGGGCGTGGTGCTGACGCGGGCAGCGGAACGGCTGGCACGCCATTCCGGCCTCGCCTTCGGCGAGCTGGCGCAGGGGATGGAAGATGTCGCGGCCTGTAACGGGCGCGACACCGCACGGATCACACTCGGCACGCTGCCGCTCGCCCGCACCTACATTCTGCCCCGCGCGATCACCGCTTTTCTGGGCGAGCGCCCGGACGCCTATATCAGCGTCGTCGACGGACCCTATAACGCGCTTCTGCAGGCGCTGCGCCACGGCGAGATCGACATGCTGATCGGTGCGCTCCGGGAGCCCGGCATCGTCGCGGATATCGAGCAGCGCACCCTCTTCGAAGACCGGCTCGAACTCGTCGCCCGTCCGGATCATCCGCTTGCCGGGCGGGACGATCTCACCCTCGAGGACCTCTCCGGCTATACCTGGATCGTGCCGCGTCCGGGAACCCCGACCCGGGCCAAGTTCGACGAGATGTTCGCCGGCAGCGATGCGCCGCCGACCCATATCGTAGAGGCCAGTTCGCTGATCCTGATCCGCGGCGTCCTGACCGAGAGCGACGCGGTCGCGCTGATCTCGGCCCATCAGGTCCGGCACGAGGTGTCGCTCGACATTCTCGCGCGGCTGAATTTCCGCGTGCCCTCGGCCCCGCGCCGGATCGGCCTGTCGCTGCGCCGCGGCTGGCGCCCGACGCTCTCCCAGAAGCGCATGATCGAGCTTCTGGTCGAGGCCGGCACCGAGGTCGCGGCGCATTATCCGGGACCGTATTGAGGGCGGTCAGCCCGCCAGATGCTTCTGGAAGAAGGCCGTCGTCCGCTCCCAGGCGAGCTTCGCCGCCGCCTCGTCATAGCGCGGCGTCGAGTTGTTGTGGAAGCCGTGCTTGGTGCCCGGATAGACATGCATCTCGTACTCGACGCCGTGCGCCTTCAGCGCCGCCTCGTAGCCGTCCTTGCCGGCATTCACCCTGGGATCGTCCTCGGCATACTGGATCATCATCGCCGCCTTGATCTTCGCCACGCCGGCATCCTCCGGCGCCCGTCCGTAGAACGGCACGCCGGCGGCGAGATCCGCGCCCATCTCGACCGCGAGCCAGTTCACCACGCCGCCGCCGAAACAGAAGCCGGTGGCGCCGAGCTTGCCGTTCGAGAGCTCGTGTCCCTTGAGAAACTTCGCGCCATTCAGCAGGTCGACCATCAGCTTGTCGCGGTCGAGATTGGCCTGCATGACCTTGCCGTCATCGTCGTTGCCCGGATAGCCGCCGAGCGGCCAGAGCCCGTCCGGCGCGAAGGCGAGGAACCCGGCGACGGCGGCGCGCCGCGCGACATCCTCGATATAGGGATTGAGGCCGCGGTTCTCGTGAATTACCAGGACCGCCGGAAACGGCCCCGTATCGGCCGGTTGCACCAGATAGCCGCGCATCTCGTCCCCGTTGCCGCCCGGCGAGTCGTAGAGCTCATAGGTCGCCTTGATGCGCGGGTCGGTGAAGGAGATGGTCTGCGCCGCGGCATATTTCGGCAAGAGCGCCTGTGCCATCGCCAGCCCGGAGCCGCCCACCACGGCCATCGCCGCCGCCCGCCTCAGAAATTCGCGCCGCTCCATCGCTGAGTGGCAATATTCGTCGTAAAGCGCGTAGATCTTCGGATCGATTTTCCGCTCGTCCATGTCCCTGCCTCCCTGCGGCCGGTTGCGTGCCCAAGAAGGAATTAGCGTAGAGTCCGTTCGGGAAAAGGGAGAGGTTGGCTGGTTGATGATTGGGCGTGCTTCGTCCCGGCTCGACCATCGTTTGAAAATTGCCTAATCATTAAGAAGTTAAAATTGAACTCTTTTTTCTTGAGGGAGCTATGGAAGAGCAATCTGCGATTCAAATCGTTCAAGATCACATCTCTATGTTCGAAGTACTTACACTGCTTGCAATAATTTTTGGTCCGATAATGGCCATAGTCGTGACGCGAATTGTAGATGCGATCCGCGAAAAACGAGAGCGTCGTATGGAAGTATTTAGGACGCTCATGAGAACTCGGCGAACTCCAATGTATCCTGAACACGTAGGCGCATTAAATTTAGTTGAGATCGAATTTTTTGATCAAAAAGACGTGGTGCAAAAGTTGCGTGATTTATTCGCCCATTTAGGAGGGCAGCAGGCACGATCAGAATCTGAGCGAACAGATATTCCGGGCCTTACCAGTGATCAGATAAGACAGAGAGACAACAGTTATGGCAGGAGGCTGTCTGAAGAACGAGAACGATTGCGCTCGAAACTGCTTCATTCGATCGCGAAATCCCTCGGATTCAATATCGAGCAGCTTGAGATTTTTGAAGGAGGATACTCTCCCCAAGGTTGGGCTAATATTGAGGACGAGCAATCACTTATTCGACGTTGGATTATTGAGCTAGCGGCAAGGCGGACGGGTGTGCCTGTCGACGTGATGAACTTTGTCCAAGCACCACCAAGCGGGCAACCTCCTGCCGGAGATCAAGTCACCATATCCAAAGAAGACTAGCTAACCAGAATAGTGAATCCAGCTCACTGGATCTCAATTGATTCGGTATCTTTACGGAGTACCTCATGGCCCACACTATCCACATCCTGAACGGCCCGAACCTGAACAAGCTCGGCAAGCGGGAGCCGACGATCTACGGGCGGACGACGCTGGAGGAGATCGAGGGCTGGTGCCGGGATGCGGCGCGGGGGCCGATCGAATTTAAACAGAGCAACCACGAGGGCACGCTGATCGACATGATCCACGAGGCCGAGGATGCGGCGGACGGGCTGATCATCAACCCGGCGGGCCTCAGCTTCCAGTCGGTGCCGCTGTTCGACGCGCTGAAGATCTTCGAGGGGCCGAAGATCGAGCTGCATATCTCCAACATCCACGCCCGCGACGCGCTGCACCGGCACTCGATCATGTCCTCGGCCGTCACCGCCGTGATCTGCGGCCTCGGCCCGCGCGGCTACGTGACGGCGCTGGGGGCGATGTACGACCTGCTCGAGGCGAAGGGCTAGAGGCTCAGAGCGGCCCGAGATCGCGGGACCAGGCCTCGAGCACCTGCAAGCCGAAAGGGTGCGGCGCTTCCGCCGGGCCGCGGTCGTGCACCTCCTTCAACCCGATGCGTTTCGCCGCCAGCCGCTTGCCGTAGCAGAGCAGGTGATCGATCCCGGTCATCAGGAAATGCAGCAGGGGAAGAACCTCACGGAAGAGCGCTTCCGCCTCCGTCTGCTTGCCCGCCTGCCAGAGCTCGAAGATCCGGCTTTCGACGTCCGAGCATTCGACGCCCGGAATGCAGCCGGAGCAGCCGGCCCGGAGATCGTCGATCAGGGTCATGCCGTTGCGGCCGTTCAGCAGCTCGAAGCGTCCGGCCGCGTCCTCCGCCAACCTGCCGATATAGAGCGCCGGGCCCTCCGCCTTCAGGATCGAGACGTTCGGGTGGCGGCGGTTGAGTTCGATGAGCCCGGCATTGGAGAGCCCGATGCCGATATATTCCGGCGCGTTCTGGATCCCGATGGGGACCTGGGAGGCGTCGGCGACGGCGCCGAAGAAGTCGATCAAGGCGGCCTCGGAGGCGGTCTTCACCGGCGGCGGCTGCAGGACGGCCCAGGCGGCGCCGAGATCGGCAGCGTGGCGCACGCCCTCGATCTGTCCCTCGACCGTGTTGTCGCTGATCGTCACGCTGACCGGGCGGCGCCCCGCGGTCATGGCCAGCGTCCATTCCACATGTCGCCGTCGCTCGGCGACGGTCAGCTTGTTGCATTCGCTGGCGAGCCCGCCGACCGCGAGCCCGTGGACTCCGGCGCGGAGACAGGCTTCGATCTGGGCCTCGTGGGCACCCTTGTCGAGTTTTCCGTCCGCGCCGAACAGCGCATAGAGCATCGGGTAGATGCCTGTTGCGGTCCCTGCCATCGCCCCCTCCCGGGTCTGCTTTTTCGGGAATTCTGGGAGGGGGCGGGGCCGGTGGCAAGGCCGGAAGCTGCGAGCCGCACCACAGAGCCTTGCCGCCACGGGGCACCCGCTCCAATTCGTTCCGAAACACTGGTTCCGTTCTGCGATCAGGAAATTCCCGGTCGGCGGCATCGGTGACGGTTGACTTGCGGGGGGCTTTGACGAAGGGTCCCCTTTTCCAGGTTTGAAGGGCAGTCGGAATTGGGACCGACGGCGCGAGCGGCGCCGCGGCGCGCAGCAACAGCGCAACCCGGCTGTCAAAGAGGAGGGACCGGAATGACCATCAGGACAATTTTCACCGGACTCGCGCTCGGCGCGGCGCTGCTGACCGCCGCCATCGCCGCGCCGTCTCATGCCGCCGACAGCGTCAAGATCGGCGACATGAACAGCTATACGCGGCTGCCGGCCTTCACCGTGCCCTACAAGATGGGCCTCGATCTCGCGGTCGAGCATATCAACGCCAAGGGCGGCGTCCTCGGCGGGCGCATGATCGAGGTGGTTTCGCGCGACGATCTCGGCAAGCCGGACGAGGCGGTGAAGATCGCCGAGGAGATGTTCAGCCGCGACGGCGTCGTGCTGGTCTCCGGCAACCTCTTCAGCCATGTCGGCCTCGCACTCGCCTCCTACGCCAAGCAGAAGAAGAAGCTCTATCTTGCGTCCGAGCCGCTGGCCGATGCGCTGGTCTGGGAGAAAGGCAACCGCTACACCTTCCGGCTCCGCCCCTCGACCTACATGCAGGCGGCGATGCTGGCCGAGGAAGCGGCGAAGACCGGCGCCAAGCGCTGGGCCACCATCGCGCCGAACTATGCCTACGGCAAGGAGGCGGTCGCGGCCTTCAAGCAGGTGCTGACCAAGCTGGTGCCCGATGTCGAGTTCGTCGCCGAGCAGTGGCCGGCCCTGTTCAAGATCGACGGTGCCGCCGAGGCCCAGGCGCTCGCCGCGGCCAATCCTGAGGCGATCTACAATGTCACTTTCGGTTCCGATCTCGCGAAATTCGCGCGCGAGGGCTCGCTGCGCAATCTGTTCGACGGCAAGACCATGCTCGGCCTGCTCGGCGGCGAACCGGAATATCTTGATCCGCTGAAAGACGAGGCGCCGGAGGGCTGGATCGTCACCGGCTATCCCTGGTACGCGATCGAGACGCCGGAGCACACAGCCTTCAAGGAAGCCTACGAGAAGCGCTACGGGGACTATCCGCGCAACGGCTCGCTGGTCGGTTACAACACCATGCTCTCCATCGCCGCGGCGATCGAGAAGGCGGGCAGCACCGAGACCGAGGCGCTGGTCGAGGCCTTCAAGGGGTTGAAACTCGCGACGCCGGTCGGCGAGATCACCTACCGGGCGATCGATCACCAGTCGACCATGGGCGCCTTCGTCGGCAAGACGGCGGTCAAGGACGGCAAGGGCATCATGGTGGACTGGACCTATCGCGACGGCGCCGACTATCTGCCGTCCGACGACGAGGTGCGCGCGCTCCGTCCCGCGGAGTAGCCGCCGGGAACAAGGGCCGGGGAAGGTCTTATGGGACTTCTGGTTGCCCAGCTTCTGGCGGGGCTGGCGAACGCGGCGGCGTTGTTCCTCGTCGCCTCCGGGCTCTCGCTGATCTTCGGCGTGACCCGGATCGTCAATTTCGCCCACGGCTCGCTCTACATGCTGGGCGCCTATTGCGGCTACACGGCACTGCAATATCTGACCGGACCGCTCGGCTTCTGGGCGGCAGCGCTTGGCGCTGCCGTTGCCGTCGGTCTCTTCGGCCTGCTGGTCGAGTGTCTGATCCTGCGCCGGCTCTACAAGGCGCCGGAGCTGTTCCAGCTGGTCGCGACTTTTGGGGTGGTGCTCGTCGTGCAGGATCTGACCCTGATGCTCTGGGGGCCGGAAGACCTGCTCGGGCCGCGCGCGCCGGGGCTCGACCGCGCGGTGATGCTGTTCGGCCAGCCGGTCCCGGAATACGATCTCGCCCTGATCACGGTGGCGCCGCTGGTGCTGCTCGGTCTCTGGCTGCTGATGACGAAGACACGGGCCGGGATCCTGATCCGGGCGGCGACCCAGGACCGCGAGATGGTCGGCGCGCTCGGCATCAACCAGTCGCTCCTGTTCAGCGGCGTGTTCTTTCTCGGCGCGGCGCTCGCCGGTCTCGGCGGGGCGCTACAATTGCCGAAGGGCGGGGCTGATCTCACGCTCGATCTCGGTATCCTCGCTCCCGCCTTTGTCGTCGTCGTGATCGGCGGGATGGGTTCGATCGGCGGTGCTTTCGTCGCCGCCGTGCTGATCTCCGTCGTCAATGTCTTCGGCGTGCTCTACCTGCCGGAAAGCACGCTTGTGCTGATGTATGTCGTGATGGCTCTGGTGCTGCTGGTGCGCCCGCACGGGTTGTTCGGCCGGGCCGAGCTGCAGGCGGGACCGCCTGCCGCCGGCGTCCCGGACCGGCCGCTGGCACCGCTCGGGCCGCGCTGGCGGGCCGCGGCACTGGCTCTTATCGGACTGCTCGCCGTGCTGCCGCTCATCGGCAGCGATTTCGCCCTGGTGCTTGCGACCGACATCGTGGTCCTCGCGCTCTTCGCCGCGAGCCTGCATTTCATGCTTTCGCTCGGCGGGCTGATCTCCTTCGGCCATGCGGCCCTGTTCGGCGGCGGTGCTTATGCGGCGGCCCTTGCGGTCACCTATGCGGAAACTCCGATGGAGCTCGCGCTGCTCCTGGCGCCGCTTGCGGGCGGCTGGCTCGCCTTCGCCATCGGCTGGTTCTGCCTGCGCCTGACCGGGGTGTATTTCGCCATGCTGACCCTCGCTTTCGCCCAGCTGCTCTGGTCGCTGGCCTTCCAGTGGACCGAGGTGACCGGCGGCGACGACGGGTTGATCGGGATCTGGCCCTCCGAATGGGCCTCGGGCGGAACGGTCTATTATTACCTGACCCTTGCGCTCGGCGGCGGCGCCATCCTTATGCTGCGCCACCTTGCGCATTCTCCCTTCGGCTACGCGCTCCGGGCGGCACGGGATTCCGAAAAGCGGGCCCGCGTCTCCGGTATCCATGTTCAGCGGGTGCGGCTCGCCGCGATGGTCGTTTCCGGCACCATGGCCGGGCTGGCGGGCGGGCTTTTCGTCTTCTCCAAGGGCAGCGTCTTTCCGAGCGCGCTGGAAATCGCGCGCTCTTTCGATGCGCTGATCATGGTCTTCCTCGGCGGCGTCGACGCCCTCGCGGGGCCGCTCGTCGGGGCGGCGGTCCTGACCTTGCTGCAGGACTGGCTTTCCCGGCTCGAAAGCTGGCGCCTGCTGCTCGGCCTCGCGGTCATTGCCATCGTGCTGGTCGCGCCGACCGGGCTCGCAGGTCTTGCCGGGCGCCTCCTCGGGCGCCGGGAGGTCACATGAGCGCGATGCTCGAAGTGCGCGGTCTCTCCAAGGCTTTCGGCGGCGTGCATGCGGTCGAGGAGCTCGGTTTCGATCTCCACGCAGGCGAACGGCTCGCCCTGATCGGGCCGAACGGGGCCGGCAAGTCTACCTCGTTCCAGATGCTGATGGGCGAGCTCAGGCCCGACGCGGGCACCGCCCGCTTCGAGGGTGTCGATCTGGTCGGCAAGGACCCGCGCGAGATCTGGGCGCTCGGTGTCGGCCGCACCTTCCAGATCACCTCGGTCTTCGCCTCGATGACGGTGGCGCAAAACGTGCAGACGGCCTTGCAGGCGCGGAACGGCGAGAGCTTCGACCCGGTCCGCCGTGCCCGCGACCGCCGGCGGGATGAGGCCGTCGCCCTGCTGGAACGCGTCGGAATGGCGGAACAGTCGGACAGACCCGCTAGCGTGCTCGCCTATGGCGACGTCAAGCGGCTGGAGTTCGCCATCGCTCTCGCCGGTGCGCCGCGCCTCCTGCTGATGGACGAGCCGACTGCCGGCATGGCGCCGAGGGAGCGGCACGCGCTGATGGATTTGGTCTCGGGCATCGTCGCCGAGGGCGGGATCAGCGTGCTCTTCACCGAGCACGACATGGACGTGGTGTTCGGCCACGCCGACCGGATCATGGTGCTCGACCGGGGGCGGCTCATCGCCGACGGGGCGCCGGACATCGTGCGCGCGGATGCGAAGGTCCGCAGTGTCTATCTCGGCTCCGGCGCGGAGGCGGGCCATGCTTGAACTCGCCGCGGTCAACAGCTTCTACGGCAAGGCGCATATCCTGTTCGACGTGTCTTTCTCCGTCGGCAAGGGCGAGGCGGTGGCTCTGCTCGGCCGGAACGGAGCCGGCAAGTCGACGGTACTGAAATCGATCCTTCAGCTCGTCCGCCCCGAGAGCGGAAAGGTGCTTTTCGAGGGCCGCGACATCACCCGCTTGCCGCCGCACCGGATCGCCCGCATGGGGCTCGGCTATGTGCCGGAGGAACGCCGGATCTTCGCCGACCTTACCGTGAGCGAGAACCTGGAGGTCGGCCGCCAGCCGGTACGCACCGGTCTTCCTCTCTGGACGCCCGAGCGTCTGTTCGAGCTCTTCCCCAATCTTGCCGAGCGCCGGAACGCCCTCGGCGGCACGTTGTCGGGGGGCGAGCAGCAAATGCTGACCATCGCCCGCACCCTGATGGGCAATCCCCGTCTCCTGCTTCTGGACGAGCCGTCAGAAGGCATCGCGCCTGTGATCGTCGAGCAGATGACCAGGACAGTCCGGCGCCTGAAGGCGGCCGGAGTTACTGTTCTGCTCTCGGAGCAGAATCTCCGCTTCGCCCGCACCGTGGCGGAGCGCGCGCTGATCATCGATGGGGGCCATATCCGCTTCGACGGCAGCTTCGCCGAACTCGAGGCAGACGCGGAGATTTCGGCGAGCTATCTCGCCGTCTGATCCCCGTGTCCGCGGCGGTGCCAGTATTTGTGCGCCTCCTCGATCACCAGCAGAAGCAGCGAGACGCCGAGCAGCATCAGCCATTCCGAGACGGCGACCGGGCGCAGGGAAAGCACGTCCGCGATCCAGGGCACATGCGTCGCCCCGATATGGACGGCCTGTGCGATCGGTACGGCGAGGACCAGGAACGGGTTGCCCCAGAACCGGATCCGGAACAGCGAGCGCGTTTCCGAACGGCTCGAGAGGGCATGGATGTTGCCGAACAGGATCATCAGCATCAGCGTGAGATTGCGGGCCTCGTCGGCGCTTCTGCCGCTCGAGATCAGCCAGTCGAAGACGGTGAAAGCGAGCAGTCCCATCGCCGTGCCGGTCACCAGCACATGGCCGATGATGCGCCGGTCGAAAATCGGCTCGTCCGGGCGTCGCGGCGGATGTTTGAGCTCGTTGCCCTCCTTCGGCTCGAAGGCGAGGGCGACGTCCTGAAGGCCGTTCGCGATCAGGTTCAGCCAGAGCAACTGGACCGCGTTGAGCGGCATCGGGAGGCCGGCGAGAACGGTCAGGAAAAACAGCAGCAGCGCCGAGAACCCTGTGGCGACAAGTAGCGCGATGACCTTGCGGATGTTGCCGTAGACCACCCGGCCCTGCTCCACTCCAGCGACGATGGAGGCGAAGCGGTCGTCCGTGATGATCAGGTCCGCAGCCTCCTTTGCGACGTCAGTCCCTCGTTTGCCCATGGCAACGCCGACATTGGCGCGGCGCATCGCGGGGGCGTCGTTGACCCCGTCGCCGGTGACGGCAACGAAATGACCCGCGCGCATCAGCGAGTCGACGATCTGCTGCTTCTGTAGCGGCTCGATCCGCGCGAAGATCCGGGCGGGCTTCACCAGGGCGTCGAGCGCATCCTGTCCCGTTTCGGCGGCATCGCGCAGGGCGCTTCCGGTCACGACCTCGCCGGAGAGGTTTCGGATGCCGAGATCCCGGGCGATAGCGCCCGCCGTCGCCGGGTGGTCTCCGGTGATCATCGCGACCTCGATCCCGGCGGCGCGGCATCTGTCGACGGCGTCCTTCGCATCGGGGCGGACCGGATCGATCATCGCCACCTGGCCGAGGAAGGTAAGCTCGGAAAGCTGGTCGATCGCGCCTGTGGAGCGGTCGGTTTCACGCCTCCCGAGCGCAATCACCCGGTAGCCCTGCCGCGCCAGGTCCAGCGACTGCGCCTCGATGGCGGCCCGGTCGACCGGCACCACGCCGTCCTGGGTGAGCATGTGGCTCGACATCGCCGCCAGTTTCTCGGGACTGCCCTTGACATGCAGACAGGCGCCGGCGCCGAGCCTGGTCAGACTGCCGGAGAGCGCGCGCTCGGATTCGTAGGGAATCATCTCCAGCTGCGCCTGCTCGGCGCGGACCTGGCGCAGCGAAAGGCCGAGCTTCTTGGCGAGGACGAGAAAGGCGACGTCAACGATATCGCCGTCAGAGGCCCATTCGCCGCCCGCGTAATCCAGATAACTTTCGTTGGCGAAGACCCCGGTCAGGCAGATATCGCGCAGACGGTGATGCTGCTCCGGCGAGCCGATGCTGCCCGGACCGACACCGGAGCCGCTGACCTCGAACTCGGCGCCGCCGGGCAGCACGATCTTCGTGATGGTGAGCTCGTTGACGGTGAGCGTGCCGGTTTTGTCGGAGCAGATGAAGGTGCAGGAACCGAGGGATTCGACCGCGACCAGCTTGCGGATGATGACGTGCAGCTTCGCCATCCGCCCCATGCCGATGGCGAGCGCGACGGTCAGCGCCGCGGGCAAGCCTTCCGGGATCGCTGAGACGGCGAGTCCGATCGACATCATCGCCATGTCGCGGGTGTCGTAACCGCCGATCTGGAGCATCAGCAGAATCAGGGCGAGGATCGAGAGCCCGATGCCGCCCGCCACCTTGTAGGTGAAGCGGCGGATCCGAATCATCAGGGGCGGCTCGGACAGCCGTCCCGCGCCGATCTCCCGCGCGATCGAACCGATCTCTGTGGAAAGTCCGGTCGCCGTCACCGTGCCAAGGGCGCGGCCGTGAGTGACGACGGTTCCGGCGAAGCACATATCGACCCGTTCCGAGATCGGCGCGTCGCCGTCGGAGTGCGCCTCGGCATTCTTGGTGACCGCGAGGGATTCCCCGGTGAGTGCGGACTCGTCGACGGCAAGATTGTGAGTGGTGGCAAGGCTGATATCGGCCGGTACCTTATCGCCGGAAGCGAGCAGAACGAGGTCGCCCGGAACAACCTCCTCGATGTCGATGCTCCGGTCCGTCCCGTCGCGGCGGACGCGCGCCGTGCCGCGGACCATCTTGCGGAGCGCCGAGGCGGATTTCTGCGCGGCATATTCCTGCACCGTTCCGATCACGGCATTGATCAACAGGACCGCCACGATGAAAACCATGCTCGGGATCTGTCCGATGGCCAGCGAGGCAAGAGCGGCGATGAACAGGATGTAGATGAACGGGCTGAGGAATTGCCGGGCAAACAGCACAAGCGGTCCGGACAATTTCGGCTCGGGAAGCCGGTTCGGCCCGAACTCCGCCAGACGCCGTCCGGCTTCCGCCGAGGTCAGTCCGTCCCGGTTTTGGATCTCCACGTCAGGTATCTCCGGCTATGTCGAGAGGCCGCAGGTACTCTATATCGCACCGCACAATCGACGGAAATGACCTGACGCAAAGCGATCGCCATGCCGGAAGACGGGCCTTCCGGCTAGTGTGTGCCGGTGGCCTTGAGATCGTCGAGCGCGTTTCTGAGATAGCCGACGCGCGCCGCCGGCAGCCAGACGGAGACCGTGGTTCCGACATCAACTTCGCTTTCGAGCGTGAGCGTGCCGCCATGCAGTTCGACCATCATCTGCGCCAACGGCAGACCGAGGCCGGTGCCGCTCTGCGACGCAGTAATCTCGTCGTCGAGCCGCTCGAAAGCGGTCAGGGCCTTCGGTATCTGATCCGACGGGATGCCGCGTCCGGTATCGGAGATATGGAACTCGATCCCGCCCCGGCGGCTGTCGCCATGGCGCGGCCGGAGGGAGACGGTCGCTTTGACGGTGCCGCCCGCCGGCGTGTACTTGACCGCATTGCCGAGCAGGTTCAGCAGCACCTGTTTCATTTTCGTCGCATCGACATCGAGCACCAGTTCCGGGTCGACTTCGGAGCGCTGCAGTTCGATGCCCCGCTCGTCCGCCAGGGGCTTTACCAGCCGGACCGCTTCGGTGATCAGCGCATCGACGCCGACGATTTCCTCTTCGAGCGAGTCCTGACCGGCCTCGATGCGGGCGATGTCCAGCAGTTCGTTGATGATCTTCAGCAGGTGCCGCCCGCTCTCGCGGATATCGACAGAAAATTCCCGGTAGCGCTCGTTCTCGAGTTTGCCGAGCGTGCCGTGCGCCATGATGTCGGAAAAGCCGATGATGGCGTTCAGCGGCGTCCGTAACTCATGGCTCATCGCACGCAGGAAGCGGGTCTTGGAACTGTTGGCGAACTCGGCGGCCTTCTTGGCGATCTCGAGTTCGCGCGTGCGCTCGCGCACGCGATCTTCGAGATCCCGGTTGAGGTCCCCCAGATCCGCCTCGGACCGGCGCAGTTCCTCGTTGACGGATCGTAGCGTCAGTTCACGCTGTCGCTCGCGCTCTACCATCGTGTTGTAGGCCTGTACGACCAGTCCCATCTCGTCGCGGCTTTGCCAGTTCACGGTTTGCAGTTCGCCGCAGTTCGAGGATTCCCGGATGGCCGTGAGCAGGCGCTTCAGCGGCTGGTCGACGAGGAAGAAGAAACCGACGACCACGGCAATCAGCGCCGCAAGGAAAGCGACGGCAATCGCTGTCGCACCGGCGGTATATTCGAACTGCCTGGTTTCCTTCAATTCCTTGTCCGTAAACATCACACGCAAGGACCAGAGCCCGTCCTTGGAGGCCGGAATTCGGATTTCCATGCCGTCGAGATTATCCGGACAGCCCTGCGACGACGGCATCGCCATAGCCGGTGCCTCATTGCCTTTCGTCAGCTCGGCACACAGGAAGGCGCGGTCGGCGGCGAGCGGCGACAACAGGTCGCGGGCGAGGAACGGTTTGTCGTAGGCGGCGTGCCTGTCAACGGCGAGCGCGGTGCGGGCGGTCAGGTTGCCGATCCGGCTGGCGAGGAGTTCCTCGTCGACGAGCGAAGAGCTGACGAGCAACAGCCAGATCCCCGGGACGATGAGCGCAAGGAAGGTCATGCTGACAATTGCCAGCAATTTGACCTTCAGAAGTCTCGGGAATGGCGGATTGGCGCCCATTGGATCAGCCTGAGAGTAACCGTGCGTTCGTTTATTGAACCCGCTTCACGCGGCCGTCCTTCATCAACCGCTGCAGCAGGGCGCGGTCGGCGACGGCGGTATGGAAAACGACATAATCGCCGTCGCTGCGGGCCATGTAGTAGTCGATGGGCACGTCTTTTCCGGAATCGTCACGGAAATCGAAGCAGAGGACGTAGTGATCCGCCATCGACAGGATCATCGGATGAGCCGTGACCGGATGCAGTTTGTGAACCTCGCCATCTTTCGGATCGAGATAGAGAACCGAGCCGTTGACCAGTGTGCTGTCGACGTGCCGCTGCATCGCGGCCTGGATCGCCGCTTTCTCGGAGAGGGTGAGCGCGGACGCGGTCCCTGTCGGAGCTGCGACGGCAGCGAACATGAAGAACCCGAGCGCGAAGAGTTGAATCCTGGTCATCGTTTGTCTCGTCCTGCTGGAATTTTCAGCGTTTTATCATTGAGATAATAAAGAAGCGGTTAATTCTGGAACACCGGTTCAACTATCTAAAATGCCATGTATTTCGGCGAGCGATCAGAGCGCGCGTCCCGCTTCCCGGGATAACCAGCGAACAGATTGACAGCTCCGCCGGCGAGGCTAGGCTCCTCATCCGGCGTTTTCCGCCTCCAGCCTTCCGGATTCTCATGCTTTCATTCGCAACGGCGATCTTCTTTCTCATCATCACGCCCGGAATTGGCGTTTTGACGGCAGCCGGCGTCGGGGCTGGATACGGCTTTGCAGCCGGCATACGCTTCCTGATCGGGCTCTGCATCGGCACCAACGCGGTGGCCGTGCTCACCGTGACCGGGATCGCGGCGATCGTGCTTGCAAATCCGATCCTCGGGCCGGTGCTGCTCTACGGATCGGTCGCCTACCTGCTTTATCTCGCCTTCAAGATCGGCTGGGCCGGCTCGAAGATCGCCTTTGTCGAACGGCAGACCGCGCCGGGAATCGTCGGCGGGTTCCTTCTGCAGCTGATCAATCCGAAGGCATACGCGGTCAACACCACGCTTTTTTCAGGTTTTCATTTCATGCCCGAGAACATGAGCATGGAACTGGCGCTGAAATTCCTGATCATCAACGCGATCTGGGTTCCGGTTCACCTGCTCTGGCTCTGGGCCGGGGTCTCGCTGAAGCATCTCGATCTGTCGGAGAGGAGCCAGTCCGTGATCAACAAGGGCATGGCGCTGTCGATGCTGATCGTTGTCGGGCTTGCGGCGATGAAAGGCTGAGATGAGGGAGTGATAAAGATGATCGACATGTCTTCAAGCAATCCTGAAGTCGGATACGACATGCCGGCGGCCGTCGGCATGCCGGAAGCCGAGATTCAGACGCCCTGTCTGGTGATCGACCTCGACGCTTTCGAGGACAATCTGCGGAAGATGGGAAAACTCTGCGCCGGGATGGGCGTGAAGCTCCGGCCGCACGGCAAGATGCACAAGTCTGCCGACATCGCCCGCCGGCAGATCGAGATCGGCGGCGCAACGGGGATCTGTTGTCAGAAAGCCTCCGAGGCCGAGGCCTTCGCGCGCGGCGGCATCACCGATATCCTCGTCACCAACCAGGTCCGCAGTCCGCGCATGATCGACCGGCTGGCCCGGCTTGCGGGCGACGTGAAACTCGGCATCTGCGTTGACGATGCGGAGAACGTCGCGGAACTCTCGGCGGCGGCGACCCGGCACGGCAGCGAGATATCGGTGCTGGTCGAGATCGATTGCGGCGCCGGTCGCTGCGGCGTCGAGCCGGGGGCGCCGGCGGTGGAACTGGCGAAAGCGATCATGGCCGCGCCCGGGCTCGTCTTCTCGGGTATCCAAGCCTATCACGGCGCAGCCCAGCATGTGCGTGCCTTCGCCGAGCGGAAAGCGCGGATCGACGGCGCCATCGCCCTTGCGCGGGAAACCCGCGATGCGCTCGTCGCGGCCGGCATTCCCTGTCCGACCGTGACCGGCGCGGGAACCGGCAGCTACATGTTCGAAGGCAATTCCGGGGTCTATACCGAGCTGCAATGCGGTTCCTACGCCTTCATGGACGCGGATTATGGCAAGGACCTCGACGAAAGCGGCGCGCCGATCTCCGATTTCAAGAACGCCTTCTTCCTGCTCACCTCGGTCATGAGCACGGCGAAACCCGGGCAGGCGGTCTGCGATGCCGGCCTCAAGGTCCAGAGTATCGATTCCGGCCTGCCGGTGATCTTCGGACGGAACGATGTCGAGTATGTCGGCTGCTCGGACGAGCACGGTACGATCCGCGATCCGGGTAATGTGCTGAAGGCGAACGACAGGCTGAAGCTGGTGCCGGGCCATTGCGATCCGACCTGCAACATCCACGACTGGTATGTCGGCGTGCGCGGCGGCAAGGTCGAATGCCTCTGGCCTGTGACGGCGCGCGGCAAGGCCTACTGAGCAGGCACGCCCTCGTAGAACGTTCTTCGTTCCGCAAAATGCCGGGCAAGCGCGTCCTTCAGGGCTCGCAGCCGCGCCAGGTTCTTCTGGTCCGGGCGGGAGAGGATCCAGATGCTCCGGTCGGCGATCAGCTTCGCGCCGGGTACGCGCACCAGGCCGGACTGGCAGTCGCCGAGGAAACAGGGCAGGAGTGTCAGGAAAGGGCCGTGTCGCGTGATCTCGATCTGGCTCCGGTGCTCCGGGCATTTATGCACCATGGCGAGGCCGGTGATCCCGGTCTCCTCGGTCCAGCCGGTACCCTCGTCCTCCTTCGCCCAGCCGAGCCAGCGGACGGCACCGCGGTCCCGCTCCAGCAGCGCGCGGGTCTCCGCGCTTGCATAGACCGTCTTGCGGTACTGCATCACCCGCTGGCCGATGGCTTCGTCGTCGACCTCAAAGGCGAGGCGGACGGAGAGATCGGCCTCGAGCTCGGCAAAACGGGTGAAGCGGTCGGTGATCTCCAGTTCGATCTCGATTTCCGGGTAATCCTCCGCGAACCCGGCCAGCGCAGCACCGAGCCCAGCGGGGCAAAGCGCGAAGGGAATGCTGACCCGGATGGGGCCCTTCAGTTCCGCATCCCGTCCGGCGGCGAGACTTGTCGCGGTGCGGAAGGCGGTCTCCATCTCGGCCGCATGGCGGGCCAGCTCCGTTCCTTCCGCGGTTGCTTCCAGCCCCCGGCGCGTCCGCCCGAAGAGGCGCGTGCCAAGCGTCTGCTCGACCGCGTTCAGGCGCTGCAGCACGGTGCCGTGATTCACCCCGAGGTCTCGTGCGGCCGCGCGGATCGACCCCGCCCGCGCGACCGCGAGCACATACCGGAGATCGTCCCAACTAGTGGATAAAATTTTGACCATAATGGTGAATATTATCGCTCTTTGGTCCTTATAAATAGCCACTTAAGGTCCCGCATTCGCATTTGACGGAGGTGACAGTGCGCGGACAGACGATTATCGACCGGATCGGCAACTCGCCGCTGATCGAGCTGCGGAAACTGGTACCGGCCGGGGCGGGCCGGGTATTGCTCAAGCTCGAAAGCGAAAACCCGACCGGCTCGATGAAGGACCGCATGGCGCTGGCCATGGTGGAGGCGGCGGAGCGCGACGGGCGGCTCCCGCCCGGCGGACCGGTGGTGGAATATACCGGGGGCAGTACCGGTGTCTCGCTCGCCATGGTCTGCGCGGTGAAGGGCTATCCCCTTCACATCGTCACGTCCGATGCCTTCAGCCTCGAGAAGCGACGGCACATGCAGGCGCTCGGCGCGAAGCTGACCGTGGTGCCGAGCGACAAGGGCGCTATGGACGCGGCGCTGACCCGCGCGATGATCGCCGAGGCGGACCGGATCCAGCAGGAGACCGGCGCCTTCTGGACGGACCAGCTCAACAATGCCGACCAGCTTGCGGCCTACCATGCGATGGGCGCGGAGATCTGGGAGCAGACCGGCGGGCGCCTCCATGCCTTCGTTCAGGCGACCGGGACAGCCGCCTCGGCGCGGGGCGTTTCCGAGTTCCTGAAGGAGCGGGGCAAGGATATCCGCACAATTGCCATCGAGCCCGCAGAATCGGCGGTGCTGTCCGGCGGTCCGTCGGGCAAGCACAGGATCGAGGGCGTCGGGGCGGGGTTCGTGGTTCCGCTCTGGGATCCCTCGCCGATCGACGAGATTGCTGCCGTGAGCACGATGGAGGCGATGGCGATGTCCCGCCGTCTGGCGCGCGAGGAAGGGCTTTTCGCCGGCACCTCGACCGGGGCGAACGTCCTCGTCGCCCTCCGTGAAGCGGAGCGGCTGGGGCCGGACTCCGTCATCGTCACCGTGATGTGCGACAGTGGGGTCAAATATCTGAGTACCGAGCTCTACACTGGAGAGACGAGAGATGCCGGTTGAAAGCTTTGCCGCGATCCGTCGACGGGCCGAGGAAAAACATGGCGGTGCCGCCGCATTGGACAAGCGCATCACCGAGGGGCTGCGGCCGGGCGATCCGGCGGCTCTCTCCGACGACCGGATCCTTGCGGAGATGGCCAAGCGGGTGTTCCAGGCCGGGTTCTCCTGGAAGGTGATCGAGGCCAAATGGCCGGGATTCGAGGAGGCGTTCGACGATTTCGACATCGCCGTGAATGTGGAGATGAGCGCGGAGCGGCTTGCCTCCCTGATGGCAGACGACCGTATCGTGCGCAACAAGCCGAAGATTCTCGCGGTGCGGGACAATGCCCTCTTGGTGGAGCAGATGGCGGCGCTTGACGGCAGCGCGGGCAGGTTCCTCGCGAAATGGGACCGGACCGATCAGATCGGTCTGCTGGAGTATCTGAAGGAGCACGGCACCCGGCTCGGCGGCGCGACCGGGCAGTATTTCCTCCGCTTCGTCGGTTGGGACGGCTTCATCCTCTCGAAGGATGTGGTCGCGGCGTTGGGGCAGGCCGGCGTGATTGACGGTCCGGCCACCTCGAAATCGGCCCTGGCGAAGATCCAGGCCGCCTTCAACGCGTGGCACGAGGAGAGCGGTCGCCCGCGCGCCGAGATCAGCCGGACGCTGGCGCTCTCTGTCGGCTAGAAAGTAGGCGCGCGGGATTCATAACGTGAGCCCGGTTCTCCGATAAGCATTTCTCCGGTTTCCATCCGGTTCCGTCGCCTGCAAGCTCGCCCGGAGTTCAGATCGCGGGGGAGACGGGATGAAGATCGGGTTCATCGGACTTGGAAATGTCGGGGCCAAGCTGGCGGGCAGTCTGCTTCGGAACGGCGCCGAACTCACGGTACGCGACCTCGACGCGGCGAATATGCAGCCATTTATCGAGCAAGGCGCGGCAGCCGGCGCAAGCCCGAAAGCGATGGCGGAGGCCTCTGACATCGTCATCACCTGCCTGCCGAGCCCGGCGATCTCCGCGTCGGTGATGGAAGCGGAAGACGGCATCCTCGCCGGGCTCGCGCCGGGGAAGATCTGGGCGGAGATGTCGACCACCGACGCCGATGAAGTCAAACGGCTCGGCGCGTTGGTCGCGGCAAAGGGCGCCGAGGCGGTCGACTGCCCGGTCTCCGGCGGATGTCACAGGGCGGCGACCGGCAATATCGCGATCCTCGCCGGCTGTGCGCGACCGACCTTCGAGAAGATCCTGCCGGTGCTGACCATGATGGGCCGCCGCATCCTGCATACCGGCGATCTCGGTACCGCCTCGGTGCTGAAGGTGATGACCAACTACCTCGCGACGGCCAATCTGGTGACGCTCTGCGAGGCGCTGGTGACCTCGAAGGCGGCGGGGATGGATCTCAACACCACTTTCGAGGCGATCCGCATCTCCTCCGGCAATTCCTTCGTCCACGAGACCGAGAGCCAGGTCATCCTGAACGGCTCGCGCGACATCAGCTTCACTATGGATCTGGTGCTGAAGGATGTCGGCCTCTTCCACGAGATCGCGGAGAAGAATGGCGTCCCGCTGGAGGTCTCTCCATTGCTCTGCGACATCTTCCGCGACGGCATTTCCCGCTTCGGTCCGCGCGAGCTCTCGCCCAACATCATCAAGCGGCTGGAAGAGGCGACCGGCCTCGACATCACCGCGCCGGGCTTCCCGGCGGAGATGGTGGATGACGAGCCGGAGGCGCCGGGCTATGAAATCGTACCCCCGGGGCGCGCTTAGGGGCCGCTCCCGACGGACAATCTGCAGCCGGGAGGAGAGCCATGCTGGACCGACGCGCATTCTTCATCGACGGAAGCTGGGTCGCACCGATCGACGGCCAGGATTTCGAGGTCGTGAACCCGGCGACCGAGGAGGCCGTGGCGGTGATCTCGCTCGGCGGCGCCGAGGACGTGGACTATGCCGTCCGCGCCGCGCGGGACGCCTTCGAGATGTGGAGCGAGTCCGCAATCTCCGAACGCGCCGACCTGCTGCGCCGGGCGCGCGAGATCTATCTCCGGCGCCGGGACGAGTTCGCCGAGGCGATGACCATGGAGATGGGCGCGCCGCGCGACTTCTCGCGGGAGAGCCAGGCACCCTGCGGCGACACGCTCCTTGCGTCGGCGATCGAGGCGCTGGAGGCACATGTCTTCGAACGCCCGAGCCTACGCGGCGGCAGCACGCTGCGCGACGAAGCGGCGGGTGTCGCCGGGCTGATCACACCCTGGAACTGGCCGGTCAACCAGGTGATGGCCAAGGTCGCCTCGGCGCTTGCCGCCGGCTGCACCATGGTGCTGAAGCCGAGCGAATACGCGCCGCTCTCCGCCGGCATGGTGGCGGAGGTGCTGGCCGAGGCGGGCTGCCCGCCGGGCGTCTTCAATCTCGTGCATGGCGACGGCTTCTGCACCGGCACCGCGCTCTCCGCCAATCCGGGGATCGACCTGCTCTCCTTCACCGGCTCGACCCGCGCCGGCACAGAAGTGATGAAGGCGGCGGCGGACGGCATCCGCCGGGTGGCGCTGGAGCTTGGCGGCAAGAGCCCGAACATCCTCTTCGCCGACGCCGATCTCGACACGGCGCTGCGCTTCAGCGTCCGGAACTGCTTCTCCAACAGCGGCCAGTCCTGCGACGCGCCGACCCGCCTCTTGGTGGAGAAGAGCGTCTATGACGAGGCGGTCACCATGGCCGGGCGCTTCGCCGCCGAGGTGCAGGTCGGCGACCCGCAGCAGCCGGGCGACCACATCGGCCCGCTGGTGAACAAGATCCAGTTCGAGCGGGTACAGGACCATATCCGCAAGGGGATCGAGGAGGGTGCCCGCGTCGTGACCGGCGGTCTCGGCAAGCCGGACGGGTTCGAACGGGGCTATTTCGTCAAGCCGACGATCTTCGCCGATGTCGACAACGGCATGCATGTCGCCCGCAACGAGATCTTCGGCCCGGTGCTGGTGATGATTCCGTTCGACGGCGAGGACGAGGCGGTCGCCATCGGCAACGACACGGATTACGGCCTCGCCGCCTATATCCAGACCTCGGACGCGGCGCGGGCCCAGCGCGTCGCCCGCCGGCTCAGGGCGGGGAACGTCTATATCAACGGAAATTACGGCGACACCGACGTGCCTTTCGGCGGCTACAAGCAGTCCGGCATCGGCCGCGAGAATGGGCCGTTCGGGCTTGCGGAGTTTCTGGAGACGAAGGCGATCACGGGGTAGGGGAGCTTCCGGCCCACCTCATCCAAAAAAAGCGTCATCCCGGCGCAGGCCGGGACCCAGGGAACATAGGATCGTGTCCTTCGATCTCCTGGGCCCCGGCCTCCGCCGGGGTGACGATCATCGGAGCAACTGTCGCATACCCACCGATGTCGGCTACACTATGCACCGTCCCGATCACCACCCGGCAGGGAGCCCCATGCAGGACGACCGCTATTCCCTCCCCCAGCGCTGGTTGCACTGGATCATCGCGCTGCTGGTCCTCGCCGCGCTCGGCGCCGGCACCCTGTTCTTCACCCTCGGCTTCGACGGGTTGATGAAGACATTCGGCGGCGACCTCACCAACGCGATCTACAAGTACCACAAGACCGCCGGCGTCCTCGTCCTCGCCCTGATGCTGCTCCGCCTCGTCCTGCGTATTCGCCTCGGCGCGCCGCCAAAGCCGGACAGCCTGACCCCGCCCGAACGCATCCTCGCGACCGGGGTGCAGCACCTGCTTTACGTGATGCTGATCGCGCTCCCGATCCTCGGCTGGGCGGCGACCGCCGCCGGCGGCTATCCGGTGGAGTTCTTCAACTGGACCCTCCCTGGCCTGCTCGCCAAGGACCCGGCGCTCTCGGAAACCCTCTTCGCCCTGCACGGCCTCGCCGCGCTGGCCGTCGCGGGCCTGATCGGCCTGCACATCGCCGGCGCGCTCCGGCACTGGCTGATCAAAAAGGACGGGGTGATGCGGCGGATGAGTTTGTTTGGGTGAGAGCGAAGTATTATAAGGCACTTAGTGCGCGATTATTGTTGCGCATGATGCAAAAAATGCTTGAATGCATTACACGTTTGGGGGTCAGATTCGAATACCAATGCAGGATTTATTGGATTTTCTCGGCTCGGCAGGGCTCGGCGAGTATCCCGTTGCTTACTTAAGCATCGCGATCTCTCTATTGCTCGTTCGATTTTTTGTAAAAAATGGAAGCTATCTTAAATCTCTTCGCCTGTTTTTGATTTCAAATGCTGCCATAAAAGTCTATCGTATTTTTTTGGTGTCTGTTCAGCGCTTTCTCAATAAATATATCGGCCCTCCATTCAGTGTGCAGTCTTTTGGGTCTTTTGTTGTTCTTGCTTTTTTCTACGCAACGATTTCATTTATGTTTACCGTTATCATAGATGGAAAAGTAAATTTAGGGCCATTTAGCATTCTGGATAATTTACTATCACGTGATCAGCGTCTCTTGTTCGGGATTGTCTGTGTCATTTCCTTTGTCACGTTTTTGATTTTTTCTTTGGAGTTCCTCGACGTCACAGAACACAATTTTGATATTAAGAGGGCGATTAAGATTCTGTCCCTTAGCTGCATGTGGGCGGGATTCATTTGTGGTCTAAATTCGATCATTTTCACGACAGATATTGCTGCGCTTTTGTTCGGTTCTACGGGGCGGCAGCCGATCGCGACCTCTACCACCTTTACAGCGCAATCCCTTGTGGATGCGGCGCGAATCGGATTCGCTGGAGCAATAATCGTATTTATTGTTGGATTCGTGCAGGGCTCGTTGGCTTTTTTCAAGAGAGTTATTGGCGAGACGCCGTTATACTATTCGAGCATAGACGACGTTACCACGCGATGGATTGAGAGATTCCGGCAAGGAAATGAAAAAGCGATAAAGACATTAAGGAAAAGCGTGATTTCATATTTTAATATTGTTGTCTTTGATGTTGTTGGAATTTCATATATTTTTATTGTTGGTACGATGGCTTTGTCTCTTTCGCTCCTTGCGGTCTCGGGGTTGAAAGAGATTGCGATCATTTCTCTTGCAATTACTATGATTTGTGGGTTTTCGGCGGTTTTGATTTGCTCATTTAAGAGCACAGACCGAAAGTCTACTGTTTCTGGTTGTCTCTTGCCGATTATCGTGACGTATCTTACCGCAATCGCATTGCAGAATTATGGGATAATCAATTTTCACGCATTCTATGCGCTTACATTGTTTGTGTTCATTTTGCCGATTACAAACGCGATAACCGATCTAATTTCTTTTGAGGCAAGTAGATTTCTCCTTTTTCACACAATTAAGAATAAAGAAAAAGAGGGAATCATAGTTTTTTTCTTGATAATAGACGCTGTTCTTGCTTTTGTCTTTCTGGTGTTTACGGCTATATTGTTGTCTATATTTATTGAAATCCTTTCAAGTTTATTCTCGGATAGTTATTCGAACATTTCTGCTCCCAGTTTCCTGACGCTGCTCGAGGAGGTAAAAGCAGCATCAATCGGAGATCGGTTCTGGGTGACCGTCATGCTCGTTACCACATTGCTTCCGACATTTTTGCATTTCCTTATCGCCGCTGGGTTATTGGTTTTCAGATTTCTTTTCGTCCACCTTGTCCGCTGGCATCAATACTCCCCTAGCCTACCTGCGGAAAAAGATGAGAAAGTCTCGACACAAGCCGATGCCGATAAAGATGAAATGATCACATTGCGTCATGCCCCTGTACTATTTACGCTTGGCATCACATCTTTTGTTTTTTTCTTTCTGAATATGACGTTGATAGCGTCTCTGGACAGAAATATATTCCAGTGGCTGGTCGAGATTGCCTACAACGTATCGCGATACATACTAATCTAGATTAAATTATACTGTGCTCACCCCGCCTCGCGTCTCCACGCCATGATGATCCCCCCGATCACCAGCAGCAGTACGAGTACGCCCGGCAGCAGCGGCACGGTCCTTACCCCCGTCACGATGTAGTCCTCGTTCCGGATCAGCCCCGCCCAGTCGCGGCCTGACGTCGCACGGCCGGCGCGGACGCGGCGGAGGTCGGGGACGGCCTCCTCGGCGCCCCAGGTGACCGAGCCGCCGGTCGCTTCCGCCACGGGGCCGAGCCACTCATCCGTCGTGCGCACGTCCGAGAGCTCGATCGGGTTGAGGGCGCCGACGGCGGCGAGCTTGGTCAGCACCCCGTCGGCGAAGCTGTGCAGCCCGACCTGGTCCGTGGTGAAGCTCGCCTGGCCGCGGCCGGGGCCGGTGCGGGTGAGCGGCAGGGTGACGCGTTCGCCGTCCGGCAGGGTCATGGTCACGTCCGGCAGCTCGCCGTCGAGCGAGCGGCGGATCACTTCGATCTCCTCGCCGCGCACCCGGACGCGGAGATCGTTCTCCTCCAGGTCCGGCTCCCGCATCAGCCAGTGGGCGGTGCGGCGCAGCAGTTCGGCCTGCGGGCCGCCGCCGTCGAAGCCGCGGGTCCAGAGCCACATCTGGTCGGTCAGCAGATGCGCGACCCGGCCCTCGCCGAAGCGGTCGAGCACCAGCAGCGGGCGGCCTTCCGGCCCGTCCATCAGCACCACGCCGCGCAGCACGTCGGCCTCGATCTGGCGGAACCAGCGGCCCCAGGTCGCCGTCTCGGTCTCGATCCCGTCGGCGTCCAGCAGCGGGCCGCCGCTGAGGCCGGAGGTCACCGGATGGCGATGGCCGTCGAGCGTGGTGTGCGCGCGGAACGGCTCCTCGACGATGGCGCCCGTCGGCAGTGCCGGCAGGACCTCGCCGAGCGGCGTATTGGCGAGCGACAGGCGCGAGGCGAAGGGCGGACCGCTCGCCTCCAGGAAGGCGCCGCCCTTGCGTACGAACTCGACGATGTTGCGCAGGTAGCTGCGCGGCAGCACGCCGCGGCGCTGGTACTGGTCGAAGATGATCAGGTCGAACTCGTCCAGCTTCAGCTCGAACAGCTCGCGCACCGGGAAGGCGATTAGCGAAAGCTCGCGCACCGGCGTGCCGTCCTGCTTCTCCGGCGGGCGCAGAATAGTGAAATGCACGAGGTCGACAGAGGGGTCGGCTTTCAGCAGGTCGCGCCAGGTGCGTTCGCCCGCATGCGGGGCGCCGGAGACCAGCAGCACGCGCAGCCGGTCGCGCACGCCGTTGATGGCGAGCACGGCGCGGTTGTTCTTTATGGTCAGCTCGTCCTCGCCCGGCGCCGCGGTGAGCTCGACAATGGTCTCGCCGCCATGGGTGATCGGGATCTCGATCTCCACCACCTGGTTGGCGCGGATCACCTGGTCCGGCTGGGCGACACCGTCGATGGAGAGGCTGAAGGGCACCGCCGCCGCTTCCTCCGCATCCTCGACCCGGATCTTCGCGGTGACGGAGCGGCCGACGACGCCGAAGGAGGGGACATGCTCGACCACGAGGCGGCGGTCCCGTTCGCCGCGCTTGCCGGTCAGGATCACGTGCAGTGGCGCACCGAGGTCGCGGCCGCGCAGCTCCTCCACTCGGTCGTGGCTCTGCCCGTCGGTGACCGCCAGCACGCCGGCGAGACGGCCTTGCGGCACGTCGTCCAGCACGTCGCGCAGGGCGGCGAAGAAGCGGGTGCCGTCGCGCCCGCTGCTGGCCCGGGCCCGGCCGCCGTCGAGGGTCACCACGCGGAGATCGAGATCCTCGAAATCCTGGAGCTGGCGCTGCAGGTTTTCGGAGATCGCGGCCGCCCGCTCCGTACGCCCGTCGATGCTCTGGCTGGTGCTCTCGTCGAGCAGCAGCACGGCGACGTCGTTGCGCGGATCGCGATCCTCGGCGATCAGATAGGGGTTGGCGAGCGCCGCGACGAGCACCGCGAGCGCGAGGCTGCGCCAGACCACGCCGCGGCCGCGCATCACGGCCGTGTAGATCACCAGCAGAATCCCGGCGGCGGCGAAGAGTGCGATTGCCCACCAGGGGATCATCGGCGAGAAGTCTATGCCGACGGCGGAGCCGATCATTGCCGCGTCCCCCTCATTGCCCGAGCCTTTCGAGAATGGCGGGGACATGCACCTGATCGGCCTTGTAGTTCCCGGTCAGCATGTACATCACCAGGTTGACGCCGGAGCGGAGGGCCATCTCGCGCTGGATCTCGCCGCCCGGCACCACCGGGAATTGGTAGAAGCCGTCGTCGGATTTCGCCCAGGCGGCGGCCCAGTCATGGCTGCCGATGATCACCGGCGAGACCTCGCTCGAGCGGTCGCCCTCGTCCTGCTGGACATAGAGCCGGCCGCCCTCGTAGCGCCCGGGGAAGCTGTCGAGCAGGTAGAAGGCCTTGGTCAGGACGTGGTTCTCCGGCACAGGTGCGAGCGCGGGGATGTCGAGTTCGCGGGTCAGGCTGCGTAGGCGCTGCAGGCCGGCGCCCGCGCCCGCGCCGCTGTCGATCCGGTCCCGCGTATCGAAGAAGAGCGTGCCGCCGTTCCGCATGTAGAGGTTGAGCCGCACGACACCGTTCGGCGTCAGGTCGCTCTGCGCCTCCGTGATCGGCCAGTAGAGCAAGGGGAAGAGCGAGAGCTCGTCGACCTCGACATCGACCGCCATCGGCTCCAGCGGCTCGACCGCCGTGCGCTGGGTCAGGACCTCGGTCAGGCTGCTGAGACCGGAGCGGCTGATCTCGTCCACCTCCCGGTCGCCGGTGATGACATAGGCGAGCCTCGTGGCGAGCGCCGCGCGCATGATCCAGCGGTCCTCCTCGCTCATCGGCGCGCCGCTGGAGATGATGTTCTGCGCACTCGCCGTCACGGGAACCGTCGCAAGCGTTGCGCCGAGCAGCAGCATCGCCGCCGTTTCGCGCACCCGTGCATTGCCCACGCCCGGCACGAGGCCGCGCATCACCAGCGTGATGACGAAATCCGCCAGCAGCAGCAGGACCGCCGCCGTGAGCGCCCAGGGCGCGAGATCGAGTTCGTCGCCGCCGCCGTAGCTGACCCGCGATGTGCCTCCCGGCAGGGTCTCCAGCGGCGTCATCCTTGCCGCTTCCGGCCCGAGATTGACGGCCGTGCGAGAGAGCTCGCTGCCGTAGTAGCCGGGCGGATGCTCGTGATCGATATTGGCCGCCTCGCCCTTCAGGAAGGAAATGGCGCGTGCGCTCGCCGGCGGGGTCCCGAGCTGGCCCAGGCCATCCAGCGTTTCGACCGGTGCCGCGGCCCCGCCATCCGTCCGCTGTCCGACGCCGGCACTGACGGCGACAATACGTCGGAGCATCTCGACGAAGGCGCCCGAGAGCGAGAGATCGCTCCAGTCCGTGTTGGCCGTGGTGTGGAAGAGGACGATGCGCCCGTCTTCGCGCGCCATCGCGGTCACGATGGGCGTGCCGTCAACGAGGCTGGCCCAGGTCCGGTCCGCGAGTTCGATCGAGGGATCGGCGAGCACCTGCTTGTAGATCAGCACGTTGTCGTAATCGGGCAGATCGGCGAACGGCGTCTCGCCGTCGAACGGGGCGAGTGCGGCCGGTTCCGACCAGGAGAGCACGCCGCCGAGCGAGCGGTCGCCGCCGCGGAGCCGGACCGGCAGCAGTTCCGACTCGCCGAGCCCGCGGTTTTCCAAGCTTGCGGCGGCGAGGCGCGGGCCGGCGAAGCGGATCAGCGTGCCGCCCTTCTCGACCCAGTCGAACAGCTTCTGCTTTTCCGCCGGCGGCAACAGGCCGGTATCGGGCAGCACGATCACCGAGATGTCGCGCTCGAGGAACTCCGCGAGTGTGCCGCGGCTGACCTCGCTGAACGGCGACAGGGCCCGGTCGATGAAGAACATCTCCTCCAGCAGCGGCTGGGAGTCGGCAAAGCCGGTGCCGGAGACGAGACCGACCGGACGGCGGCGAAAACTCTCGTCCAAAAGGGCGACGGAGGCCGCTCCAGGCAGATCGGCAAGCTCGAGCCGGGCGAGCTCGTTCCTCAGTTCCAGCGGCAACTCCACATTCACTTCCGCCGCAGGCTCACCCTCGGCGAAGGTCGCAGCGGTGCGGGTCAGAACCCGTCCGTCGGTCGCCACGGCGCGGATGTTCACGCCCTGCTCGGCGCCGGGTTTCAGCCGCGTGACCCGCGCCGTCAGTGCATTGCCGTCCCCGATCCGCGCCGTCAGCGCCATCGGCTGCTGGCCGCCCTCATAGACGGTCAGGGCGCCGAAACGGATCAGCTGTTCCGCGAGAACGGCATCGTCCGCGTCCTGGATCCCGTCGGTGAGCCAGAAGACGGAGGCCGGCCGTTCGATCGGCGCCGCCCCGATCCGTTCCGCCGCGACGAAGGGGACGCTGGCCCAGGGCTGGGGTGCGAGCGCATTGACGAAAGTGCGGGCCGCCTCGGGCGCCATCAGTCCGCCGCGCTCCAGTGCCGCCGAATCCGAGAACGCAGTCGGGAAGACCGCGATTTCCCGACCGGCCCGTTCTGCGCGCTCGATCAGGTCCAGAGCGGCAGACTTGCGCTCGGCCCAGCCCGGCGCGGCCGCCCATCCGTTATCGACGACGATCACCACCGGGCCGCCCCCGTCGAGCTCATCCCTGGCGCCGATCAGCGGCTGTGACAGCGCGAGGATGACGAGGGCCGCAAACAGCAGGCGCAGCAGTAAGAGCCACCAGGGCGTGCGGTCCGGCGTCTCTTCCGGAGACTGCAACCCATAGAGCAGCCGGATCGCCGGGAAGGCGACGGTGCGAGGAGAGGGCGGGGTGATCCGGATCAGCAGCCAGATCGCCGGCAGCACGATGAGCGCCGTCAGGATCCAGGGAGAGGCGAAGGCGAGCGGGCCGAGACTCAGCATGGCGTCGCCCTACCCGTTCTGCCGCGTCATCGCGGCATAGAGTTGCAGCAGGGCCGCTTCCGGCGCTTCGGAGGTGACGTGCTGGGCGAAGAACCAGCCGGCCTTGCGGCAGGCGTCCTTCAGCCGGGCGCGGTGCAGCGCCAGTTTTTCGACATAGGCTTCGCGCACCCTGTCGGCGCGGCGGAGCAGGTGCGCGGTCTCGGCTTCGGTGCCTTCGAAACGGATGCGCCCCTGGAACGGAAACGCTTCTTCTGCCGGGTCGGTCACCTGCAGCAGGAAGCCGGAGACGCCGGAAGCGGCGAAGTGACCGATGATTTCGGCATAATCCTCCGCCGGCTCCATGAAATCGGAGACCATCACGGTGACCGCATGGCGCGGAAGATGCTCCAGCGCCGGCAGGCTGGCGGCGCTGTTTCGAGCGTTCTCCAGCGTGTTCGCGAAGAGGTTCAAACCGCTCCGCCCGCCGCGCGGCGGGGTTCCCTCGCCGAGCAGTGCGATCCGCTCTCCGGCCTCGGTCAGCAATGCGCCAAGAGCAAGGACCAGGAGATCGGTGCGCACCGTCTTTTCCGGCAGGGTCCGATCGGAGGCGAAACGCATGGACGGCGAGGCGTCGCGCCAGATCCAGACGCTCTGGGAGGCCTCCCACTCCGTCTCGCGGACATAGACCTCGTCGCTTCGGGCCGTGCGGCGCCAGTCGATCCGGCGCACCGAGTCGGTGATCTGGTAGGGACGGAACTGCCAGAAGGCCTCGCCCATGCCGACGCGCCGCCGCCCGTGCATGCCTTGCGAGACGGTCGCGGCAACCCGCTCCGCCGCCACGAGCAGGGGCGGGAATTTACCGGCGAGTTCCTCGGCGTGATGACGCATGGCGCGCCCCCCGGGTCAGCGATAGTCGGCCAGCAGCCGCTGGATGATATCGTCGAGCGAGACGCCTTCGGCACGCGCGGCGAAATTCAGCGCCATGCGGTGCCTGAGCACCGGCGGCGCCAGTTCCAGAACATCCTCGATCGAGGGCGAGAGCCGGCCGTCGAGCACCGCGCGGGCGCGGGCCGCGAGCATCAGCGCCTGGCTGGCGCGCGGTCCGGGCCCCCAGGCGACATGCCGCTTCACCTCTTCCACCTCGGTGGTCTCCAGGCGGCCGGAGCGGACGATTCCGAGGATCGCTTCGACAACGCTCTCGCCGACCGGGATCTGGCGCAGCAGCTTCTGTGCCTCGATCAGCTCCGGGCCGTTCAGCACCGGCTCGACCTTCACGTCCTCGCTTCCGGTGGTCGCGAGCAGCATGCGGCGCTCGGCATCATGGTCGGGATAGCCGACATCGATCTGCAGCAGGAAGCGGTCGAGCTGGGCTTCGGGGAGCGGATAGGTGCCTTCCTGCTCCAGCGGGTTCTGGGTCGCGAGCACCAGGAAGGGGGAGGGCAGTTCGTAAGTATGGCCGCCAACCGAGACGGTGCGTTCTTGCATCGCCTGCAGCAGCGCCGACTGGGTGCGCGGGCTGGCGCGGTTGATTTCGTCCGCCATCAGGATCTGCGCGAAGACCGGTCCCTTCACGAAACGGAAATGCCGCCTGCCATCGTCCGATTCCTCGAGAATCTCGGCGCCGATGATATCGGCGGGCATCAGGTCCGGGGTACACTGGATACGCTTGTCCTCGAGCCCGAGCACGATGCCGAGGGTCTCGACGAGGCGCGTCTTGGCGAGGCCGGGAACGCCGATCAGAAGCGCATGTCCGCCGGCGAGAACGGTGGTCAGTGTCTGGTCGACGACGTCGCGCTGGCCGAAGATCACCGTCTCTACCTGCGCCCTCGCTTTCGCCATGCGGGCACCCAGCGCATCGATTTTTTCGACGGTCTCGGTTTCGAGCCGTTGATCGAGAGTGGAGGAATTGGTCATGGACTCTATACTTCCTTCTAATCACTGGCCCGCCGGACCTGGCCGGCGCACGCCGAAGAACTCATAGAAGCAGCCATTACCGATGACCGCATCGAACGCGTCTTCCGATCTCCCCCCATCCAAAGATCAGTTAGAGCGTATCGCAGCCGCAGCAACTGGCAAGCCGGAACCGCGCAAACAGATCGATATGGGGCATTACGGGATCCGGATCGATCGCGACGGCACCTGGTATCATCTTGGCACTCCTATCAATCGGCTCCCCCTGGTAAAGCTCTTCGCCACCGTCCTCCACCGGGACGAGGATGGCGGCTATTCGCTCCGCACCCCGGTCGAGCGCGGCCGAATCACGGTGGACGACGCGCCCTTCACCATCGTCGCCGCATGGTACGACGAGACCGGTGCGGAGGACATGACAACTCGGAGACTCATGCTCCGCACAAACCTTGACCGCATTGTGGCTGCCGGACCGGAACACCGGATTCGTGTCGAGACCAATCCGGAAAGCGGCGAGCCGCGTCCCTATATCGATACCGGAAACGGGCTGGATGCACTGATCACAAGATCGATATTTTACGATCTGGTCGATCAGGCGATACCGATGGAGCGCGATGGAGAAACTGTGCTTGGTCTCTGGAGTGGCGGCATTTTTCACGAGTTGGGGTCGATATGACCGGCATCTTTGACAGGGAGCGGTTGCGCGCGGCGCTGACGAGCGCCATCGAGAACGGCGCCGGGCGCGGCGATCACGATCTCAATCCCGGCATGGAAGTGGCCGAGCGACGGCGCCCCGCCGCGGTCCTGATTCCGGTGGTCGAACGCGAGGGCGGCCTGACGCTTCTCTTCACGCGGCGGTCGGACGATCTGCCGGTGCATCCGGGCCAGATCAGCTTTCCAGGCGGACGGGCCGAAGCAGAGGACCAGGGGCCAGCGGATACCGCGCTTCGGGAAACGGAAGAGGAGATCGGCGTGCACCGCCGGCATATCGAGGTGGTGGGCCAGCTCGATCTCTACCGCACCCGGACCGGTTTCGAGATCACGCCGGTCGTCGGCCTGCTGACCCCGCCGTTCGAACTCAGGCCCGAGCCCGGCGAGGTGCAGGAAATCTTCGAGGTGCCGCTGCCGTTCTTTCTCGACCGCGCGAACCACCAGCGCCACAGCCGCGAGTGGAACAACCAGACACGCAGCTTCTACGCCATGCCCTATGGCGATTATTATATCTGGGGTGCTACGGCCGGAATGCTGGTCAACTTCGTCGACGTCCTGTTGCCACGCGTCGACGCCTGAACGCGGCAACTGAATCCGGAACCCGCTTTATGCGCATTTCCCCGAAACCCTGGATGACGGCCCCCGAGACCCGCGCCGTCATGGAGGTCCTGAACCGCGACGGCGACATGGCACGGTTCGTCGGCGGATGCGTGCGGAGTGCGGTCCTCGACATCCCGATCGCCGATGTCGACATCGCCACCCGTTACACGCCGGAAAAGGTGATGGAGTTGCTGAGGGATGCCGGCATCCGCGTGGTTCCGACCGGGCTCGACCACGGCACTGTCACGGCGGTCGTCAATCATGAGCATTTCGAGATCACCACGCTCCGGCTCGACGTAGAGACCGACGGCCGCCGCGCCGTCGTTGCCTTTACGGAAGATTGGCGCGAGGACGCGGCGCGCCGCGACTTCACCATGAATGCGATGTTCCTGCGCCCGGACGGCAGTATCGACGACCCTTTCGGCGGGCATGGCGATGCGCTGGCAGGCAAGGTCCGCTTCGTCGGCGATCCGACCACGCGGATCCGGGAGGATGTGCTCCGGATCCTGCGCTTCTTCCGGTTTCACGCCTATTACGGCAAGGGCGAGGTCGACCCGGCCGGGCTCAAGGCCTGCCGCGAGCATGCGGGTCTGATCGACAGCCTGTCCGGCGAGCGGATCCGGGTCGAGTTCCTGAAGCTTCTCTCGGCGCCGTCTCCTGTTCCGGTGCTCGATCTGATGGAAAATGCCGGCGTGCTTCAAGTATTCCTGCCCGGTCCCTACGATCTGGAGGCGCTATTGCGCCTGATCGAGATGGATGACGAAGCGGCGGACCCGGTTCTTCGGCTCGCCGCCCTCGCGCCCGAACGAAACGGCCATGCATTCCGCGCCTCGGAGCGCATGCGGTTCTCGAACGCCGAGGCCGCCCGGTTTCATGCGCTTTCCGTCTCCGAACCGGAGCCTGGCGCTCCTTCGTTCCGCCCGGACATATACCGCCTCGGCAACGCGCTGTTCGAGGATGCGGTCCGTCTGAAGGCCGCCCGGGGGGCGATCAGTTCCGCCGATGCCGAGGCCATGATCGAAGCGTCGCGGACCTGGCCCAAGCCGGACCTTCCGGTCCGCGGCGCCGATTTGGTGGAAATGGGACTTGCCGCCGGCCCGTCCGTCGGCGAGGCTCTCCGCCGCCTGGAAGCTTGGTGGATCGCACGGGACTTTGTTCCGGACCGGGACGCCTGCCTTGCCGAAACCCGCCGGATGATTGCCGAGGAAAAGACATGAGCGAGAAGATTGCCCGAACCGCCGCCAGACTCCACGCGGCGTTCGAAAGCGGTGTGCCGATCGCCGATATCCCGGCCGGGGACGCGCCCGCCACGCAGCAGGAAGCATTCGCAATCCAGGACGCCGCTTTCGATCTGCTCGGACGCACGGCAGGTGCCTGGAAGGTTGGAAGCAGTCCCGGTACCGCGCCGACGGCGGCACCGATCGCGGCGTCGAAGCTCTATCCCTCGGGACAGGTCCTGCCCTCGAAAGCGCACCGCAATTTCGGTATCGAGGCGGAGATCGCCTTTCGTCTCGGCCGGGACCTTCCGGCGCGCGATGTCCCCTATACGGCAGAGGATCTGCGCGCGGCGGCCTCGACCCTGATCGTCACCATGGAGGTCGTGGAATCACGCCTTCGGGACTGGCCGAAAGTCGATCCGCTCTGGGCGCTGATGGACTTCCAGGCCAACGACTCTCTCGTGCTCGGCACGGAAATGCCGGTGCCGGAAGCGCTCGATATCCCCAATCAGCCGGTCCGGGTTCTGTTCGACGGCAAGGTTGTTTTCGAGGATACAGGCAGCTTCAAGGGCGGGGACCCCTTTACCCTGATGGCCTGGCTCGCCAATCACGCGCTGGAGCGCACCGGTTCCATGACGGGGCGCGGCCTCAAGTCGGGGGATGTGATTACGACCGGATCGTGGAACGGGATCTCGTTCGCGGGTGCCGGCGTTGCCGCAAAGATCGAGTTTCCGGGACTGGGAGAGGCGGAGATGCGCTTCGACTGAAGCGGAACTACTCGGCTCAGACGATGATGCTGACGCCGCGTGCCGTGCCCACGTTGGGGCGGCTGCTCAGGAACTGCAGGACCTCGGTTGTCCGGGTCAAGCGCTCGTTAAAGATCTGGAGCGAGCGTTCGTCCGGATCGATGGCGTAATTAGGGACTTCCAGGGGATCGCCGGTCAGGCGCTGGTCATCGCTGATCAGGTCGCCGACACGGACCGAGTCCGGACGGCCGTCGAGCGCCACGGAGTCCGCGCTCTCGACGCCTGACACGGGGACCAGGCGGGCCGCGATGTCGGTCGATTTCTCTTCGCCCTGCAGTCCGAGCCTGATTTCGTCGCTCTCGCCTCCTTCGCCCTGCTGGACCTCGCGAAGCCGCGTCGGGTCGGCGAACGCGCGGGGCGGCTCCCCGTCTGTCCCGGCTTCGGCCTGCTGAACCGGACCGGCCGCGGGTTGTGACGGCGTTCCGGTTTCCTGAGCCTGAGAGAGATTTGCCGGATTGACGATCGGTTGGGGCGAAGCCTGCGGGATCCGCTGGTCAGATGGCGACGGTGTCTCCTGATCGCGCGGCGCGGTAAAGCGCTCGTTGCCGACCGGCTGCCGCTCTTCCGCACGCGTTTCCGCCCTGAAGGACGCAACCGGTCCTTCGGGTGAAATGGTCGTCGGAAATATGAGCGTTCCGGATATCGACATCACTCATGCCACATAAATCACGTTCCCCGGCAACCGTCTGCCGAAAGGTAAAGAAGAAGTTAATGCAAAATTTTACGAATCCCAACTGAAATAGGAGTATCACTTGGTGCCTCAGAGACCCTCGGGGGCCGGCCAGATCACCTGCGGCGGCATGCTCATCAGGATGGCCTCGACATTTCCGCCGGTTTTCAGCCCGAAAAGCGTGCCGCGGTCGTAGAGCAGATTGAATTCGACATAACGCCCGCGGCGAACCAGCTGGTGGTGCCGCTCGGCCTCGGTCCAGTCCTCGTTCATCCGCCGGCGCGCGATCTTCGGATACGTCTCCAGAAAGGCGGTGCCGACGTCCCGGGTGAAGGCGAAATCCTTCCCGAAATCGCCGTCCACATAATCGTAGAAGATCCCGCCGACACCACGGGGTTCGTTGCGGTGCTTCAGGAAAAAGTACTCGTCGCACCATTCCTTGAATTTCGGATAGTAGGCCGGATCGTGCTTGTCGCAGGCCGCCTTGAAACCGGCATGGAAGGCATCCGTGTCGACCTGTTCCGGCACCATCGGCGTCAGGTCCGCACCGCCGCCGAACCAGGATTTCGTCGTGGTGATGTGCCGCGTGTTCATATGTACGGCCGGTACCTTGGGTGAGTGCATGTGCGCGACCAGAGAGATGCCGGAGGCCCAGAAGCGCGGATCCTCATCTGCGCCCGGGATCGACTTGCGGAACTCTTCCGAGAAGGTGCCATGCACGGTCGAGACGTTCACTCCGACCTTCTCGAAGACCCGGCCCTGCATCAGCGACATCACGCCACCGCCGCCGCCCTCGCGTTCCCAGCTCTTTCGCTTGAAGCGACCGGCGGGCCGGTCCTTCAACGGCCCCTCGTAGTCGTCCTCCATCTTTTCGAATGCGGCGCAGATCCGGTCGCGCAGGGTTTCGAACCAGGCGCGGGCTTCGTTTTTCTGCTCTTCGGTCGAGATATACATGGGCCAATCCGGTATCGGGCGTGCGAAACGGGGAGCGGAATCCCCGCGCCCGGTTTAGCCGGAAGCCCCAAGGCCTGTCGAGTGCCGGAAGATCTCAGAGATCGAGAATGCCGCTACCGGGAAAGACCTTGCTGCCGGTGACGTCCTTGGCCTTGGAAAGTGCGCGCACGGTTTCGGCGTCGAGCGTCCCGCCGCGGAACAGGGTCTCGATCTCTTGCAGCGGGCGAAGGTCACCCTTTCGGAAGGCGGCGAGCGCGTCATTGACAAGGCGCAGCCGCTCCAGAGCTTTTTCGATCGCGGCGGCCTGGGCCTTGTTGGGGGCGGTCTCGGCTTCCTTGTCGTCGATCGTGAACAGGCCGCTGACGATACCGGTCTGCTTTTGCGCTTCTGTCAGCGCAAGTTTCTTGCCTTCGAAGGACAGGAGTTCGGTGTCGGCGGCGGCAACCTTGCCGTCCCGCACCAGGCCAACCTCTATCGAGAGCTGGGAAATACTGGAAAAGACACCGCCTTCACCATCGGCGGAGCGAAACTGCTGGCTGACGCTCGAAATGCGGATCTGGATCCCGCTGACGCTCGGATCCTCGAGCGCCTTCTGCGTCAGGTCCTTAAGGCTGTCGAGTGCTTCCTTGAGGAATGCCTCGGAGTCGCCCCGCTTGTTAAGGGCGCCGAAGATGGTTTCAAGTTCGCTTCCGAAAAGGTTCTCGAGGCCGCTCTGCGTCCGAGTTTCCGAGGTCACGGAAGCGGAAAAGGCGACAGGGTTCGCGGTACGGAAGGTCGGAAGCGGCGCCGATTGCTCGCTGCGGGCCGTGCCGGAAGTGCCGACGGTCCGCGGTTCCGGCGGAGTCGGTCTGAACAGAGATGAGATCGAGGATATGGTTGTCATCGGAACGGCTCCATTCTGGACCCTAAGCTCACCCGGGGCGACTTCCCCCCCAACCGGTATTGTACCGGAACCAACCGCTAATTTAACTCAGCTTGCAGTAAGAGTCACGCGAGTCGACGCACCACGTCTTCCGGGTTTGGCCTGTCCCCATCCTCTGCGGAGGGTTCGCCGTCCGCCGCACCCGGTTTCTCCGTCGGGGCGGGTGGCCCCTTCTCGGGAGCCGGATCCGGCGCCGGTGCCTCGGCGACCTCAATGTCGCCGACGATCAGTGGCGTCTCCGGTACAGCCGGTTCGGAGATGGCTTCCGGGGGCAGGCTGACGAGGGTCGAGACCCGCGGTGGCTGCTTCCAGGACAGGCTGGCGAAGTGACCGCAATTGCCGCAGGAAACGGTCCAGACCTCGGCGGTGGCGCCGCAATCGGCACAGGTCCAGGCAGGGTCGGGTGCAGCGGAACCGGCGCGCTCGAGCAGGGCCCGCGCTTCGCTCGCGTTGCCGTGTTCGGCCTGCGCCAGATAGGCCAGCAAGCGGAAGACCGCGGCCCGGCGCTCCGGCGCCGGAATGGCATCAAGTGCCGCCCGGGCATCGCCCCAGAGTTCGGCTGCGATCGCCGCTTCGGCAAGCGCGATCCGCCCGGTGGTGGTTTCCTTCCCGGTGCCGACAAGCTTCTGGATGTGCTTGAAGCGCTGGACCGGCGAATCATCCGGCCAGAGATCCGCGTAGCGCTTTGCGAAGTTCGGATGCGGTGCCTGTTGCCAGGCATCCTCCAGCAGCTTCTGCGCCTTCTTGGTCCGACCCTTGGAAGTCTCCGCGGCTGCAGCGATCTGCACCGCCGGCGCGAAGGCCGGTTCGACCTTGAGGGCGCGCAGCGCGAAATCGGCCGCTTCGGAGAGCTGGCCTTCCGCCTCTTTCAGGCGGGCCCGCTCCATGTCGATGGCGACGCGGTAGCGCTTGGCCTCGCTTTCAGGGATCAGATCGCGACGGACGGCATCGAACAGAGTCTTCTGTGCCTCGTCCCAGTCTTCCGCCTCGGTTTCGAGTGTAAAGAGGGTGCGGGCGGCAAAGGCGGAATCGGGCCGCAGGTTGCGGGCCTGCCGAGCCAGCGGTAGTGCGGCTTCGCTGTCTCCCGCCTCAAGAGCCTGACGCAGCTTGCCGATCAGCCCGACGAACTTGGTTTCGGGGCTTTCCGTCAGCGCGTCGAAATAGCGGCCGGCGGCATCCCTGTCGCCGCCGAGCGCCGCCGCCTGGGCGGACAACAGCCGGGTCTTGGCGGGATCGCCGAGCAGTTTCTCGGCCCGCCGCGCCTGTTTGCGCGCTTCCTCGGCGTCGCCGACAGCAATCGCCGCCATGCCGAGGCTGAGGGCGTTCAGCCCGTCGTCACGCCGCCGCGCCGCGCGGCGGTCGAGAAATCCGCCGGGCAGACCGAGCAGGCCGCGCACGAGGCGATAGGCGACGAGCAGGAGGTAGAGCGCGACGAGCAGAACCAGCAGGGCGACCCCGAAATAGGTATCGATCCTGTAGCCGAGCCACTCGACGGAGATCTGTCCCGGATTGTCGGCAAGCTGGATCGAGGCGAAAACCAGCGCGCCGACGAGGATGAAGAACCCGAAGATCCTGAACATGGCGCTATCCTGCCTTCGCGACGGAGGAGAGCGCGGCACCGCGGAGCTGCGAGACCGCTCCGTCGACCGCGAGGCGCGCCTTGGCGGCCGCGATCCAGTCGCCTGCGCGCTCCGCGGGCGGACCGCTCAATTCCTCGAGCGCTGAGACGGCACCGGAAAGATCGCCCGCGTCGAGGGCGGTTTCGGCCCGCACCAGAACGGCATCGACGCCCGGTCCTTCGGCGACGTCCGTCCGCCGCACCGTCACCAGGGAGGCCACCTTGTTCAGGGTCTTGCCGACAAGGCCTTCGTCGCTGCCGGCGATCTTCGCCTGGGACACCGCCTTCGCCATGCCGTCGAAGCGCTCCGTAAGCGCGGAGATCGTGTCGACACCGGCGCTGTGACGGTCGAGCACGGCGACCGCGTCATCGACTGCAGGATTTCCACCGGTGGCAAGGTCCTTCACCGCGGCAAGCTGCCCGTCGAAGGACGCGGACGTAATCGTCACGGCCTCGAGCTGGCCGACAGCGAGCAGCAGCAAACCCGCCTGCTCCCGTTCGGGCGCACGTTTCTCCGCAATCTGGCGGACCGCGGAAAGTTCGGCTTCCAGACTGGCGATGCGCTCTCCGGCACCGCTCTCGGCGGAGTCGATCCGGCTTGCGACGGCGCTCAGATCGGAAGGGGAGACCTTCTCCTGCGCCTCGAGAACGACGATCCGTTCCCGCAACGCGCCGATGGTGCTCAGAAGCGCTTCATTGATTGCGGCACCGCTTCCGCTGCCACCGGCCACGGCCTGGCGCGCTGCAAGTTCGTCGATCCGGCCTTGCAGGGCCTCCAACTCAGCCTTAAGTCCCGCCTCCGCCTCGGACCGGTCTGCGGAACCGGTCTTGAGGGCGCCGAGCGCGTTCGAGGCCTCGCTTGCCGCCAGTGCCGCATCGTCAGCGGCGGTTCGGGCGGCCTGCAAGTCCCGCGTCAGAGTTTCGATCTGAGCTTCAAGCGCTACGACACGGTCGGCGAGCGCCGTCAGGGGATCGGGCGCGGTTTCGGCGACCGGCTGCGGTTCCGCCCCCGGCTCTGCGGCCTGTTGCGGAGCCTGTTCGCTCGGCGCTCCGCGGAGGAACGCGATGACGTCCGAGACCATCCCGTAGAAACCGTTCTCCGGCACTTCCGGGACGGTGACCGGAATGCCGTTCTGCTCGACGAAGTTTTCTGCGTGATCCTGCCAGAGCGGATAGAGCGCCGCTGCGACGCCGCCGCTGAGAAGCAACAGGACGATGAGAATTCCGATCACTTTCGTCCGCGAGGAAAACACCGACTTCGGCCCGGACTCCCCGGCCGGATCGGCATCGATCACCGTCGCATCCTCCACGTCTTTCAACGTCTCCACGGCTTCCTTGTCGGACAGTCCGCCGGTATCGCTCTTTGGATCGCTCATCGCCTCAGGTCATCCCAGTTCCACGACACGGGACGCTTCGTATCCCGTTCAGGCTCCACTGCCATCGAAGCATCAAGGCGCAGCGGAATCAGCAAATTTTTTTCAATCGTCTTTGTTACATAGGGCGGTTATCAGCCCGAGTAAGTCCGTCTTGGTCGGCCGCTCCGCGACGCGGACCGAGCCCCACGGAAGCTCCGAGACACTGTCGGCCACCGCCTCGCTGAGACAGAAAGCGGTCAAGTCGTGACAGCATGAGGCCAGGCCCGCTCTCTCGACAAGGGAGACGAAAGTGCGGCCCGTTTTCGACGAAAAGAACAACGCCCCGTCGAGCTTCCCTTCGCGCAGCGCGGTCTCGGTCTCTCGCGGAAATCCGGTTACGGGCACGCTTCGGTAAGCGACGATGCGTCGCAGATCGTATCCGCGTTCCCTGAGCGTCCCGTCGATGTCCCCGGCGACTTCCTCTGCACTGAGGAAAACGAGCGGGCCGTCATTCGGTTCCATCCGGCGGGCGATCAGGTCGACGAGAGCCGCCGCATCGCCGGCCGCGCTTTCCACTGTCTCGAAACCCAGCCGGCGGAGGCGTTCGGCCGTCGCATCGCCGACAGCGTAAACCGGGAGAGAGCGATCCCGTGTGTAGCGGGCCAGAGCTTCGGCACCGTTGCGGCTGGTCACGATGAATGCGGCGGGCCGGAGCGCGGGATCCGGTCTCGGGTCGAGGAAGTCGCAGGACAGCATCGGGGCGAGCACGCTTTCGATCCCCACGGTGACCAGATCCCCGGCCAGGGCCTCTGCATCCTCAACCGCTCGCGTGATGAGGACGCGCATACTGCTCAGACCTTGTAGCCGGGGCCAGCCTGCGCGATCAGGTCCTCGCCGACGAGTTCCCCGAGCGTCTCCGGGGCGTCTGCCGGCCCGGTCGCCTCTGCCGACCAGAGCGCGGAGCCGTCGAGCGCGGCAAGCTGGCCGCGCAGACGGAGCATGCCGTCGCCGATCAGTTCCGCAAGCCCGGCAATCGGTGTACGGCATGACCCGTCGAGGCGTGCAAGCATCGCCCGTTCGGCCTTGACCCGCGTCTCGCTCTCGGCGTGGTTGATCCCGCGCACCCAGTCGAAGATCCGCTCGTCATCGGGCGTATTTCCGATCCGGCACTGGATGCCGATCGCGCCCTGGGAGACTGCCGGCAGCATTTCTTCAGGTTCCAGAACCCGGGTCGCACGGTCGCCGAGGCCGAGGCGGGAGAGGCCGGCGATCGCCAGAAGCGTCGCGTCGCACTCGCCTTCGGCAAGCTTGCGCAACCGTGTCTCGACATTGCCGCGGAACAGGATGGTCTTGAAATCCGGCCGCTTGCTGAGGAGCTGTGCCGCGCGGCGGACGGATGCGGTGCCGATGACCGCGCCTTGCGGAAGGTCCTCGATGCGATCCGCCTTGAACGAAATCAGCGCGTCACGAGGGTCCTCGCGGGGCAGGATCGCCGCGAGTTCGGTGCCTTCAGTCAGGAACGTCTCGACATCCTTCAGGGAGTGCACGGCGATGTCGATCCGGCGGTCCAGCAGGGCCGCCTCGATCTCCTTCATGAACAGGCCCTTGCCGCCGATCTCGGCCAGCGCGCGGTCCTGCACCTTGTCGCCGGTGGTCTTGATCTCGACGATCTCGACCGCGCCTTCCGGCGCCAGTTCCGGGAAGGCTTCACCAAGCCGGCGCTTGGTCTCGTAGGCCTGGGCCAGCGCGAGTTTGGAGCCGCGCGTGCCGAGGCGGATCAGAGCTTTTGCTTTCGACTGGTCTTCCATGGGCGGACTGTGTAGACCGGAGCGCATGGCATTGGAAGAGCAAAGAGAAATTGGCGGAAACCCGCTGGTGCTCGGGATCGAGACCAGCTGCGACGAGACCGCGGCGGCGGTCGTCGACGGCGACGGGCGGATCCATGCCAATGTGGTCTTCACCCAGATCGAGGATCACGCGCCTTTCGGCGGTGTGGTCCCGGAGATCGCCGCGCGGGCGCATCTCGACCATCTGCGTCCGGTGATCGAGCGTGCGCTTGAGGAGGCCGGTATCGGTTTCGAGGCGCTCGACGCAGTCGCCGCGACCGGCGGGCCCGGGTTGATCGGCGGCGTGCTCGTCGGCACCATGACGGCGAAGGCCATCGCCATGGCGCGCGGCATCCCCTATCTCGCGGTCAACCATCTGGAGGCCCATGCGCTGACCGCCCGGCTGACCGATCACGTACCCTTTCCTTATCTTCTTCTTCTCGTTTCCGGCGGCCATTGCCAGCTCATCGCTGTGGAAGGACTCGGGAAGTACCGCCGTCTCGGGACGACGATCGACGACGCGGTCGGCGAGGCTTTCGACAAGACGGCGAAACTGCTCGGCATGGGATATCCGGGCGGTCCTGAATTGGAAAAGGCTGCAGAGAAGGGCAATCCGGAGCGCTTCGAACTGCCGCGGCCGATGGTGGGCAAACCCGGTTGCGACTTTTCCTTCTCCGGTCTGAAGACCGCCGTCCGGCAGAAGGTCTCGGCCCTCGGTGAGCCAACGGAGCAGGACATCGCGGACATTGCCGCCGCGTTCCAGCACGCCGTCGCCGCGAGCCTCGTGAACCGCTGCCGCAACGCGATCCAGGTTTTTTCCGAAATGCACGGGGCCGGACATGCGCTGGTCGTCGCCGGCGGCGTCGCGGCGAACAAACATCTCCGCGCTGCCCTCTCGGACCTGGCCGGGAAGAGCGGGATGGATTTCGTCGCGCCGCCGATCGGGCTCTGTACCGACAACGCCGCCATGGTCGCCTGGGCCGGGATCGAACGGTTGCGTGCCGGCGAGAGAGATCCGCTCAGCTTCGCGCCGCGCCCGCGCTGGCCGCTCGATCCGGGCGCGCCAAAGGCCGTCGGCGCTGGAGTGAAGGCATGAAGATCGAACGGATCGCCGTACTCGGGGCCGGGGCCTGGGGTACCGCGCTCGCACTCGCGGCGCGCCGAGCCGGCCGTTCGGTCTCGCTCTGGGCTCGCCGCGCCGAACAGGCGGAGGAAATGCGACGCCTCCGCGAAAACCGGGTCTATCTTCCGGGGATCCGCCTGCCTGACGAGATCGAGGTCACAAGCGACCCGGAGACCGCGATCGACGGTGCCGATGCCCTGCTTCTCGTCGTCCCGGCGCAGCATATGCGCGCGGCGCTCGCGGGATTTTCGATTGCGCCCGGCGTCCCGCTGGTCTCCGCCGCAAAGGGGATCGAGAACGGCACAGACAAGACCATGAGCCAGGTCCTCGCGGAGCTGCTGCCGGACAATCCGGTCGCTGTGCTTTCCGGCCCGAGTTTTGCCGGCGAGGCCGCATCCGGGAAACCGACCGCGGTCACCCTCGCCGCCGCCGACAAAGCATTGGCCCTGAAGCTGGGGGAGGCCTTCGGATCCGGAACCTTCCGGCCCTATGCCTCGACCGATATCGTTGGCGCCGAGGTCGGCGGCGCGGTGAAGAATGTGCTCGCCATCGCCGCTGGTATCGTGTCCGGCATGAATCTCGGGGACAATGCCCGCGCCGCGCTGATCACCCGCGGCCTTGCCGAAGCCACCCGTTTCGCCGTCGCCCTCGGCGGTAGGCCGGAAACCCTCATGGGACTCTCGGGGCTCGGCGATCTGGTGCTGACCTGCTCGAGCACGAGCTCGCGCAATTTCACCCTCGGCACGCGCCTTGGAAAGGGCGAAACGCTCGAGGATATTCTGGGCGGCAGCCCGTCCGTCGTCGAGGGCGTGTTCACTGCCGCCGCCCTGCACCGCCGGGCCCGCGTACTCGGCGTCGAGATGCCGATTGCCGAGGGCGTCGATGCGGTCTTGAACCGGGGCATCGATCCCGGCACGGTGGTGAAAGAGCTTCTTTCCCGGCCGATCGGCTGGGAGTTCGCGGACGCCGGACCGTCCGCTTCCTGACCGACAAGGAGACTGATCAGATGGCCTACTGGTTGTTCAAATCCGAGCCGAATACCTGGTCCTGGGACGATCAGGTCCGCAAGGGCGCGGCAGGCGAAGGCTGGGACGGGGTCCGCAACTACCAGGCCTCGAACAACATGAAGGCCATGAAGATCGGCGATCTCGGTTTCTTCTACCACTCGGTCAACGAGAAGCAGATCGTCGGCATCGTCGAGGTGATCGAGGAATACCATCCGGACCCGACCGATGCGAAAGGCCGCTTCGGCATGGTGACCATCAAGGCGGTGAAGCCGGTCGAGAAGCCGGTGACCCTGGCGGACATCAAGGCGGACCCGCGGCTCGAGGAGTTCGGGCTGGTGCGCCAGTCCCGGCTCTCCGTCGTTCCGGTCACGGCAGAGCAATGGAAGCTGATCCTCTCCATGGCCGGGACCGAGCTCTGAACGAGTCTTGCCCGTCTCAGAGTCCCTTTCGGAAATAGACGACCCGTTCCGTCTCCGCGAAGCCCCAGGAGGCGTGCGCCGCCTGCGAGATCAGGTTTTCGAGGTCAGCGTCCGAGCAGATCTCGCGGTACCCCTCGGCGCGCAGAAGCGTCTCGATATGTTGCAAGAGTGCGCTCCCCGCACCATGCCGGCGGTACCCGGGCTCGATCCAGATACCTTCCAGGAACGGCACCGGCTGTTCGGTACACCCGTTCGCGTACTCCCGGATGCAGGTCTCCGCGAAGCCGACAGGCGTTCCCGAAGCCGTCTCGACCAAAAATCCTGACCGATGCGCGACATCAAGCATCTTGTCGATATCGATCTCGTGTTCGGTTCCGGGATGGTGCTCCCACATACGACAACGCATCGCGAGCCAGATACTCCGGTCCGTGGCTGTCATTTCCCGGCATCTGAACTCAATCGTCATTTTCGTATTCACCGATCCTCACATCCGCGACCGTCTCGGGCGCACTCCCCGAAGCGAATTTCCGCTTGTACCAGAAAACCCAGAGCGTGATCACGACAGTGCCGGCGAGGGTCGGCGCGAGCCAGCGGGCAAGCGGCGGGAGCATCTCGGCATTGGTCACGAGAAAGGCAGTGACCGACGCGATGGTGCCACCGAGCATGCGGATCATGTGGGTGAAGAACCAGCGCGTTGGCTCGACTCTCGTAGACTTGAACCTGCGCAGGTCCAACAGGGCCATCAACGCCCCGATGCTGCCGAGTACCATCAGAACCGGCGCGAGGTCCGTGTACCAGTAGACCGCCCCGTAGGCCGCCAGCCCTGAACAGGCGATCAGCGTGAACTGGGCGGCGCCCTTGTCGAGCGCACCGGGCCGGAAACGCAGATCGGCGGATGCGGCGGGCTGCTTCAGGTAGAGCGCGCGATAGCCGCTCAGCACCATGTAGTAGCTGAAGATGCCGACGACCATCAGGAAGAGATCGTTGCTCCGTAGACTGAGCATGATGGCGCTGACGAAGACGCCGGTCATCGCCAACACGTAGATCCTGCCCGCGATCCGGTGCAGACGGCGGCCCTTCGGCGCGGCGACGGCGAAAGCGGCGGCGGCAAGCGAAAGCGCGCCGAAGACGATATGAGCGGTCAGCAGGAAGGGGGCAGGTATGTCCATCCGCTCAGTCTGGCATCCCGGTTGCCGTCGCGAAAGCGGTCAGGCAGGTGTCAGTCCCGGCACGGCGCCGAGCCCGAGATCGGTCGCTGCATAGCACAGCTTGCCGGCGACGAACGCCGCCACCGGTGTCGGCAGGCCGGGTTCGCTATCGTCGACGACGATGAGGTCCGCACGCTTGCCGGGCGCGATCGTGCCGCGGTCGGGCATATTGCCGACCCGCGCGGGGCCCGCCGAAACCAGCGACCAGGCATCGCCGAGCGGCAGCACGCCGTCGGCAACGAGCTTGAAGGCAGCATGAAATTGGGCCGGGTAGTAGTAATCCGAGATCAGATAGTCGCAGAGACCGTCCTCGATGACGTCGCGCGCGGCGACATTGCCCGAGGCGCTGCCGCCGCGGAGCACATTCGGCGCCCCCATGCCGACCGGGTTTCCGAGCGCACGCGCGGCCCGGGCGGTCTCCATGTTGACCGGAAATTCCGCGACTTCGGCACCGAGCGCGTTGTATCTCTCTCGCAGCTCCGGCGTATCGTCGTCGTGCGATCCGATCGGCACACCGGCGCGGCGCGCCACTTCGGCGATCGCCCGGACATTGGCCTCGGCCTCTGCTTCGCGGGCCCGGCGGGCCTTCAGCTCGGCGCGGAACTCGTCGAAGCTCATGCCGATGATATGGGACCAGCGCTGCATTCGTTCGGGGCTGTTGCGCAGCGATTCTTCGTATTGCGGCAGATGGTCGTTGAACACCATCATCGCGACGCGGCCGTCCTCGATCCATTTCCGCGCACGCTCCTGCTCCTCCATGGCGAAGATCTCGAAGCGGAGGTGGAAGCGCAGGTCGGCGCCGAACCGGTGCCGGGCGCGTTCGATCGCATCTAGGATCCGCTCCGCCGTCGCGCCGCTGCGCAACCGTCCTTCCCAGCTGACGCCCTGTGCGAGCAGTGCCGTGGTGATGCCGGAGGCAAGGATTGCCCGGTCCGCGTCCATCAGTGCGATGTCGATCGGGAACTCCGTGCCCGCCCTCGGTGCGAGGCTCCGTTCGAAACCGTCACCGTGCAGGTCGATGATGCCGGGAAGCAGCAGCCGACCGCCGAGATCGAGCGTCTTGCCGCGCCCTGCACCAGTGCCGATCCGGCGGATCTCACCGCCGTCTATCTGCAGCTCGGTTTTCTCGATCGCACCGCTCTCGAGCAGGATGCGCGCATTGACCAGGGTGAGTGACATGAAACCTCGGGCGGGCTGAACGTCGAAAGGAGGGAAGGTGTCCCCTGAAATGGTTGCAGCAATATGACAGACGGCAAATTACCGTCAGGTCAGTCGTCGCCGGCCTCGTCTTTCGCCATCGACAGGGCGACCCGCTTCTCGCGATGGATCAGGTGGAGGTTGCGGAGATAGACCACGAGACCGGTCGACTGGCCGACGATGAAGACCGGATCTTTTCGCCAGATCGCGTAGACCAGCATCATCAGGCCGCCGGCCGCGCTGAAGTACCAGAAGGCCACCGGCACGACGCTCTTGCGGCCGATCTCGCTCTTCACCCACTGCACGATGAAGCGCGCGGCGAACAGGGCCTGGGCGACGAATCCGAAGGTCAACATGACCATCTCTTCGATAGAGAGGTCGAAAAACGAGTCGAGGTTCACGTGTCGATTTCTTTCGCTTCGAGGCGTCCCGGACTGCGGCGCAGCAGCCATGCCACGCCCAGCAGATCGGGAATGCCGACCAGAGCCCGGCCGAGATTGGAATATTTCGACTGGCCGTGCCGACGGTGGCGATGGTTTACCGGAACCACGTGCACCGCGCAATTCTCCCGTTTCGCCAGCGCCGGCAGGAAGCGGTGCATGTGGTCGAAGTAAGGAAAGCGTAGGAAGGTCTCGCGGGCATAGAGCTTCAGCGAGCAGCCGGTGTCCGGATTGTCGTCCTTCAAGAGGAGGCGTCTGATCTTGTTCGCATATTTCGAGGCCCAGCGCTTCGAGGCGGTGTCGCGCCGGTTGACCCGGTGCCCGGTGATCATAACCGGGCGGGTGCCAGTCGCGGTCTCGCGGTACTTCGCGAGCAGCTTCGGAATGTCCGCCGGGTCGTTCTGCCCGTCGCCGTCCAGCGTCGCGATCAGCTCTCCTCGTGCCGCGAGAACCCCGTTGCGGAGCCCCGCGCTCTGACCGCAGGTCCGGTCATGCCTGATGATGCGGAGATGAGGGCGCGTCGCCTTCAAATCCGTCAGGATTTCGGGCGTCCGGTCGGTGCTTGCGTCGTCGATATAGAGAATCTCGAAAGAGCAGACGCCCGTCAGCGCCGCCTCGATCTCCGCGACGAGCGGGGCGATATTGTCGGCCTCGTTCAGAACCGGAACGATTATGGAGAGCAGCGGCGTCTCGCCGGTCTCCGGTCGGGAGCTTGAAAGACTGGAATGCGTCACGTCTGGCCTTCCGGCGCTGGCTGGTCCAGCGGTACTTAGGACGAAGGCTCGTCCCGATCAACCGGGAATGCCGGGCAGGAAGGTCTGCGAAAAGATTTTAGGCCATCACAAAAAGGCCTTTACCGGCCTGTCGCAGCGCGGCGGGCCGCGCTAGACTCCGGTATGATGCCACTGAAGAAGCGGGCTCTATGACGGACAGAAAGCCAGAACTCGCGTCGGTCGATCTCGATGCGACCCGGCAGATCTTTTCCGAAGAAAATCTGAAGGCGCTGGTTGAGATCATCGGCCCGATCTTGCAGCGCGGTGGCCGCACGCTCGCCTACATGCTGCCGGCGGCGTCCCGTATCGGGCACATGTGTCTCGAACCATTCTACCTGCGCAATCTCTATGGCGAGAGCCATCGGAATATCGCCGCGATCATCCACGACCACCGCTTCCAGAAGCACAGTTCCGCTGTGCGCCGGCTGCACGAACCGCGCATCGATTTTCTGGAAACCATGAACCACAAGCTGGTCATGATGGGGCATTTCAATGCACGCGCGATGGATATCGGTCCCCTGACCTGGGCGGTCATCTCGCCGAGCGCGCTGTTTCGCGATTTCGTGCTGCATCTGGAGAGCGGCGCACCGATGCGGCATCTTGCCGTGCCGGAGGATCTGCGCGCCGAGGGGCGGGCCCGATTCGCCGCCATGGGGTTCGACGATGGCCGCCCGTCTGTCGCCCTTCACGTCCGCGATACCGGATACCTGCCGGAGATGGCCTACCATCACTTCCGGGCCGCACGGATCGAGCATTACATGCCCGCGATCAATCATCTGGTGGCAAAAGGTTACCGGATCTTCCGCCTTGGGGACCGGACATCGGTTCCGCTCAACCACGAGAACCCGCTGGTGGTCGATCTTCCTCACCTCCCGGACTATTCTGACGTCCTGGATATCGTCTGCATCGCCGAGGCGCGGTTCGCGATCACATGTTCCTCGGGGCCCGAAGCAGTCTCCCGCATCCTCAACCGCCCGATGGTTCTGGTGAACGGCTACAGTCAACCGGACCACTGGCTGAACGCGAATGACTTGCTGCTGTTCAAGACCTACCGCGATCGGGAAACCGGGGCTCCCATCGGGTATGACGAAATGCTGCGGCGCGATCTCTTCCTCGTGAACACGGTCGAGGGGTTCGAGCGTGCCGGGGTCGTGCTCGAAGACAACAGCCCGGAACAGATTCTGGCCGCGGTCATGGAGATGGAGGCCCGTCTCGACGGAAGCTTCGACGCGGATCCGGAGCTGGACGCCCGATTCACGGAACTCGGCGCTTCTCACCTGCAGCGGTACCGCGCAAACCTTCCGGCTCGAGGGCCCGAAGAGCGAGACCATTTCGAGACCTATGCCTATGCGTTGCCATGGACTCGGTACTGCCAGTCCTTCATGCGCGAGAACCCCTGGTTCCTGGCGTGACCCGTTGCGTGCGAGGCGCCACATTTTTGCCTGCGGCATCGGTTAGGATGAGACCACTCATAGCGCCTGAGGGCGGGAGGAGATGGAGATGATGAGAACCGCATTGATCGCCGCCGGACTTCTGCTCGCCGGGCTACAACCTGCCGGCGCCGTGTTCCCGGAGACCGACAGCGCCGTCGAGCGCCCTCCGATCTGGGCGGCAGGCGTGAAGGCGATCGAGGACGGGGAATACGCCAAGGGCCTTGAGATCATGCGCTCCTTCGTCGAGGAAGATCCGAAGGACGCGGATTCCTGGTCGCTCGTCGGTTTCAGCCTGCGCAAGCTGAAACGCTATGTCGATAGTGAGCATGCCTACCAGCAGGCGCTTGGCATCAATCCCAAGCACCTTGCCGCGAATGCCTATGCGGGCAAGCTCTATCTCGAAACCGGCCGCGTGCTGGATGCGGAGAAGCGCCTTGCCGTGCTCGACGAACTCTGCAAGGCCGGGACCGGATGCGAGGACCGGGAAAAACTGGCCGGGATGATCGAGAGCTTCCGCAAGACCGGCAAGGTGAGCGAGGACTGGTAAGGTCGCTCAGGGCCCTTCGATCCCGAAATCCCAGTCGGGCTCGCCGCGGAACTTGCGGCTGAGGAAGTCCACGAACACCCGGACCTTGAGCGGCAGGTTCCGCGCGTGGGGATACATCGCGTAGAGACCGAACTCCGCGGGCTCGAAGTCGCAGAGGATCGGTTTCAGCCGCCCGGCGCGCACACTGTCCGCGCAGATGAAGGTCGGGATCTGCGCGATGCCGCCGCCGCTTTCGGCCATGGTCAGGATCGCGTCGCCATTGTTCGCGAGCGCCCGGGGCGAGATGCGGGCATGTTGGGTCCGGTCCCCGGCCCTGAAATTCCAGGACATGCCTTCGTTGAGGTAACTGTAGGCGAGATGTGCGTGTCCGGCGAGATCGTCCGGATGTTTTGGCTCACCGCGCTTCTTCAGGTAGTCCGGCGAGGCCACGGTGACAACGCGGACGGGGCAGAGCTTGCGGGCGATCAGCGAGGAATCGGCGAGGTCACCGATCCTGAGCGCGACGTCATAACCTTCTTCGACAAGATCCACCCTGCGGTCGTTGAGTACCAGCTCGACCGAGAGATCCGGATAGTCGAACAGGAATCCCGGCAACAGCTTCGCCAGCTGGACCCGGCCGAAAGAGACTCCGGCGCTGACCCTGAGCAGCCCGCTCGGTTTGGATTGCAGCGAGCCTGCCTCGCGTTCGGCCGCATCGACCTCCGCGACGATCCGCTGGCAGCGCTCGTAGAGCAGGGTACCGGATTCCGTCAGGCTGAAGCGGCGCGTCGTGCGATTGAGCAGGCGGGTCCCGAGATGGTCCTCCAGCGCGCTCACCTGCTTCGAGACCGAAGATTTCGAGATGCCGAGGCTTGCCGCCGCCTTCGAGAATCCCCCTTCCTCGACCACCTTCGCGAACACCACCAGCCCGGTCAGGTTCTCCAGCATATGTCTTTCCCCGCGCGACGATTGTTTCTGTCATGAAACAGATCGGTTCAATCTAGCTGGATTGTCCGGGGAGGGGAATGGCCTCAGGTAAGGGGCAGCAACCAACCCCCTGTCCGGAGACCGCAATCATGACCAAGGTCCTTGTCCTCTACTATTCCTCCTACGGCCATATCGAAACCCTGGCCGGCGCGATCGCCAAGGGCGCCGGCTCCGTCGACAAGGTCGAGGTCACGGTGAAGCGCGTTCCGGAGCTGATGCCGGAAGAGGTGGCGAAGAATGCCGGCGTCAAGCTCGACCAGGAAGCGCCGATCGCAGAGCCTTCAGAGCTTGCCGACTACGATGCGATCATCTTCGGCACCCCGACCCGCTTCGGCAACATGGCAGCCCAGATGCGGAATTTCCTCGACCAGACCGGCGGGCTCTGGGCCAAGGGCGCGCTGATCGGCAAGGTCGCCAGCGTCTTCACCTCGACCGGCACCGGCGCGGGCATGGAAGCGACCATTCTCTCCACCCTTCCGACCCTGGTGCATCACGGCATGATCTTCGTCGGCGTGCCTTACAGTGAACAGGCCCTGACCAATGTCAGCGAAGTGCGCGGCGGCTCGCCCTACGGCGCCGGCACCATCGCCGGCCCTGACGGCAGCCGCACGCCGAGCGAGATCGAGCTCAAGATCGCCGAAAGCCAGGGTCGCCATGTCGCGAGTGTCGCGGCGAAGCTGAAGGCGGGTGAAGCTGCGGGCGCGGTGGCGGACGCCGCTTAGAACAACTCTCCGGATCGTCATCCCGGCGCAGGCCGGGACCCAGAGGATCGTAGATCTCCGCCTGTCATCCCTGGGTCCCGACCTCCGTCGGGATGACGAATAGAGTGCCAAAAAAGGGTCGTCATTCCCGCGAACGCGGGGACCTAGGGATCGAGGTCGGTGCCCTACGATCCCTGGGTTCCCATTTGCATGGGGATGACGACCGTTTTTGATTTGAGGGGTTAGCGCTCACATCCCGTGATAGCGCTTGTGCCAGTCGACGAATTTCGGGATCCCGACCTCGATCGGCGTGCTCGGCGCGTAGCCGAGATCCCGCGCCGCCGGGTCGATGTCGGCGTAGGTGGCGTAGACGTCGCCCGGCTGCATCGGCTGCATGTCCATGATCGCCTCGACTCCGCAGGCCTGTTCGATCACCCGGATGTAATCCAGCAGCTTCACCGGATTGTTATTGCCGAGGTTGTAGACCATGTGCGGGCAGGCGCCGTCCGCGCCCGACGGCGGATTGTCGAGCGCCGCGACGACGCCTTTCGCGATGTCGTCGATATAGGTGAAGTCCCGCATCATGTCGCCGTTGTTGAAGACGCGGATCGGACGGCCTTCGAGGATCGCGCTGGTGAAGAGCCAGGGCGACATGTCGGGCCGCCCCCACGGGCCGTAGACCGTGAAGAAGCGCAGTCCGGTCGAGGGCACGCGGTAGAGATGGGCGTAGGAATAGCTCAGGAGCTCGTTCGCCTTCTTGGTCGCGCCGTAGAAGGAGACCGGGCTGTCGGTCTTCTGCTCGGTGCTGAAGGGCATCTCCTTGTTGGCGCCGTAGACCGAGGAGGAGGAGGCGTAGACGAAGCTTCGGCAACCCGCCGGACGCGCCATCAGGCCTCGGACGAATTCGAGCATGTTGGCATGGCCGACAAGGTTCGAGCGCACATAGTCGCCCGGATGATCGATCGAGTAGCGCACGCCGGCCTGCGCCGCCAGATGCACCACCCGGTCGATATCGGGATAACGCTCCGTCAGCCCCATCACCGCCGCGTCGTCGGCGATCTCCAGTTCCTCGAAGGTAAAGCCGTTGCGGCCTTCCAGCGTCTTCAGGCGCGCCTGCTTCAGGGCCGGGTCGTAATAGCTGTTCAGATTGTCGATCCCGACGACGCGCTCTCCCCGCGCCAGCAGGATCTCCGCCACATGCATGCCGATGAAACCCGCGGCGCCGGTCAGGAGTACCGTCATGAACCTCTTCCGGATCGGTGAAGAACCTTGTTTTCCGGGACTTCTTATGCCGGAACGAATCCGGGGCGCCAAGCATGCGAAACGGTAATTTCACATTTGTCCCTGGCGGACTGCCTCCCGGCATTTCGTTTCGCGCTCTCCCCGATTAACGAAAAACTGCGTCGTTCTGTCGCGCGGCTTTGTCGATTTCTTGCGTTTTTCAAACGCGCTCCCGGCGCCGATTGCCGCCCCCCGGCGGAGGGCATACCTTAATTACAAATGAAACAAATCGGAGCGTTCGGAGAAACCGGCGCCCGCAGCCACCGGGGAGAGACCATGACGGCACTCAAGTCCGTCGCGCTTGACGATAAATACGCCCTCGACCGGGGCAGGGTCTACATGACCGGTATCCAGGCCCTCGTGCGTCTGCCGATGGCGCAGCGCCAGCGCGATTCTGCGGCCGGTCTCAACACCGCCTGTTTCATTTCCGGCTATCGCGGCTCGCCGCTCGGCACCTACGATCTGCAACTCTGGCGCGCCCGCGACTTCGTCAAGAAGAACCACATCCATTTCGAGCCCGGCCTGAACGAGGACCTCGCCGCCACGGCGGTCTGGGGCAGCCAGCAGACCGAGCTCTATCCGGGCGCCAAATATGACGGCGTCTTTTCCATCTGGTACGGCAAGGGCCCGGGCGTCGACCGTTCCGGCGACGCCTTCAAACACGCCAATTTCTGCGGCACCTCGAAACATGGCGGCGTGCTGGCGATCGCTGGCGACGACCATGTCGCCAAATCCTCCACCATTCCGCACCAGAGCGAATACGCCTTCATGGATGCCTGCATTCCGATGCTTCATCCGGCCGGCGTGCAGGACGTGCTCGATTACGGTCTCTACGGCTTTGCCATGTCCCGCTTCAGCGGCTGCTGGGCCGGGCTGAAGGCGACGGCGGAGAACATGGACAGCTCCGCCTCGATCGAGATCGACCCGATGGCGCTCGAGATCCTGACCCCCGGGGATTTCGCGATGCCGGCAGGCGGGCTGAATGTGCGCTGGCCGGATCCCTGGCTCGAGCAGGAGAAGCGGCTGCACGATTTCAAGCTGCCCGCCGTGCTCGCCTTCGCCCGCGCCAACCGCCTCGACAAGGTGATGCTCGGCAGCGCCAAGCCGCGGATCGGCATCGTCACCGTCGGCAAGTCCTATCTCGACGTGCGCCAGGCGCTGGACGATCTGGGAATCTCGGACCGGGAGGCGGCTGAGCTTGGCCTTGCGATCTACAAGGTCGCGATGCCCTGGCCGCTGGAGCCGGAAGGCCTGAAGGAATTCGCCGACGGGCTCGAGGAACTGATCGTGATCGAGGAGAAGCGCCCGCTGATCGAGGATCAGGCAAAGGCGATCCTCTACGAACTGAACGGCCGCGGCCCGAAGATCGTCGGCAAGAAGGACGAGTCCGGCGCCACGATCATGCCGACCAACGGCGAGCTCTCCGCCGGGAAGATCGCACGCGTGTTGGCTCGCCGTCTGCTCGGCCTGCACGATCATACGCGCCTCCGCGAACGGCTCGAGTTTCTCGACGGCCACAAGAAGGACGCGATCGAACCCGCGACCGACTTCCAGCGCATTCCCTATTTCTGCTCCGGCTGCCCGCACAACACCTCGACCAAGCTGCCGGATGGCAGCCTGTCCTTCGCCGGGATCGGCTGCCACTTCCTCGCGAGCTGGATGCCGGAACGCGAGACCAAGACCTTCACCCAGATGGGAGCGGAGGGCACGCCCTGGATCGGCATGGCGCCTTTCACCGAGCACAAGCACATGTTCGTCAACCTGGGCGACGGCACCTACACCCATTCCGGGCTGCTGGCGATCCGCGCGGCGGTCGCGGCCAAGATCAACATCACCTACAAGATTCTCTACAACGACGCCGTTGCGATGACCGGCGGGCAGCCTGCGGAAGGCGCCTTTTCGGTGCTGGAGATCGCGAACCAGGTCGCCGCCGAGCGCGTCTCGGCCCTGCGCATCGTCACCGATGAGCCGGAGAAATATCCGCTCGGCACCCACTGGCCGGACTTCGCCACCCTGCACCACCGCGACGAGCTCGACGCTGTGCAGAAGGAACTGCGCGAGACCGAGGGCGTCACCATCATTCTCTATGACCAGACCTGCGCCACCGAGAAGCGCCGCCGCCGGAAACGTGGCCTGATGCCGGAGCCGGCGAAGAGGCTCTACATCAACCAGCAGGTCTGTGAGGGCTGCGGCGATTGCGGTGTGCAGTCGAACTGCGTTTCGCTGACCCCGGTCGAGACCGAGTTCGGCCGCAAGCGCGCGATCGACCAGAGCTCCTGCAACAAGGATTATTCCTGCGCCAAGGGCTTCTGCCCGAGCTTCGTCAATGTGATCGGCGGGCAGATCCGGAAGAAGACCGGGATCCAGCCGGCGGCGCGGCCGACCGAAGTCTTCCCGGTCCTGCCGGAACCGGCGGTCCCGGCGCTGAAGGAGCCCTACAACATCCTCATCACCGGCATCGGCGGCACCGGCGTGGTGACCATCGGCGCCCTCCTGGGCATGGCGGCTCATCTGGAGAACAAGGGCGTCACCGTGCTCGATCAGATCGGCCTCGCGCAGAAGAACGGATCGGTAATCAGCCATGTGCGTCTTGCGGCCCAGCCGGACGAACTGCACGCGGTCCGCATCGCCGCCGGCTCGGCCGACCTGATGCTGGCTTGCGACATGATCACCGCCGCGGGCGCAGAGAGTCTCTCCAAGGTCAGCCTCGGTGAGACCACGGCGATCGTGAACACGCAGGCGACCATGAACGGTGCCTTCACCCAGAACCCGGACCTGCAGTTCCCCGCGGAAACGGTGAAATCGGCGCTGAGGAAGGCTTGCGGCGAGAACTCGACCCATTTCCTCGACGCCAACCGGATCGCGACGGCCCTGCTCGGAGACAGCATCGCCTCCAATCTCTTCGTGTTGGGCTATGCCTACCAGCTCGGCCTGATCCCGCTTTCGGGCGCCGCGATCGAGCGGGCGGTGGAACTGAACGGCGTCGCCGTCGAGTTCAACAAGAAGGCGTTCCTCTGGGGCCGTCGGGCCGCGCACGATCTCGCCGCGGTGGAAAAGGCGGCCGCGCCGGTCACCGAAGAGCCCAAGCATCTCGAACTCTCGAAGAGCGTCGACGAGGAAATTGAGCGCCGGGTTGCGGAACTGACCGCCTATCAAGATGCCGCCTACGCCGCCCGCTACAAGGGATTGGTCGAGAAGGTCCGAGAGGCCGAGCGGAAAGCATTGCCGGGCACGGACAGCCTGACCGAGGCGGTCGCCCGCTACGCCTTCAAGCTGATGGCCTACAAGGACGAATACGAGGTCGCACGGCTCTATACCGATCCGGCCTTCCGCCAGCAGCTCGACGAGCAGTTCGAAGGCGACTTCAAGCTCGAGGTCAATCTCGCGCCGCCGATGCTGGCGCAGCGGGATCCGGAAACGGGGCACCTGAAGAAGCGCGCCTACGGGCCGTGGATCTTCACCGCGTTCCGCTTCCTCACGGCCCTCAAGGGGCTCCGCGGCACCGCTTTCGACCCCTTCGGCAAGACCGAGGAACGGAAGACCGAGCGCCGCCTGATCGAGGAATACTTCGCGGACATGGACCAGGTCGCGGCCGCACTCTCGGCGGACAATCACGCCGCTGCCGTCGCGCTGGCGAAGGTGCCGGAACATATCCGGGGCTACGGCCACGTGAAGGAACGGCACCTGAAGGACGCCGCCCGTCGGCGCATCGAGGCGCTCGAGGCCTTCCGTCATCCGGAGCCGAGCCGGAGCGCCGCCGAGTAGTAGGGCTTGCAACGGGCGGCGCCGCGCCCATTTCATACCGATGGTTCGCGGATTGAAACGGCTGCAGCGCCTCACCCTCTTCTGCCTCGCGCTGACATTGCTGCTCGGGCTCCCCCTTGCGGCGAGCGCGGTCAACCGGCTGACGGAGGGACCGACGCACTGGAGCCAGGCACGCCGTGATTCTTCGGGGCTTGCGCCGAAACCCGAGGAGACGCCGGAAGCGGTGGTGCAGGTCTATGCCGGCCGTGCCTGGAGCTGGCGCGGAATCTTCGGGGTGCATACGTGGTTCGCGGTGAAGCCGCCCAATGCCTCGGAATATACCCGGCTCGAAGTTATGGGCTGGCAGCTCCGCTACGGGTCCACGGCGGTCCGGGTGCGGAACGGCACGCCGGACGGCTACTGGTTCGGCTCGGAGCCCGAGTTGCTGGCGGAAGTCCGCGGCACCGAGGCGGAGATCCTGATTCCCCGTATTCTCGCCGCCGCCGAGAGCTATCCCCACGCGGACGCCTACCGGATCTGGCCCGGTCCCAACAGCAACACCTTCACCGCCCATATCGCCCGGCAGGTGCCGGAACTCAGCCTCGACCTGCCGCCGACCGCGATCGGCAAGGATTTCATTCCCGAAGGAGGTCTGGTCGCCAAGGCGCCGAGCGGGACCGGATTCCAGGTCTCGCTGCTGGGGCTTGTGGGAGTGATGCTCGCCGTCGAGGAAGGGATCGAGCTCAACGTGCTCGGTCTGACGCTCGGCGTGGACGTCATGAAACCCGCGCTGAAACTCCCGGGCATCGGCCGGATCGGGTTTCCGAACTAGTCTCCCGCCGCTTTTCCAACTCAAAAAAATGTCGTCATCCCCAAGCAAGTGGGGACCCAGGGAAGACGAGCGACGCTCTGCGATCACCGGGGCCACGAAAGTCTCAAACGAAGTGCAACACCCGACTTAGGTGTTGTCATGGGACGCAGCTATGAACAGTTCACGCTGGATGACCTACGTGAGATTTCTCGGCTTCATGAAGCCGAGAAATCGTATTGGCAAATTGCGGCAGCTCTGGATCGCGCGCCATCGAGCTCGGGCTCTGGAAGCTTATCTGTCTAGTGGGCCATCTTCTCCTCGACCATGGCCGTCAAGAGGGACATATCATCGAAGGCCTCCGCCTCCGGATGCGCCGTCGTGACATTGTGCGGGAGAAAGTGAAAGGCTGTCATGCCGGCGGAGAGCGCGGCCCGAACGCCGACTTCGCTATCCTCGACCACAACACACTGTTCGGGTGCAAAACCCATTTTCCGGGCGGCGTGGAGAAACAGACCCGGCTCCGGTTTCCAGACGCCGATTTCGTACGAACTGAAGAGATTCGATCCGAAATAGGAGGCAAGTCCGCTGACCTCGAGCGCCTGCCGGATTTTGGGCAGCGGCCCGCTCGACGCAATGCAGCGGGGGCAATTCAAGTCGTCCAGCATATCAATCACGCCGGGCATTGCGCGCAGATCGCGGTCGAACAGCGCCGACACATGCGCACGGTATGTCGTCTCGAAACTCTCCGGCAGGCGCCTGCCGATCTGGCTCTCGAGGTCCCTGAGGATCGAAGCGAGCTGCTTCCCTCGGTAGCGGTTCACGAGCCTCTCGACCGGTTGCGTCAAATCCGGAAGGAGGTCAAGGAATGCCTGATTGCAGAGGGTTTCGCTATCGACCAGCGTGCCGTCGAGATCGAAAATTATGCAGATTTCCGGCAAGGGGTCTCTCTCATCTCGCGTAGCTGGAACCCTCCTCGTCGAGGATCGCTTTCAGTTCGTCGAGATGCTGGTCCGCCTGGCCCGGGTAATCCTCCAGCTCCTGCGCCGTCTTCTCCGCGATCTCGTCCGGCATCACGCGGAGTTCCCTGCCGGTCTGCAGGGCGCGGATATAGGTCTCCGCCGCTCGCTCGAAGTAATAGAGCCGGTTGAAGGTGTCTGCGACCGTGTCTCCGATGACCAGGATGCCGTGATTGCCCATCACCATGACCTTCACCTTCGGGTCGGTCAGCATCGCGGCGCAGCGCTCGCCTTCTTCCTCGAAGGCGAGGCCGCCATACTGCTCGTCGATCACCATCCGGTTGTAGAAGGTCGCACAATTCTGGTCGATCGGCGGCAGCCGGCTGTCCTTCAGGCTGGCGAGCACGGTGGCGTGGATCGAATGCACATGCATGACGCAGCGAGCGTGCGGGCAGCGCCGGTGGACCGAGCCGTGCAGGCCCCAGGCGGTCGGATCGGGTGCGCCCGGACGGTTCAGCACTTCGGGATCGTTCGCGTCCAGCTCCAGCAGGTCCGAGGCCTTGATGCGGGCAAAATGCATCTGGTTCGGATTCATCAGGAAGCGGGTGCTGTCCTCGTTCACCGCGAGGGAGAAATGGTTTGCGACGCCCTCGTGCATGCCGAGCCGCGCGGTCCAGCGGAAGGCGGTGGCGAGGTCGACGCGCTCGGGCCAGTAGCCGAGATTGCTTTTCGGAGTGAGGGCGACGGGGCTGGTCATGGGATGTCTCGCGGCGGGTGAAATGGTTGGGCTCAGCCTGCCGTTCGCGCGCGCGTTTCGCTACCGCAAAAATGCGGAAGCTGCGATTAGCGGGGGTTATGATCCGGCCGTCATCCGAAGCGTGCTCCGATCTCCGTCAGCCACGCGAGCATCCGGCCCGTTGCGGCATCGCCCGAACGGTCATGTGCGGTCACGGCATGGAACGCGTTCTCGGGATGAAGCGGGGCGTCGACCGGGGCGACCAGCCGCCCTTCGGCCTCGTAGCCGCCTGTGATCGAGCGCCAGCCGAGGGCGAGGCCGCGCCCGGCGAGGGCAGCCTGCGTCGCCTGCACATAATTCGAGAAGCGGAGCTGCACCGGACCGCTCGGACGCCCGAGGCCGAGTGTGGCGAGATAGTCGGACCAGCCGAGCCAGCGGGCATCGGTGGTCTCGACATGGATCAGCGGCGCCGCGTGCAGGGTCTCGGGCGTCAGTGCGAGGGTGGTGGCGAGGGTCGGGGTGCAGACCGGCTCGATACGTTCCGCAAAGAGATGGGTGACCTGTCCGTCGTTCCATGTGCCGTCGCCGAAACGGATCGCGATATCGATATCGCCGGTGATGGAGGGCGCGCCGCTCTCCGAGGTGATGACGTTGACCTGGATATCGCCGTGGGCCGCGTAGAAGCTCTCAAGGTTCGGCATCAGCCAGTGCGTCGCGACGCCGACAGAGCAGGCGACGGTCACCGCGGAGCCGTTGCGGGTGACGCGGCGGCGGATCTCCTCGACCGCGCCCGCGATGCGCGCCAGCCCGTCCTCGGTCGCGCGCAGCAGGATCTCGCCCTCGGGTGTCAGCGAGGCCGGCCGCGTCTCCCGGTTGATCAGGCGCGCGCCGATATGCTCCTCGAGCTGCTTCAGCGACTGGCTCACCGCCGGCTGCGAGACGTTCAGCGCCGCCGCGGCGACGCGCAGATTGTCGGAGCGGCAGACGGTCTCGAACACGCCGAAAAGGCGGAGCGGCGGCAGGTGACGCGGCATTCGATAAATCCATCTTATCGAAGCTTGTGATTTTCGAGGCTTCTCACGAGGCCGGACGAGGTTCAAGTTTTTCATGGAAAACAGGGGCTTGCGTGTCGATGTCCGGCCAGTTTCTGGCCTGAATTCGACATTTTCCGGCGAGCTTCTCCTTATGAAAGCGGCCGGGCCGCGGAAAGGGTCGTAAATGCAGGCACGCAAGAACAATGCCGTCACGCTGGGCGAGGGCGGTCTCGATCTCGGCTTTCCGGACGGCAGCAGCGGCTATTTCAACTACTTCTGGCTCCGGGACAATTGCCCCACCTCCTTCGACCCGGTGACCCGCGAGCGGAGCTACGATCTCTTCGCCGAGCCGGAAGCGCCGGTCGCGGCCGAGGCCTGTCTCGATGGCGAGGAACTGGAGGTGCTCTGGTGCTCCGGGCACCGCAGCCGCTACCCGCTCGACGTCCTGGCCTCGTACCGGAGCGGCAAGCCGCGCGCGGACGTGGCGCATCTGCCCCGCCGCGCCTGGTATGCCGGCCATTACAAGGACATGCCGCGCTTCACCCTCGCGGAGCTGAAGACCGACCCGGCGAAACGCAAGGACTGGATCGAGGCGATCCTGGTGGAGGGGGTGGCGCTGGTGACCGGCCTGCCGGACACGCCCGAGGCGCTGGAGGAAACCGCCTCGCTCGCCGGCCATGTGCGGCCGAGCTTCTTCGGAAAGGTGTTCGAGGTCTATACCCACATCAACCCGACCAACACGGCCTATACGGCAGCAGCGCTGGAGCTGCACACGGACCTGCCCTCCGAGGATTTCGCGCCGGGTGTGCAGTACCTGCATTGCCGCGCCAATTCGGTCGAGGGCGGCAACAGCATCTTCGTCGACGCGGTGGCGGTGGCGGAGGATTTCCGCCGCGCCCATCCGGAGGATTTCGCCCTGCTCGCGGAAACCGAGGTGCCGTTCTATTGCGAGCATGACAGCTTCGACATGCGGGCACGCCAACGGGTGATCGAGCTCGACCGCGACGGCGAGGTCGAGGGCGTGACGATCAGCCAGCACATCGCCGACGTGTTCGACCTGCCACAGAGCTTTCTCGACCGTTACTACCCTGCCTTCTTCCGCTTCGGTCAGGCGCTGCGCGATCCGAAATATGTGATGCGCTTCCGTCTCAACGCGGGCGAGTGCATCTGCTTCGACAATCACCGCGTGGTGCATGGGCGCGAAGCCTATACGGCGAGCAGTGGCGAGCGGCATCTGCGCGGTTGCTACACCGACCGGGGCGAGCTCCGGAGCGCCTACCGGGTGCTGAGCGGGGGCAGCCGGTTCAGTGGCTAGGCCGCGGGAGGGGAAGTCTCCTGTTTCCCAGGATTTCTTTCCGCGTTCCCTGCGCCGAGTTCTTTGGACCAGCGCTCCATGATTTCCGCATCGGAGAGGCCGCGCTCCCGGACGCCTTCGGAAAGCGGCGACCGGCCGTGCCTGATATGGCTGTGGGCTGCCTCGCGAACCTCGCTCGGGGTCATCCCGAAATGATCGCGGAACCGGGCGGACAGGTGGCTCGGATTGCTGAAACCGTATTCGAGCCCGATCTCGAAGATCCCGCGACCCATATTTGCGGGCGATGCGAGCGCCTGGAACACGGCCATTAGCCGGCGGCGCTGGATATAGTCGCGCACCCCTCCCTCGGTTTTCAGGATCCTGTAGAGCGTTGCACGCGACATCCGGAAGTGTGCGCAGAGGCTTTCCGTGCCGAGATTTGGGTCGTTGAGATGGCGGTCGATATGCTTGAGCAGCGCCGCACGCACGCCGGCATGGGCTTCGGTGGAGGTGGGGTCACCGCCGCCGAGCAGGGTCCGCAACAGGCCGATGAGGGTCTCGCTCAACATGGGCGCGTCCTCGGCCGACGCGGTCGGCAAAGTGCTTCTCAGCAGGTGGAGATATCCGCTCAGCAATCTTCCAGAGGTCGTCGCGGTGTCGAACAAGACGCCGCGTGCGTCCGCAAGGGCGGGCAGATCTTCGGCAATTCTCTCCCGTGGCAGCACAATCGACAGCACTTCCGCATCCGAACAGAGCGCATCGACTTCGTAACCCAGGTTGACGGCGCAAATACCGTGCGGATCGAGAACGAAATCCGTTCCGCCATTTTCGCAGTGGTTCCTGCCGTTAAGGAAGAGCTGGAGACCGACATGATCGGAATCGTCGTTGCTGTGCAGCCAGGAACTGTCGCGGACGAATTTCTGCGCAGAGAACTTCGTGTCCATGAAGAGGAAGCCGCCGACATTGAAGCTGTGGATCTCCGGGATTTGCGGCGGTCGTTCCGGATCGTAGAGAGGAATGGACTCGAAATAAGGCGATATCGCCCGCCGCCAGTGCCAGAAGAGTTCTTCCGGCGGCAGCATGCCTGGAAGCAGCGAAGCTGACGGGATCCGGGACGTTTTGTCCAAGTCTGGCGCCTTCTGGTCTTTAATTTTCAAAAAAACCATATCCGAATTGTGCCGGTGAGTATAGCACTGAGACACAGGGCAAAGATTACTGAGACGTTCGGCAAAGCGAACACACGCGTATTCATCTAAAATGGTTAACGAAATCTAGAGGTATCCTGCTGGATGTCTCTCCGGTCGCCTGCGGGATCCGGAGCCCTCCCCGGGATACGCGAAGGCTATTCGACTTGATCGTCTCTTTCCCGGGCAGAAAGCCCGAAGGAACAGGCAACGATGACGGTATATCTGCGCTCGCAGACTTCCTCCTACGGATGGCCTCGTCCGTTCGGCCCCGCGTTTCTCACAAGACAAACCGAACGTTTCCTCTGCTAACCCCACAGAATGTGAGGCAAGACAGACCATGACCCGATCAGCAACCGTTCTTTTCATCGATCCGTCGGTTCGTCATCCAGACCTTCTCGTCGCCGGGCTCGATCCCGAGACTTCGGTCCACAGGCTTCCGTACCGTGGAGATGCCCTGGCGGAGATCGCGTCGGTCGCGTCCGGGCTGGCCCCTGTCGGACGTATCGCAATTCTCGCCCATGGTGATCCGGGTTCGATTTCGCTGTCGGGACGGGTGATCGACCGGAGCGTTCTGGAGAGCGGGACGGAGGATCTTGCACGCCTTCAATCCGCGCTCGCGCCCGGAGCCGATGTCATTCTGATGTCCTGCTCCACGGGCGCCGGGCTCAAGGGGCTCGCATTCGTCGCCGGGCTTGAAGCCGCGCTCGGCGTGCCGGTCCGCGCGTCCGAGACCGATCTCGGCGGCGATGCCGGGTGGAGCGGGATCCGGCTCGCCGCAACGATCTTTGCGCCCACCGCGCTCGCGTCCTATCCGGACCGTCTGGCGACGGTCAACGGAGACGGCGGCGCCAATAACCTCACCGGCACCAATGCTGACGACACCATCAGCGGCAACGGCGGCAACGATACGATCACCGGTCTCGACGGCAACGACCTTATCGGTGGCGGAACCGGCAACGAGCTTGCCTATGGCGGCGCCGGCAACGACAGCCTCTACATGAATAACGGCTCCGACACGCTCTACGGCGATGACGGGGACGACACGATCTCGACCGGTGCCGGCGATGACACTCTCTACGGCGGAAACGGTAACGACTTCCTCATCACCTCGTCAGACAATGATGAGGTTTATGGTGGAAGCGGCGATGACAGGATTGCGTCGCGGCCCGGAAACGACAGGGTTTTCGGCGAGGACGGCAACGATTCGATCACCGGCGATGCCGGAGCGGACTATCTTAATGGCGGCGCCGGCGATGACCTGATCATCGGTGGGGACGATACCGACACGCTGGACGGCGGAGCCGGTAACGATACTCTCAGCTCCGGCGCCGGCGCCGATACACTGTCGGGCGGGGCCGGAAACGATCTCTTCGAAGGCTCGGTCAGCGATCTGAACGGCGATACGGTCAGCGATCTTGCAGCAGGCGATCAGATCCAGCTGGACGGTGTCACGGGCCTGACGTCGGCGAATGTCCGGATCAGCGGCGGCAATCTCGAGATCGACACCAACGCGACGACTTTTGCCTCGTCGGAAGTAACCATGTCTCTGTCGAATAACCCGACGCTCGACTTCAGCGTCGGGACCTCGGGCGGCAACACCGTGATTACTTTCGCCACCCCGGCTCCCGCCAACAGCGGCGGAAGTTCTTCAGGCGGGTCTTCCAGTCCGCTGACCGTGACAAACCAGACGACCGGCGACGCGGCCGGCACCGAGACCGGCCGCACACTTGTGAACAATTCCGGCGCCTCGGCGACCGGCGATCTGGTCTCGAACACGGGTAACGGAAACACGGTCTTGGTAACCCTCCCCAAGGGGATCTCCCTGACCAACAGCGGAACCGCGTCGGCGCAGGTCAACACGGTGGCGGGCGCGACGCTGACCGGCCGAATCCAGGCGGTCGAGCCCGACGTCGGCGTGCAGAGCTTCCTGAACGGGCACGGGCAAACCTTTATGTCGAATATGGCCGGCATGTCGCTCGACGTCCGCAGCATTGCGTTCACCGGCAGGAGCGCATCCGCGGAGACCGTGACCCTGACGGGCACCACGTCCTCCAGCTCCGGCTCCGAGGCGTTTGTCATCGACACCACGAACCTACCGGCGGGATCGGCCCTGTCACTCAACAATGTCGAGTTCGCCGCGATCGTCGGCAACGCGACGGTGAATGGCGGCGCGGGTCGGAACTACGTGGTCGGCGACGATGCGGCGCAGTTCATCTCGCTCGGCGCCGAGGACGACACGCTGGCGGGCGGCGGCGGCAACGATACTGTCGGCTCTGCCTGGGGCGAGGATATCCTTTACGGCAACCAGGGCATGGATCTGGTGTTTGGCGGCGGCGGCATGGACACGCTCTATGGCGGCCAGGACGCGGATACGGTGCGGGGCGACAACGACAACGACGTCCTCTACGGCAACAAAGGCAGCGATACGCTCTCCGGCGGCCAGAACGAAGACCTGCTCTATGGCGGCCAGAACGAGGATATCGTCTACGGCAATGCCGGAAACGACAGCCTGCACGGCAATCTCGGCAATGACACGCTCTATGGCGGTCAGGGGAGCGACCTGCTCTGGGGCAGCAGCGGCGACGATTATATTGCCGGCAATGCGGGTGACGATACGCTCTCCGGCGGGGCTGGTGCGGATACCTTCGTCTTCAGCTCCGGCGGCGGCAACGAGACGGTGACCGACTTCGTTGCGGGAACGGACACGCTCGCTCTGGAGGCCGGGCTCGGCGTCAGTGGCGGGACGGAAATCGGCGGCAACGCCGTGGTCACGTTCTCCGACGGCGGAACGGTGACGCTCATCGGTGTCCACCAGGCCGAAGTCGCCGCAGCGACCGGGTGGGAGCTATAGGCGTCTTGACATCTTCCGCCGCGGCGATGGCCTCACATTGTCTGATTTCGAAAAATGCCGACCTGAATCCGGTTTTGGAGATTGTTCGGAGGCCAAATGCGAAGAGTCCTGAGGTCTACGGCCAAGAGTGCCTTCCCCATTCCCATAAAAATGGTATAGGCATATATTTACTCTGGTTTCGCGTTTTTCGAGGTTTTCTCTTGAAAAGAACGCCTTGGTTGATCTTTGCGGCTGACCGCACTCGTTCAGCAACAAATTTTAGGCACAGCAGGTCATGATCCGAACAGCAAGCTTGTTTTTCGTAGATCCGTCAGTCCGTGATCCGGAACTTCTCGTAGGTGGGCTCGCCCCTGAAACGAAGGTCCACCGGCTTCCGCCCAAGGGCGATGCGCTCGCGGAGATCGCTTCGGTTGCATCCGAACTGGCGCCGGTCGGACGTGTCGCAATCCTTGCCCATGGCGAGCCGGGCGCGATTTCGCTGTCGGGACGGACGATCGACCGGTCTGCTCTCGCCGGCTCGGCCGACGATCTCGCGCGTCTCCGGTCCGCGCTTGCCCGTGATGCCGATGTCGTCCTGGTGTCCTGCTCCACCGGCGCGGGCCTCAAGGGGCTGGCTTTTGTCGACGGTCTGGAGGCCGCGCTCGGCGTGCCGGTGCATGCGTCGCAGACCGATCTCGGCGGCGACGCCGGATGGGACGGGCTCGCCCGCGCCGCGACGATCTTCGCGCCGACGGCGCTTGCCTCCTATCCGGCGCGGCTGGTCGTCTCGATCGGTGATGCGGGTGACAACCTCATCGTCGGAACCGCGTCCGACGATACGCTCGACGGCGCTGGCGGCAACGACACGATCAGGGGTCAAAACGGCAACGATACGATCACCGGCGGCGACGGCAACGACGAGATCTCCGCAGGCACCGGAAACGACTCGATCGTTGGCGGGAACGGCGACGACACGATCAGCGGCTTCGGCGGCAACGACTTGATTTACGGCGATGCCGGCGATGACATCATCGGCACCGGCAACGCCAACGACACCGTCTATGGCGGCGCCGGGAACGACCGTCTGTACGTTCAGGGCGGCAGTGACCTGCTCTATGGCGGCGACGGAAACGACACCATCTCGACCGGCGACGGCGGCGACACGATCTACGGCGACGCCGGCGATGATTTTATCATCCTGGCCGGAGGCGCGGAGGTCGATGGCGGCGCCGGCAACGACACGATCAACGGCTCGTCCTCGTCCGACACGATCAAGGGCGGTGACGGTGACGATTCCATCACCGGCGGCGGCAGCCTCGATTTCATTACCGGCGGGGCCGGCAACGACACCCTCCTCGGCGGCGCGTCGCAGGACAATCTGATCGGAGAGGCCGGCAACGACGTTCTCTCCGGCGGTGACGGCACAGACCAGCTGAGGGGCGGGGACGGCAACGATACCTATGCCGGGACCGTCGCCGAATTCAACGCAGACACGATCACCGGCCTTGCCGCCGGCGACGTCATTCAGATTACCGGCGATACGAGCTACGCGACCAGCCTGCATGCCTCGAGCGTCGGCAGCACCCTGACCGTTGGCAGCAGCACGGTCACCCTGACCAGTCCCGGATCCGGCCTCTACCTTTCGGGGGCGACCTCGGGCGGGAACTCCATTCTGACGGTCACCAATACGGATCCCAACGCCTCCTCGGGATCGGGAAGCGCTTCCTCGGGCGAGAGCGGTCTGCCGAAGACGAACCAGACGGCGGCGGACGTTGCCGGAACGGAGAGCGGCTTCTCGCTGATCAACACCTCTGGTAGCGCGGCTTCCGGCACGCTGGTATCGGGTACCGGCAACGGCAACACGGTCACGGCAACCCTGCCGAGCGGCGTGACTCTGACCAATAGCGGGACCGCCTCCGCGGTGGCGGGAAGTTCGGCCGGCACGACACTGACGCAGCAGATCCAGGTCACGGAACAGTCCGCCAGCGCGCAAAGTTTCCTCTCGGGGCACGGCCAGACCTTCACCAACCAGATGGGCGGTACCCTGCTGGACGTGCGGACGATTTCCTTCTCGGGCGGGAGCGCCGGGGACACCATTCAGCTGACGGGGCAATCCGAAAGCGGCGGCGAGGCGTTCGTGATCGATACCTCGAGCTTTCCGGGCGGTTGCACATTGCAGCTCGATAATATCGAGTTCGCGGCCATCGTCGGCAGTGCGACGGTGAATGGTGGCGCGGGCCGGAACTACGCGGTCGGCGACGATGCGGCGCAGTTCATTTCGCTCGGCGCGGAGGACGACACGCTGGCCGGCGGCGGCGGTAACGATACCGTCGGATCTTCCTGGGGCGAGGACATCGTCTACGGCAACCAGGGCGCGGACCTGGTGTTCGGTGGCGGCGGCCTCGACACGCTCTATGGCGGCCAGGACGCGGATACGGTCCGGGGCGACAACGACAACGACGTGCTCTACGGCAACAAGGGCGACGACACGCTCTCCGGTGGCGGTAACGAGGACCTGCTCTTTGGCGGTCAGGACAATGATATCGTTTATGGCAATGCCGGGAACGACAGTCTCTATGGCAACCTCGGTAACGACCGGCTCTATGGCGGGCAGGGCAACGACATGCTCTTCGGGCAGTCCGGCGATGACTATCTGGCCGGTAACGCAGGCGACGATACGCTTTCCGGAGGAGCGGGCGCGGACACGTTCGTCTTCAGCTTCGGAGGCGGCAACGAGACGGTCAGCGACTTCGCGGCGGGGACAGACACGCTCGCGCTGCAGGCCGGGCTCGGCGTCAGCGGCGGGGTGGAGAGCGGCGGCAATACGACCGTGACTTTCTCGGACGGTGGCAGTGTCACGGTAATCGGTGTCTCCAAAACCGATCTTGCGGCGGCGACCGGTTGGGTCCTCGGCTAGGACGCGCGCCGGTCAGAGAGATTGGCGGCGAAGCCTCATCGGCGTAAAAGGCGCTGAACGAACACGCGCGGAGCCGCTGCCATGACATCCTCCGAAACCCGCTTTTCCGGGCTGACCCAGCTCGGCGGGGCGACCGAACTGCCCGCGAGCCCCGAGGCGGCGGTGCTGGAAAAGGTGCCGAACTCGATGGCCGACACGCACTATGTCGTCCGCTTCACGGCGCCTGAATTCACCTCGCTCTGCCCGATGACCGGGCAGCCGGATTTCGCCCATCTGATGATCGATTACGTGCCGGACGATTGGCTGGTGGAGAGCAAGTCGCTGAAGCTCTTCCTCGGCTCCTTCCGCAATCACGGTGCCTTCCACGAGGATTGCACCGTCGGGATCGCGAAGCGCCTGGTGGGTGAGCTGAAGCCGCGCTGGCTCAGGATCGGCGGCTACTGGTATCCGCGCGGCGGAATCCCGATCGACGTTTTCTTCCAGACCGGACCGGTGCCGGACGGCGTGTGGCTGCCGGATCAGGGGGTGCCGCCCTATCGGGGGCGGGGGTAATCTTCAGATCGTCATCCCGGCCACAGAGCCGGGACCTTGTCGAACATCGGACCCGATCCTTCGGAAGGTCCCGGATCGGGTCCGGGATGACGATGTTTTAGAAAATTACGCAGCCGCATCCGAGAGCGCGGCGAAGCGCTCGAGATGATGATCGGTATCGCCGAATAGGTGATCGATCATCACCAGCCGTTTCGCATAGTGCGCGACCGGCACTTCCCAGGTCATGCCGATACCGCCATGGAGCTGGATCGCCTGCTCGCCGACGGTGCGGGCATATTGGCCGATCCCGGCCTTGGCGGCGCTCACCGCATGCTCGCGGATCTGCCGCGGCTCGTTCAGGCGCGCGGCGGCGAGAACGGCGAGGGATTTCGCCTGCTCCAGCGCGATCCGCATGTCCACGGCCCGGTGCTGCAGCACCTGGAACTGGCTGAGGGCCTTGCCGAACTGCTTGCGGGTCTTCAGATACTCGACCGTGGTCTCGACCGCGACCTCCATCGCGCCGACCGCCTCGCCGGCGAGCAACACAATGGCGCGGGCCATCACTTCCTCGATCGCGGCGAAGCAGGCGCCCGGCGTGCCGAGCACTGCGTCGGCGCCGATCTCGACGTCGTCGAGCGCGATCTCGGCGACCTGAGTCCCGTCGATCGCAGGCGTACCGAAGAGCTTCAAATTGGCGGCGCCTTTTTCGACCAGGAAGAGGCCGATCCCATCCTCGTCGTCATGGTTGCCGGAGATCCGCGCGGAGACGATCAGCAGGTCGGCGGACGCGCCGTTCAGCACGACCGATTTGCGGCCCGTGAGCTTCCAACCGCCGCCGGTCTTCTCGGCCGTGCAACGCACATGGGCGGTCTCGTAACGGCCGTCCGGTTCGCTATGGGCGAAAGCCAGCAGCGTCTCGCCGCCGACCACGGCGTTCAGCAGCGTTTCCTTCTGCTCGGGCGAGCCGAGCAGCTCGACCAGGCCGCCGCCGAGCACGACGGTCGAGAGATAGGGCTCGACCACGAGGCCGCGGCCCATCGCCTCGCCGAGGATCATCAGGTCGACGCCGCCGCCGCCGAGACCGCCGAACTCCTCGGCAAACGGCACGCCGAGCATGCCGAGTTCGGCGAGCTGGCTCCAGACCTCGCGGGAAAAGCCCTCGTCACTGCCGGCGATCTTCTGGCGGGTGTCGAAATCGTAGGTCTCGCGCACCAGACGCTCGACCGTATCCTTGAGCATGCGCTGCTCTTCGCTGAGCGAAAAATCCATTTCCTGTAATCCCTTAGAGTCCGAGCCCGGCCTTGGCGATGATGTTCTTCTGGATCTCGTTCGATCCGCCATAGATGCTGAGCTTGCGCATGTTGAAATATTGCTTGGCGATCGGGGCGGCGTAGTCCGGACCCACCGGCTCGCCGTTGAAACCCTCTTCGAGAGCTTCCGACTGGAACGGGATCGCATAGGGGCCGATCGCGCGCCGCGCGAGGTCGGTGATCTCCTGACGGATCTCGGTCCCTCGGATCTTCAGGATCGAGCTTTCCAGCCCCGGCGCACCGCCTGACTGCACTTCGGCGAGGACGCGCAGGTTGGTCATCTCGTGCGCCATCAGGTCGATCTCGACCTTGGCGATCCGGTTGCGGAAGAGCGGGTCCTCAATCAGCGGACGGCCGTTCTTGACTTGGTCGCGGGCGATGGCTTTGAGATGCAGCAGCGCCGCCTTGGAGGAGCCGACATTGGCGATACCGGTGCGCTCGTGGGTTAGCAGGTACTTGGCGTAGGTCCAGCCCTTGTTCTCCTCGCCGACGAGATTCTCCACCGGGACCTTCACATTGTCGAACCAGACCTCGTTCACCTCGTGCTCGCCCTCGAGCAGGATGATCGGGCGCACGGTGACGCCGGGCGTCTCCATGTCGATCAGCAGGAAGGAGATGCCTTCCTGCGGCTTCGCCGCGTTCGGGTTGGTGCGCACAAGGCAGAAGATCTTGTCGGCATACTGGCCGAGCGTGGTCCAGGTCTTCTGGCCGTTGACAATGTAATGGTCGCCCTCGCGCACCGCGCTGGTGCGCAGCGAGGCGAGATCGGAGCCGGAGCCGGGTTCGGAATAGCCCTGGCACCACCAGTCGGTGAGGTCGAGGATGCGCGGCAGGTAGTAATCCTTTTGCGCCTGGCTGCCGAATTTCATGATGACCGGGGCGACCATGTTGACGCCGAAGGGCAGGGTCCGCGGCGCGCCGTAGGCGTAGCATTCCTCCTCGAAGATGTGCTTCTGCACCGGGGTCCAGCCCGGGCCGCCGAATTCCGTCGGCCAGTTGGAGCCGAGCCAGCCCTGCTCCGAGAGCGCCTTGTGCCAGCGGAAATAATCGTCCTTCACCAGACGCTTGCCGCCCTTGATCTTGGCGCGGAGGTCGTCCGGCACGCCGGCCTTCAGGAAGGCGCGCACCTCGTCGCGGAACGCCAGTTCCTCCGGGGTGAAGTTCAGGTCCATATCGTCTGCTCCCTTACGCCACTTCGAAGAGGCCGGCGACGCCCATGCCGCCGCCGACGCACATCGTGGTCACTACATATTTCGCGCCCCGGCGCCGTCCCTCGATGAGGGCATGCCCGACCATGCGCGAGCCGGTCATCCCGTAGGGATGGCCGATCGAGATCGAGCCGCCGTTGACATTCAGTTTCTCATCCGGAATGCCGAGTTTATCCCGGCAATAGAGAACCTGGGAGGCAAAGGCCTCGTTCAGTTCCCAGAGATCGATATCGTCCACCTTGAGGCCGTTCCGCTCCAGAAGACGCGGCACGGCGAAGACCGGGCCGATCCCCATCTCGTCCGGCTCGCAGCCGGCGGTCGCGAGGCCGCGGAAGATGCCGAGCGGGCTGAGGTTGCGCTGCTCTGCGAGCTTCGCATCCATGATGACGCAGGCCGACGCCCCGTCGGAGAGCTGGCTGGCGTTCCCCGCGGTGATGAAGTGCCCCGCTCCGCGGACCGGTTCGAGGCCGGCGAGGCTTTCCAGCGTGGTACCTGGCCGGTTGCACTCGTCTTTCGTCAGCGTGACCGTCTCGCGGGAGGTCTCGCCGGTTTCCCGGTTCTTCACCAGCTTCTCGACGGAGATCGGAACGATCTCGTCGTCAAACTTGCCTGACTCCTGACCAGCGGCGGTGCGTTTCTGGCTCCGCACGGAGTATTCGTCCTGCGCTTCGCGGGAGATCCCGTAGCGCGCGGCGACGAGATCCGCGGTCTCGATCATGGAATGGTAGAGCTCGGGTTTGTGCTCCATCAGCCAGGGCTCCTCGAGCCGGGTCTGGTTGAGATTGGCCTGGGTCAGGCTGATGGATTCGACGCCGCCCGCCGCCATCACCGGCACGCCGTCGACGATGACGCGCTGCGCCGCCATGGCGATGGCCTGCAGGCCGGAGGAACAGAAACGGTTGACGGTGACGCCGCCGGTCGAGACCGGAAGCCCGGCTCGGATCGCGGAAAGGCGGGCGATGTTCTTGCCTGTCGCGGCCTCTGGCAGGCCGCAGCCGAGGATGACATCCTCGATTTCGGCCGGATCGACCCCCGCACGCTTGACAGCGTGGCCCAGCGCATGGCCGGCCATGGTCGCGCCGTGGGTGTCGTTGAACGCGCCGCGAAAGGATTTCGCCAGCCCTGTGCGGGCGGTCGACAGAATGACGGCTTCCTTCACCGTTTCCTCCCATTCGTTTTGATATGTCATATCGAACCGAGGGGGAGAGCGACAAGTCTTTTCGAAATTCAGTTTCGCTTGGCGAAACAGAGTGCCGGTCAATAGGGCTCCGGGATCCGGATACCGTAGCGCGGCCCGTCCTCTGGCGCGCCCTCGATCGTCTCACGCGCGGGCAGATCCGGCGCCTCGAAAGGGATCGGCTCGTAGTCGAACCGGGAGAGAAGATGGGTGATCAGGTTCAACCGCGCCCGCTTCTTGTCGTTCGCGTCGATAATGAACCAGGGCGTGTCCGGCGTGTGGGTGCCGCGCAGCATCTCGTCATAGGCGATGGAGTACTCGTCCCAGCGCCGGAAGGACTCGATGTCCATCGGGCTGAGCTTCCAGTGCTTGGTCGGATCGGTCATGCGGGAGAGGAAGCGCCGCTCCTGCTCCTCCTGGTCGACATGGAGGAAATACTTGATGAGCTTGATCCCGGTCTCTGCGACCTCGCGCTCGAAGAAGCTGATGGTGCGGAGGAAATGCTCGACCCGCTCCATTTCGGTGAAGCCCATGACCCGCTCGACGCCGGCCCGGTTGTACCAGGAGCGGTCGAAGAGGACGATCTCTCCGGCGGCCGGGAAATGCTCGATATAGCGCTGGACGTAGAGCTGGGTCTTCTCCCGCTCCGACGGCGCGGGCAGGGCCACCACCCTGAAGACTCGCGGGCTCACGCGTTCGGTGATGCGCTTGATGACGCCGCCCTTGCCGGCGGCATCCCTGCCTTCGAACACGACGATGGCCCGTTCGCCCGAGGCCTTGACCCAGGCCTGCAGGCGGCATAGTTCGACCTGCAGATCGTAGAGTGCTTTCTCGTAGGCCTTGCGGCCGAGCTTACGGCTCTTCTCGCCGCTTTTCTTTCCCATGACCCACCTCCGATGTCCGGGGATTAGATCACGCACCTCCGGTGCTTGTCAGCCGCAGCCGGTAACAGGGATCAGCGCACCGGTAACGGCGCGGGCGGCATCGTCCGCGAGCATCAGCATTGCCTCGGCGATGGCGCCTGGGCTGACCCACTTCGAGGTGTCGGCCTTCGGCATCGCCTGCCGGTTCTGCGGTGTGTCGATGGTGCTCGGCAACACGGCATTGACCCGGATGCCGTCGGCGCGGAGCTCCGCCGCCGCAGCCTCGACGAGGCGATGCAGGGCAGCCTTGGAAGCAGCGTAGGCGCCAAGATTCGCGGGTGCGCTGAAAGCGGCGAGGGCGCCGACATGGATGATCGCGCCGCCGCCGCCCGCCCGCAGTGTGGGCACGGCCGCGCGCGTCAGGTTCACGGCGGTCACGCAATTCATCGCGTGTAGCTTCTCCCATTCAGAAATGTCCGTGTCGGCGACGGAACCCATGGCGAAGCCTCCGACCGTGTTCAGAACAGCGTCGAGCCGTCCGAAACGGTCAAGGACATCCGCGATGGCTTGCTTCGGCGAGTCGGGATCACCGAGATCGATACCGGTGAGATGGAGGACATTCTCGTCCGCGGCGACGTTGCCCCGGTCGGACCGGTCGATGGTCGCGACCTTCGCGCCCGCCGCGCGTGCGGCCTCAACGCAGGCCTGCCCGAGATTGCCGGATGCCCCGCTGACTGCGATGACCTTCCCCTTGATTGACATTTCCCCCTCCTCCGGGCGGTCCGTTCAGTGTCGGCCGCTTTTGCCTTTCAGCGATTCGATCCAATTCCAGATCCGCTCCGCCAACCATAGACCCAGCGCGACATAGACGGGAACGGCGACGATCCTCAGATCATGCAGCCAGCTTCCGCGGAGGAGGTTCGCCGCCTCGCCGGAATAGTTGAAGAGCAGCCATCCGGCGCCGGCGGCATAGAGCAGGCCGAGGAGGGGCCATACCAGCCCGGCCGGACGCATCAGAGGATCTCCATGCGGTCTGCCGAGGTGCGCAGGATCAGCAGATCGCCGCGCCGGAACAGCTCGCCCTCGACCGAGACATAGGGCGCCACGTAGTCGAGGATCGCCGCGTCGAGGGCCTTTCCGTCCGGGTCCGTCAGCAGGAACAGGGTCGCCGGGGCGTTCTCGTAGAAGACGGCGAGCATCGGCGGAATGCCTCCCATCAGGCAGAGATTGGCGCAGGCCCTGTGCACCTTGCCCTCGCCCGGCCGCATGGCGCCGAGATAGCATTTCGTATCGACGATCTCGCCGCGCAGCGTGACCTTGCCCAGCGGGACGTCCGGGCCCGGCGTGTAACCGGCGAGCGGACCTGCGTCCTCGGCCGCGCGGATCTTCGCGGCGCCGCCGACCTGGAGGATGCGGGTCCCGTCGCGGGTGACGAAGACGCCACCGGCATCTACAGCCTTGCCGTCGAGACCCTTGCTGCGCCCCTGCGCACCGGATTTTCCAGGCTCGATGAGCAGGATGCTCCGCCCCTCCGGATAACCCTCGCTCGGGGGCAGGCGGAGCATCGGGTAGGGCACGGTCTCGAGCACGCCGAGATGCTCCTGATAGCCACCCTGGAAGCCGCCGCCTGTGTAATCGCGCTGCCCGGCGACCATGGCGAGGCCGCCGCCGATGCCGAGCCCGATCAGCAGGACAGAGGCGAAAGCGACGAAGACGGCCAGTCTCGGCGGCGTCTTCAGATAGCCGACGAAGAAGTCCTCTTTCCGGTCTCCGCTCATGCGCCTTCCTCCAGCAGGATCGGCGGCACGGGCGTTCCCGGCGGCAGGGCGTTGGCGTCGATCAGCAGCCGGTCGCCGTCGCGCCGTAGCCGGTAGGTCGCGATTTTTTCGGTGAAGGGAGCCGGCGAGCAGCCGTCTTCCGGCCGGTACTGGTAACCGTGCCAGGGACAGGTGACGCAGCCGTCGATGATCCGTCCCTCCGCCAGCGGTCCGTTCTGATGCGCGCAGGCGTTGGAGAGCGCCGAGACCTTGCCGTCATAGCGGAACAGGGCCGCCTTTTCGCCGGTCGGCAGGAAGACGGTGACACCCCCTTCTTGCGGCAGGTCGGAGATGTTGGCTGCATGCACCCAGTTGCCATCGTCGCCTCTCACGCTCTCGGCTTCCGCGATGTTCCTTTCCCTCAGTCCCGCAGCGAGATGCAATCCGCAGACGAGAGCCACGCTCGCAACTGTCAGGCCGAGGAGCCAAGGCGAATGCTCCGCCTGCAGCAGGCCGAGGCATATATGGCCGACCACGGCGGCATAGGCCGCATAGACCGACATGTGGATCGCCTTCCAGAGCGGCGCGCCGAGGAAATTGAGCCAGAAATCATGGCTGGTCGCGGCGAGGGTGAAGAGCACCGCCAGCGCGAACATGCCGAGATATTCGAAGGGGAAGGCCTGCCAGGATCCGACGCTGCTGTTCGCGACGAAAATCGCGACATACCGGTCGGTCGGACTGAAGGCCATGTACCAGCCGAGCACGGCGAGCGCATGGGCGAGCGCGACGAAGAAGAGCGCGACACCGAAATGCCGGCGATTGTAGAGCAGCGGCAGGAAGCGCGGGTCGAGCCGGGCGAGCGGGCCGATCGAGAGCACGATGGTCAGCAACACGAAGGCGCAGGTTCCGAAGGCGCGCATGCGCAATTGCGGGCCGCTGATATGGGGGCTCTCGAGCCAGCCGGGCGCGTAGCGCAGAAAGAGGATGATGAAGGCCGAGATCCCGAAGCCGAGGATCAGGTCATAGATCAGCTTGTTCCGCGTCCAGGTGACGGGACGGTATTGCACGCTCATTGCGCCGCTCCCTCCGCCGGACGTGTCAGGTAATCGGCGACGGGCTCGACGGGGCGCTCCTGGCGCTGCAGCACCGTCAGCAGGATCAGCGCCGGCAAAAGCAGCGAAAGTCCGACCCAGAGACGGAAGTGCCAGCGTTGATGTGGCCGCTTCATTGCCAGTCTCCGGAACGCGCGAGAACGAGCCAGCGCCAGAGAATGACCGGCCAGAAAATGACGGTCGCGGGAATAAGCAGAAGACGGAACAGATAGCTGCCCCGGCTGCCGGGGTCGATCCGGGTGATGCCGGCGGTGAGGAAGGCTGCGGCGACCAGCGCACCGGCATAGCCCCAGTATGTTGCGAGTTCGAGAAACGCGCTCACGAACTCCGTGCCCGGTGCCTGGATCATCCTGTCGTCCTCCCCCCAAGGCGCCGGTCGGCTATCCGGCGTAGTGATGCCGGATTCCGGAAATGGCGTCGTCGATTTCCTGCCCGAGCTGAGACATGCGGTCGGCGATGTTGCCTGTCGCGCGGAGCTGTTCGTCCGCGGCGGAGCCGTTTTCCTCGATCGACTGCACCATGATCGATACCCGCTCCGAAATGTCCTGGAAACCGGCCTGGATCATGGCCAGTGTGTCGCTCAGTTTCGTCGTCATTTCCGCGATGCCGTCAGCCGCTCCCCGGCTGTCCGTTGCGAGCATCTTCACCTCTCTCGCGACCACGGCGAAGCCGAGCCCGGCCTCGCCGGCGCGCGCCGCTTCGATCGTCGCGTTGAGGGCCAGCATATTGGTCTGGCCGGCGATCGACTTTATCCCGTCGAGGAGCTTCAGAATGCCGTCGATGGCCGCGGAGAGTTCGGAGAGCCTTGCGACGGCTTTGTCGACGGTGCCGGAAATACCTGTCGCATGATCGAGATTGCGTCCGACATTCTCGCGGATCGTCGCCATGCTGGCGGAAAGCTGTTCCGAGGCGCCGGCGACGTCTCCGATGATGGTGCCCACATTCTCTCCCATCATGCCTGTCAGGCCATCGACAGTGGCCTGGGTTGCCGCAGTCTGCGCCTCGCTATAGGCGGAGGAGGCGATTGTCGCTTCCGCGTTCATCAATGTACCGACAAGAAGGCTGGCCTCGCGGGCTTCCCGGCTTCCATCGCCCGATGCGAGGATGCGGGCGGAAAGCTCACGGCCGAGGCAGGCGAAAAACTGGCCGTAGACGGCGGGGTTCATCCGGCTCTCGAGATCGCTCTTCGCGAAGCCGCGGATCCTTTCCACATGTGCGGCGTCGATCCCGGTGCGGAACACGGCGGCCCATCGGTCCCGCTGGTTCGCAACCCAGTCGCCTTCGTTCTGGCCCCAGAGGAACGCCTTCAATCCGGGAAAGGATTTGCAGAACCCGTATGTGGCCTTGAGCGTATCATCGATCTCCGGGCTTACATGGCGATCCCAGCACTGCGGGAGCGCGCGCATCTGTTCTGCGGTGAGGCCGCAGCCGGCGATCAGTTCCGTCACATCCATCCGGCCTTGTTCCTTCCGATCAGAGCCTTCCACATATTTCGATCAGATTGGTATGAAGGAGAATTTTCGAGCCGCATTTCAAAAGGTTGTGAACAATCGTCATCCGCCGGAACGACTCCGGCCGGGAGCCGGGGGGACGCTGCAATGCCGGATTGTGGAACGTGTATGGCTCGAAGCGTGAAAGATTTGCGCCGAGTCACTATTTGTTAGGGGTCACCTCTTAGGCTGAGAGAACCGGTTCGAACTCCTTCCGGGAGCGGGACGTGCTCTCTCCCAGCTGCCTGGAACAGGTGTCCGGAGGTGTCCCGATCCTTGCGCATGTCTCCGCAGAACGGGTCCGGCAAGGGGCGGTGGCGGGAATCACCATTACCCTCATCCTCTAGAGGTTGCTGTGGATCAAACCACGATTAGCATGATCGAAGACGCATATTATGAAACCGTCGTTGAGTCGTTCGATCGCGGCTTGTCGCCCCTTAAGGCCCATATGGAAGGTGTTGTCGCGGCGGCGATGCTGTTATCGGCAGTCGAAGGTGTCGAGGACGACGAAGCGCGCAAGCAGGTCATGGATCTGGGACTGCGGCCGCGGGAGGAAGACTGATCAGTTTTCCGGGCACGCCCGGAACTGGATCAGGTGCGCCGGGCAGACATTGCAGTCGCTGCTGCCGAATCCCCTTATCGGCACAGAAAAATCCGAGGATTCAAGAAGCTTTGAAATCAGGTCACATTCCGTGAATGACCTGAAGGACAGGCCGGCGCGGCTGGCCGCGCAGGTGGTGATCTGGTCGACATGCCATCGTGGCCGGCCGTTGCCGCGCAGGTGCCGGCCAAGGCGCGCCTTTAGGCCGCCGGGTCCTCTTGCACTGCCTGAATACACATAGAGACCTGCCGGCAGACCGATCTCGCGCTTTGCAATCTGAACGGAGAGGGGCGCTTGCAGCTGCAGGAGGAGCAGGTAACTTCCCGGGCCGGGAGCAATCGTGTCGCTCGACAGGTGAACGATACCGGCGTCCGGGATCAGCGCCCGGACGGCCTCAATCAGGCCGTCGAGAGCTGTCCCGGATGACGGGCTCATCGTTATCCGGCGGCTTTTACTTCGAGGCGCCGGCCGTGCAGCACGGGCTCGGTGTAGCCGCTCGGCTGCTCGCGGCCCTTGAAGACCAGATCGCAGGCCGCCTTGAAGGCGATGCTCTTGTCATAGTCGGGCGCCATCGGCTTGTAGGCGGGATCGCCCGCGTTCTGACCGTCCACCACCTTCGCCATGCGCTTCATGGTCTCCTCGACCTGAGCTGCGGTGCAGACGCCGTGATGCAGCCAGTTGGCAATATGCTGGCTGGAGATGCGCAGGGTCGCGCGGTCTTCCATCAGCCCGACATTGTTGATGTCCGGCACCTTGGAGCAGCCGACGCCCTGATCGACCCAGCGCACCACATAGCCGAGGATACCCTGGGCGTTGTTGTCCAGTTCCTGCTGGATCGTCGCCGCGTCCCAGTTCGGCCGCTCGGCCACCGGGATCGAGAGAATGTCGTCCAGATTGGCCCGTCCGCGCGACTTCAGCTCGTTCTGGCGCTGTTTCACGTTCAGGTCGTGATAGTGAGTCGCATGCAGCACGGCGGCGGTCGGCGACGGCACCCAGGCCGTGTTCGCTCCAGCTTCCGGATGCGCCTTCTTCTGCTTCAGCATTTCCGCCATCAGGTCAGGCATGGCCCACATGCCCTTGCCGATCTGGGCATGGCCCTGCAGTCCGCATTCGAGGCCGATATCGACGTTCCAGTCCTCATAGGCTTTGATCCATGAGGACGCCTTCATGTCGCCCTTGCGGATCATCGGGCCCGCTTCCATCGAGGTGTGGATCTCGTCACCGGTGCGGTCGAGGAAGCCGGTATTGATGAAGACCACCCGGTCCTTGGCGGCGCGGATGCATTCCTTGAGGTTCACCGTGGTGCGGCGCTCCTCGTCCATGATGCCCATCTTCAGGGTATTGGTCGGCAGGTCGAGCAGCTTCTCGGTCTCGCTGAAGAGCGCTTCGATGAAGGCGACTTCCTCCGGCCCGTGCATCTTCGGGTTCACGGTGTAGACCGACCCGGCACGGCTGTTGCCACCCTTGTTGGCGCCGCGGATGTCATGCAGGGCGATGGCGGCATTGAAGACGCCGTCCATGATGCATTCCGGGATTTCCTTGCCGCCGTCATAGTGGATCGCCGGGTTGGTCATCAGCAAGCCGACATTGCGCACCAGCATCAGGCTGCGGCCATGCAGGCGCACTTCGCCGCTGCCGTTCGGCGCGGTGTAGGTGCGGTCGGGGTTCAGCTTGCGGACGACCTCCTTGCCGCCCTTCACGAAGCTGTCGGAGAGATCGCCCTTCACCAGGCCGAGCCAGTTCCGATAGGCCAGCACCTTGTCCTCGGCATCGACCGCGGCGACGGAATCCTCGCAGTCCATGATCGTGGTCAGCGCCGCCTCGACGATGACGTCGGCGACGCCGGCCGCATCGTCCTTGCCGATCGGATGGTTCTTGTCGATGACGATCTCGAAATGCAGGTCGTTGTTCTTCAGCAGGATCCCGCTGGGCGCGCCCGCATCGCCCTTGTAACCCGCGAACTGTGCCGGGTTCTTCAGGCCGGTGGCGCCGCCGTTCTTGAGGGCGACCGAAAGAGCTCCGCCGGAGACGGAATAGCCGGCCGCATCGGCATGGCTGCCGGACGCGAGCGGCGCCGAACGATCGAGGAAGTCTCGGGCCCAGGCGATGACCTTGGCGCCGCGTTTCGGATTATAGGTTCCGCCTGCTTCGGCGCCGCCTTCGTCGGAGATGGCGTCGGTGCCGTAAAGCGCGTCATAGAGGCTGCCCCAGCGCGCGTTGGCGGCGTTCAGCGCGTATCGTGCGTTCATCACCGGAACGACGAGCTGAGGGCCGGCAACCGTCGCGATCTCCGCATCGACACCCGTGGTGCCGACGGAGAAGGCCGGGCCTTCCTCGACCAGATAGCCGATTTCCTTCAGAAACGCCTTGTAGGCGTCGAGATCGAAGCCGGCGCCGCGATTGGCCTTGTGCCAGGCGTCGATCTTGTTCTGCAGCTCGTCGCGCTTGGCGACGAGGGCGCGGTTCTTCGGAGCGAAGTCACGGACAATCTTGTCCAGGCCGTTCCAGAAGGCGGCCGCGTCGACGCCCGTGCCCGGCAGGGCTTCTTTATTGATGAACTCGTAGAGCGCTGAGTCGATCTGCAGGCTGCCGATCTCGGTCCGGCTGGTCATTGGGAAGCCCTTTCCGCATGGGGTCATGTTCATCTGAATCGCGGCGCATCCTCGTGATCCGAGCGCGGTCGCGCAAGCTGAGGTTCCGCAATGCGGAAACGGAAACCATTTTTTATTGCGGGCGCTCAGTCGGCTTTCTTCGAGAGCAGATTTTCAACGAAATCCCTGAGATCGCCGCCGGTGAATTGGAAGCCGGGCAACCCGGCCGCTTCTGCGGCCTCAAGGTCCGTCAGGTTGTCGCCGATCAGAAAGGAGCGGGAGAGATCCACGTCCCAGTGCTCGAGCAAATCGAGGATCATTCCGGGGGCCGGCTTGCGCCAATGGGCGAGATCACTGAACCGGCCGTCGTCAAAATCCGGATGGAACGGACTGTAGCGGGCATCGTCGATCCCGCCGCCGGCAGCGCGCAGTTCCCGGTCCATCCAGCGATGCAGGGCCTCTACCTCTTCGGGGCCGAAATAGCCGCGCGCAATTCCGGACTGATTGGTGACAATGAACACGAGGTATCCGCGCGCCTTGAGCAGCGCTACGGCCTCGGGGGCGCCGGCGATCCACTCGATCTGTTCAGGCTTGTGCGGGTAGCCGGAGTCCCGGTTGAGGACGCCGTCACGGTCGAGGAAGGCTGCTGGTCTTTTGGTCATCCGAATGCCGCTTTGCCAATCTTTTGCGCATGAGACGATGAGATCGAAGCGTTCCCGTCCGATGGCGAACGGGAGTGAGTTTGTTCACAGCCCGTCAGCGCGCTGCGCATTTTGGTCAAATCCCTTGGTTTCTTTACGTTATCTTCATTCCCATATCGCACAGTAGGCGACGTAATGCATCGGACCTCTCCTTGGCCCGCCAATTGCATACTTTCGTACTTAAACCGAAAAAGGGCCGGGGCACCGCGCAAGGGCGCTGGAGCCGGGCTCAGAGCCGACGGAGTAGGACAGAATGGTCCGCATAATGGAAATTGTACGTAAATCCGTGCATGCTCTGTTTCATCCGTATCGTCCGGAGAAACGCTATATGCGCGGCAACTCGGCCCGCTGAGGTCTGCGAGCCTGCGTTTTGCCGCATCCGCCCGAGATCCTCTCGCGACCTTGCCCGTGCGGACTTCCAACCGCAGAGCGGGTCTGTATAGTGGTGCGACGGGGCCGGATATGTCATAGCGTCGGGACATGATGGAACAGGAACGCGCACAGTCGCCTCGACAGCAGGATTACGGTTTCGATCTCGACCGGGTCTATGCTTCCCTGGTCGGGATCAGAACGGCCATCCCGGACGATGCCTTCACGGCAGACATTCTCGGCACGGAGCGGAGCGGCAACGGTGTCGTGATCCGCGAGGACGGACTGGTTCTGACCATCGGCTATCTCGTGACGGAGGCCGAGCAGGTCTGGATCACCGATAATTTCGGCCGCGCCCTCGCCGGCCATGTGCTCGGATACGATCAGGAAACAGGTTTCGGTCTCGTACAGGCTCTCGGACATCTCGATCTTCCGGCGCTCCCGCTCGGAGATTCGGACATTCTCGAAGAGGGCGATCCGGTGATCCTCGGCGGCGTCGGCGGCGCGAAGACGGCCGTTGCGGCTGAGGTCATGGCGATCCGTGAATTCGCAGGCTACTGGGAATATCTGCTCGACAAGGCGATCTTCACCGCGCCGGCACATCCCAACTGGGGCGGCTGCGGTCTGATCGGTCCGGATGGAAGCCTGCTCGGGATCGGCTCGCTCATGGTGCAGCAGACCACCGAGGACGGCGCGATCGACGGCAACATGGTGGTGCCGATCAATCTTCTCAAACCGATTCTCGATCAGCTTTCGACCTTCGGACGGGTCGCAAAGCCGCCGCGCCCGTGGCTCGGCATTTTCGGTACGGAGATTCAGGACCAGGTCGTGGTCGCCGCCCTGAGCGAGAACGGCCCGGCCGACGAGGCGAATATCCAGGTCGGCGACATCGTCGTCGCCGTGGACGACGCGCGGGTCAAATCGCTTGCGGAATTCTTCCGCCATGTCTGGGCCCTGGGCGAGGCGGGGGTCACCGTACCGCTCTCGCTCGCACGCGACGGCGAGATCCTGAATGCGAAAGTGCGGTCGATTTCGCGCGATGCACTCCTGAAATCGCCGGCGGTTCACTGAGCGCCGCAACCGGCATCTGAAACACGCGTTCCACTTTCTTTGGTGCAATGCAGCAAAGACAGTGCCACTATCGTCGGCCAATGGTGTGGAGATTGCGGCGGCCGGCCCCGGCTATCGCCGCGTCCTCCGGAGAACGGAGCCAAAGCAATGCTGTATCATATGTATGAAGCCACCCGTATGGCGATCATGCCGTGGCGTCTCGGTGCGCAGGCGGTCCGCAATTCGGTCATGGCGCCCTGGAGCCCGCTCTCCTATACGCCGATCGGCCGGCAGATCGGGTCCGCGGCGGAGCTTTTCGAACGCGTGACCCGACGGTATGGCAAGCCGGAATGGGGGCTCGACAAGACGGTGATCGACGGCAAGGAGGTCGCGGTCGAGGAAGACGCCGTGATCCATCGTGCCTATTGCAGCCTGGTGAATTTCAAGCGTGACACCAAGCGCAAGGATCCGAAGCTGCTGGTGGTGGCGCCGCTTTCAGGGCACTACGCAACGCTGTTGCGGGGTACCGTGGAAGCGATGCTTCCGGACCACGACGTCTACGTGACCGACTGGAACGACTGCCGCTACGTGCCGATCACCTCCGACCGTTTCAATCTGAACGACTACATCGATTACATTATCGACTTCCTGCACTATCTCGGGCCGAACACGCATGTGATCGCGGTCTGCCAGCCGAGCGTGCCTGTGCTCGCCGCGGTGTCCGTGATGTCCGGCTGGGGAGATATCTGCGCCCCGGCGTCGATGACCCTGATGGGTGGGCCGATCGATACAAGACGCAACCCGACGGCGGTCAACAAGCTCGCCAAGGAACACGCCATCGAGTGGTTCGAGCGCCATGTCGTGACCATGGTGCCGCCGCCCTATCCGGGCATGGGCCGCCGGGTCTATCCGGGTTTCATCCAGCTCACCAACTTCATTTCGATGAACCTCGACCGGCACATGATCTCGCTGAACGAGCTGTTCGATCACCTGGTCCAGGGCGACGACGAAGAGGCGGACAAGCGGAAGGCCTTCTACGAGGAATATCTCGCGGTCATGGATCTGCCGGCGGAATTCTATCTGCAGACGGTCGAGACCGTGTTCCAGAAACATTCCCTGCCGAAGGGCGAGATGATCGCACGCTGGCATCCGGTGAAGCCGGAAGCGATCACGAGGACGGCGATATGCTGCGTCGAGGGTGAACTGGACGATATTTCCGGCGTCGGCCAGACCAAGGCCGCGCTCGATCTCGCCTCCAACCTTCCGGATTCGATGAAGCATTATCACCTGCAGAAGAATGTCGGACATTACGGCATCTTCAACGGTGGACGCTGGCGGCGGGAAATCGCACCGATGGTGAAGGAATTCATCCGGACCCACGATCACGAGCTCGGCGCAAAGGCCCGCAAGCTGCACGCGATCGCGGGCTAGAACAGCGCTAACGCCAAATCGGACAGAGTAACTGGGCCGCCGGACTTGCTCTTTCGGCGGCCCGTTGCCATCATCCCTCTTCCTTTCCCGACCTCCCCGATTTCAGAGGAAAAAGATGAACGGCGCAGAGAGCCTGGTGCGAACCCTTGTCGCGTCCGGAGTGGACGTGTGTTTCTCCAACCCCGGCACCTCGGAGATGCATTTCGTCGCCGCGCTTGACCGGGTCGAGGGCATGCGCTGCGTGCTCGGCCTGTTCGAGGGCGTCGTCACCGGCATGGCAGACGGTTATGCCCGGATGGCCGGCAAGCCAGCTTCCACCCTGCTGCACCTTGGCCCGGGGCTGGGTAACGGCCTCGCCAACCTGCACAATGCCAAGAAGGCCTTCACGCCGATCGTCAACATCGTCGGCGAGCACGCGACCTACCATGTGGAGCACAATGCACCGCTGACGGCCGACATCGAGGGTATCGCCCGTCCGGTCTCGGGCTGGGTGAAGACCTCCATGTCGTCGAAGGACGTCGCGAAGGACGGGGCCGAGGCGGTCGCCGCTTCCATGGGCGTCCCGGGCCAGATCGCGACCCTGATCCTGCCGGCCAACACCGCCTGGGAGGAGTCCGACGGTCCGGCCGCGCCGGTGCCGCCGGTTGCCCGGCCGAAGGCGCCGGAGGAGGCGGTCCGCGCCGCGGCGGCGGCCCTCGTTTCCGGCGAGGAATGCATGATCCACATGTCCGACACGGCCCTTATGGGCGAGGCGTTGGAAATGGCCGGGCGCATTGCCGCCAAAACCGGCTGCCGGCTGTCCTGCAAGACCAGTAACCGGCGTTGGGAGCGCGGCGCGGGCCGCGTCCCGGTCGAGCGCATCCAGTATCCTGTCGACATCGCCCTGAAGCAGCTCGGCACCGTGAAGCATCTGATCCTGCTCGGCGCGCCGGTTCCGGTGGCGTTCTTCGCCTATCCGAACAAGCCCAGCGTGCTGATCCCGGAAAGCTGCAAGGTCGTCGAGGTCGCGCCGGAAGGCTACGATCTGCTCGCGGCACTGCGCGACATTGCCGACGAGGTCGGTGCCACCGATGTCGAACCGATCCGCCAGGAGGCGAAGAAGCCTGACCTGATGACGGGCGAACTGACGCCGGAGAGCATCGCGTCGGCCATCGGGCATTTCATGCCGAAGGACGCGATCATCGCGGACGAATCCGTAACGTCCGGACGCGGCCTGATGCCGTTCACGGCAGGCACCGAGCCGCATGACTGGCTGGCGCTGACCGGCGGCTCGATCGGCATTGGTATGCCCTATGCGACCGGCGCGGCCATCGCCTGCCCGGACCGCAAGGTGATTTGCCTCGAAGGCGACGGCAGCGGCATGTATACGCTTCAGGCGCTCTGGACCCAGGCGCGCGAGAAATGCGATGTGGTTAACGTTATCTTTGCCAACCGGACGTATGAAATCCTGAAAGGCGAGCTGATGAATGTCGGCGCGCAGAATCCGGGCCGCAAGGCCTTCGATATGCTGGAGATCGGCCGGCCGGATCTCGACTGGCGGCAGCTTGCCGCCGGAATGGGGGTACCGGCGACCCGCGCGACGACCGCGGAGGAGTTCAACCAGCAGTTCGAGCGTGCACTGAACGAGCCCGGCCCGCATTTGATCGAAGCCTGGATGTAACTTTTGGTACATACTCCCGACCATGGGTCATACGCGTAAACGTGTTTCGATAGAGCGACTTGCCGTAGAGCAGCTGTCCCGAATGCTGCAGGCGGGCTCGTCGCGCGTCTTCAATTGCGCGGCGTTGCACAGGAATGTGCTCGCCGCCGGCGGGGCGCCGGGTCAGTTCCTGTTCAAGACCAACGATCTCAACAACGCGATCTTCATGAAGGAAGTCTATCCGGACGACGACATGAGGGAGGCGTCGCCAAACCCGGTCGGAACCAAGATCTTCTTTTCCTACAACCAGAAGGCCAATCTGGAAGGCGGCAAGTCGATCTTCCTGAACGACCGCAATCTCCGGACAGCCTTGCAGTTCCATGCCGGGATGTCCGCCTCGGAAGCGTCCGAGGAGGCGCAGGCGGATCTGAAGATCCTGAAGATCATCGACGAATTGCCATCCGTGGATCCTTTTCTGTTCCGCGAGCGCATGGAGTCGGAAGGTTTCGATCCGCATCCGGGTTATTTCGAGATCACCGAGGCGGAGTTCGGGCGCGTCCGCGATCACGTCATGCGCCAGTTCCAGCCGATCGTGGAAACCGCATTCGAGGGTGTTACGGATGCCAACCGTGCCGTTTACCTGAAGACTCTGGTGAACAAGCTGTGGGACGGCAACGACATGGACGCGCTGAAGCCCGTCATCAAGGCGATGCGGATCAGCGAGGCCGATGCCGCCGAAACCCTCTATGCCTGGAAAGGCATCATCTATTACGACTATGTCTTCTCCCGTCGCCAGGAAACCTGGAAAGACTACGCGAACTGGCTGAATTCGGAGTCGCGGCCGCTCGATTCGATGCCGTCGATGGCACAGATGTCTTTGGATCAGCAAATCGGCGAGTGGCGGAAACTTTACCAGAAGCGCTGGAAAGCGGTGCATCTGATGCTGTCCGACTACCGCAATTCCTACGAGATCCTGTTCCGCGATCACAAGAGCCCGGAGCCGTTCATCAAGTTCCTGAACAGCGCGGGGAAGCGGTTCTACCAGCTCGGCGACAGCATGAGCCGGATCGATCATACGATCGAGGTCTGGCGTACCTATGTCGGCGATTCCTCGATGCGTTTCCTTCGTTTCGAGCCGCTCTTCGAGCTCGGCCGGACCAGCGTGCGGATCCTGGGCGGACGCTGAACCATGCGGGCGTTCCAAAGGCCGCCGGAAGTCGCGGTGCTGGAAACGGCTTTCGCGCGGGCCAATGAGGGCGGCAACGGATATGCCTTCGCGTCGGCCCCGCTTGCGGTCTCGGCCCTGCTCGATCTGCTGGATGGTGGTGCGCACATCCTGGTCTCCGAAGGCCTCCAGGCCGACGTCTACCGCATGATCGAAGGCATTCGCCGGCGTTCCGCGGGACTGAAGGTCGGGTTCGTCGACATGGCGGACCTCGCCGCGGTGGAGGCGGCGGTATCTGCGGAAACGCGCTTGCTCTGGATTGAGGCGCTTGCCGGACCGAGGCTTTCCGGCCCCGATCTCCCGGCGCTCGCGCGGTTCGCCAGGTCCCGCGACATCTCCACCGTCGTCGACATCTCCGCATGGACACATGCGGGCGCACAATCCCTCGCGTCAGGGGCTCACATCGTCTTTTCCGCCGCTCCCGGACGCGCGTTCTCGGAACGGAGCGCCGGTGCGCGCGGCGGTCTGGTCGCGTTCTCGCGGGACCGGGGTTTCGCGGAGGATCGCTTTGCGTTTCTGCAGATGGCCTACGATGCGCTGCCTCAACCAGGGCAGGCGGCGGACATGCTCCGGGACCTCGAGGGGCTTCCGGAGGAAATGGCGAGGCGGGCGGCCAGTACGGCGGCGCTGGCGGACGCTCTCGGGCAGGCAGACTTCGTGGTGGACCTGTTCTATCCCGGCGGCGGCGCGGCGGAATTGTCGCTGACGCTGAAAGGGACGGCTGCGGAGGTCGCGGGCGCTCTCGGCCGGCTGCGGTGTTTCGGTCCGGGCCTTGCTCCGGGCCTGCCCGGGACGTACTGGCACTATGCGCGCCGGTCCCACGAAGCCGTGCCGCAGGAGATCCGCCTTGCCCTCGGCATCGCGGACGGGATCGTCCGCATCGGCGTTCCGGCGGCGGATGCGGCTCTGCTGGCCGAGGATTTCCGGGCGGCGTTCGGCGGAGCCGGCAAGATCCGTGATTGAACTTGTCGCGGGCCGCAACTATATTTGAAGGCGATTTCCGGAGAAATCCGGATCATTAAGGTGGAGACGATCATGGCTGTCGGATCAGCGATCAGCGCATCACTTGCGGACCTCAGAGGCCTCGTGAGGCCGCAGGAGCAGGCACCTGCGAGTGAAGAGCGTGGCGGTGAGGCGCAGGAGAATGGCGTCAATACGGCGCGGCTCGATACCGCCGCCAACGAGCCGTCGACCGGCGTTGCGGAAACCGCCAGTAGCCGGGGCGAGAACGATAATCCGGGAGCGGGCACGCAATCGCGTGACGACCGTCTGCCGAATTCCGGCGACCCGAACCGCGGGACGACGCTCGACATCGCTGTCTGAGCGTCCCGCGTCAAAAAAAACAAAGCGGCCCACCGGGCCGCTTTTCGTTTGTTCAGGAAGACACGTCCGTCTATGCGGGGTGCCCGAGCGGGTGCTGCTGATAGCGCCGTAATGCGACCGCCGCTGTCGCGGCGACGGCGACCTTGAGCGCGTCGCCCGGAATGAACGGAAGCGAGCCGTAGAGCGCCTTGTCCAGCGGAATGCCGGCGACCGCGACCATCCAGGCGATACCGCCCGCATAAACCAGCACGATGCCGCCGAGGACATTGATCGCGACGGCGCGCCAGAGATTGTAGTGCTCCCAGTTCTTCTCGGTGAGCCAGCCGATCAGCCATGCGGCAATCGGCCAGGAGAAGAGGAAACCGGCTGTCACGCCGGCGAAAACCGCGGCGCCGCCCCGTCCGCCGGCGAGCAGCGGCAAGCCCAGCGCCACCAGGATCAGGAAAACGACGAGGGAGAGACCGCCACGCCTGGCGCCGAGCAGCGAGCCCGCGAGCATCACGCCGAGTGTCTGTGCCGTCACCGGGACGCCGGTCAATGGCAGGGTCAGGGCCGGGAACAGCCCGAGCACCGCGGTGATGGCGGCGAAGAGCGCGATCAGAACGAGGTCGCGTGTGGTCATGGAAACTTCCTTGTTCGTTTTCTCAGAGCTCGACGCCGCGGGCCTCGATGGCCTCCGCGATCCGGTCGGCGCGGCGCAGGGTCTGGACCGTGACAGGGACCAGGATGGCCAGCGGATTGCCGCCGAGCCCGCGTGCCTGCTGTGCCGCACGTACCGACATCCATGTGTCGGCGAGTACCGGAATGAACCGGATTGTGAGCGCGAAGACAAGGCTGATCTTCGCCGGATTGATTCCGAAGAAGGCGAGCGGACGGAGTGCGCCCTCGAGCACGGACATCATGTCCGAGACCTTGGTCGTCAATGTGAGCAGCAGGCCGCAGCCGATGATCGTCGCGAAACGGAGAACTAGCACGGTGCCGAGTTCCGGCGATGTGAAGATGGCATGTGCGGCGAAAAACAGGGCGAGAACGGCGAACAGCGGGAGTGCCTGCCGGAGCACCGCGCCGAGTGGCAGGCGAGCGAGCGTGAAACAGGCAATCACGGCGGCAAGGCCGGCCGCGAGCAGAAGCGGAGACTCCGTCAGCAGGACGGCGATGCCCGCGGCGAAGAGCCCGGCGAGTTTCCAGACGGTGCGCAGTCTGTGCACGGGCGAGGTGCCGGGCTGGTAGAGGGAGAGGTTCATTCCGCCATGCTCCGGTAGCGCGCGATCACGGTCTCCGCGGGGCCGTCGTCGAGCACCCGACCGTCCTCCAGGAGCAGGACGCGCTCGTACCCGGCGGCGATTTCCAGATCGTGGGTGACGCAGATAACGGTTTCCGGGAGTGCGTCGATCGCTTCCATCACGCGGCGGCGGTTCCGCAGGTCCAGAAGGGTCGTCGGCTCGTCCAGCACCAGATAGCGCGGTGCCCGAAGCAGGATGTTGGCGAGCGCCAGAAGCTGCTTCTCGCCACCGCTCAGATTGTGCGACGGTTGCTCGCGGAGATGGCCGAGGGCGAAGCGGGCGAGGATCCGCTCGATCGCCGCATCCTCCTCCGGCCGGTCGAGCTTCAGTGCTTTCAGACTGAAACGCAGGTCCTCCTCCACCAGAGGCATGACGATCTGGTTGTCCGGATCCTGGAAGAGGAAACCGACCAGCTGCCGCACCGCCTTCGCATCCTTCGCGGTATCGACCCCATCCACCGTGACCCGCCCGGAGCTGGGTCTCACGAGACCGTTCAGGAGCCGGGCGAATGTCGATTTGCCGGAGCCGTTCGCGCCGATCACGGCGATCCGCCGCTCGCGCAGCGTCAGCGAAACGTCCTCCAGTACGGTCCGGCCGGGAACCGTTACGTTCACCTGTTCAAGAGAAATCACTCGTCATCCCCCGTGGCGGGCCTTCTGCCCCAGCACGCCCGGCAAAGGCAAGCCGAAAGCAGAAACCGTCCGCTGCCGTCATCTCCGGCTTTGCCCGGTGTGCCATCCTTCGGCCGGGACAAAATATCGGAAGGCGACAAAAAGGATTCTCAGAGGCGATATTCCATGCATCATTGCATGGTATTTTAGGGATGTGGGGGCGGTTTTCATGAAGGCTCCGGAAATTCGATGAAACGGACCTGGGTATCGCTTGCCGCGTTCCTTCTGATCCTCGCGGTCGGATCGGGCATATCCTTCTGGGTCTACCAGAAGCAGCACGGCGAACTCATTGCCGGTGGAAGCGAGCAGCTTGGGGTCGCCCGGAGCGCGTTCACCCGAGAGCTCAACCGGCTTTTCGAGCCCGGACCGGCTGTCTATGAAGCCATGGTGGACGCGCGTCTGGCCGCGCGTTCCGAGAGCGAGGCCCGCGACCTGTTCTTCTCAATCGCGACCGGTCCGGTGCGCCGGACCCGGCAGATCAACGGCATTTTCCTTGGGTTCCCGGACGGTCGCTTCCTGCATGTTCAGGATCTCGTGCCGTCGAGCAAGAGCGGCATCGCCGCAGGTCTCACCCGGCGGATCATCGACGATCCCGTCAGTCTTCCAAAAGGCCGGTGGTTCCAGCCGGGCGGTGGAAACGGACGTTGGGTCGAGAAGCAGATCGAGGCCGAGCCGTACGACCCACGCAGCCGTCCCTGGTACAAGGCGGCCATTACCTCCAGCGGTCCGGTCTGGACCAAGCCCTATATCTTCGCCTCAAGCGGATCTCTCGGTGTCACCTACGCACATCGCATCTACGGGGACGACGGGACCCTCTGGGGCGTGCTCGGGGTGGATCTTTCGCTCGCCTCTCTGTCGCTGACGCTGCTCGACGCAGCCAATACCCTGACCCGGTTCGATGACATGGTCTTCGCCACGGACCTTGCGGGACGCATGCTCGCGCATCCGGATCTCGTCCGCGCCCGTCCTTCGGAACGGGCAGATGTCGAGGCTTTCCTCGAACGCTACCGCACAGAGGAGTCCGTGGAGCGGATCCTGATCGAGGCGGTCCAGCAGACGGATGCGGTCCAGATCGTCGATGTCGGCGACGGAGAATATCTCGCGACCAAGGGGGATCTAGACCCGAATCTGGCGATGCCGATCAGCATTTATCTGGCCCAGGACATGGATACGATCCTCGCCGATGCGCATGAGACTCTCCTGCGCAATGTGGTCCTGTTGTTCCTCGCGATCGTTGCTTTCGGCCTGATTTCCTTCTACGCGGTCAAGCTCGGGGTAGAGGTTGCCGCTCGGGTCCGGGCCGAGGCGGAGCTGGTCGAGGCCCGCGACGTTGCCGAAGCTGCGACACGCGCGAAGTCGGCTTTCCTCGCCACCATGAGCCACGAGATCCGCACGCCGATGAACGGCGTCATGTCGATGGCGGAACTCCTTTCGGTCAGCAGGCTCGACGCCGAGCAGAGCAGCATGGCGCGGGTGATCCGCGAGTCCGCCGCCGCTCTCTTGACCATCATCAACGACATCCTCGACTTCTCGAAGATCGAGGCAGGCAAGCTCGACGTGGAGAAGGTGCCGTTCTCGTTGATGGATAGCGTCGACTCCGCCGCGGAAATCGTCGCTCCCCGTGCCGAGGAGAAGAGGCTCTCGCTTGTCGTCGACATGCAGACCGATCTTGCCGACAGGCGCCTCGGCGATCCGACCCGGCTCAAGCAGATCCTGCTCAATCTCGTGGGTAACGCGGTCAAGTTCACCGAATATGGAGAGGTTCGGATCCGTGTCAGGGCACTCTCGACCCGGGGCGCCGGCTGGCTCCGTTTCGAGGTGAGCGACTCCGGGATCGGGATTTCCGAAGAGCAGCGCAACTTGCTGTTCCAGCCTTTCGTGCAGGCGGATCAGTCGACCGCGCGCAAATTCGGAGGCACCGGGCTCGGGCTTTCGATCTGTCGCCGTCTGGCGGAGTTGATGGGCGGGCGGATCGGCGTGGAGAGTACGCCAGGCGAGGGATCCACCTTCTGGTTCGAGCTGCCGCTGCCGATCGCGGATTCCACGCCGCCGGTCCCGCCATACGGACTGTCCGCCGCCAGGGTGGTTCTGGTCGGTCTGGAACCTGAGCAAACCGAGATTGCGGCGCGCTACCTCCAGGCAGGCGGGGTTTCTAATATAGCCATCGTCAGCGATTCTGGGCCGGAGCCCGCGCCGGGAGACCTGGTGATCGCGGGATCGCTTGTCGCCCCGGAGGAGGCGGAGCGGTTGCGCAAGCCGGAGGGCACGCTCGTTTTCTGTGACGGACGGGAGCAGCTGGCATCGCTGGCGGCCGGGACGAAGGCGAGAGCGGCGCTGCTGCTGGCGGAGCCGCTGACCCGTCCGAAGCTCTGGCGCGCCGTTGCCGTTGCTCTCGGCCTGGAAACCGCAGCGGCCGGGGAGATCGAAACCCGGCCGGATCTTGCCTTCGCGCCCCCGGCCGTCGAGACGGCGCGCGCGGCGGATGCGCTGGTGCTGGTCGCAGAGGACAATCAGACCAACCAGACGGTGATCCGGAAAATGCTTGCGCGCATGGGGTTCGCAGCCGAGCTCGTGCACGACGGACGGGCGGCGCTCCGGGCGCTGGAACGGGGTGGCCACGGGCTTTTGCTGACCGATATCAATATGCCCGAGATGGACGGTTTCGCGCTGGCCCGGGCCGTGCGGGAACGGGAAACCGGCGCGCGCCTCCCGGTGATCGCCCTTACCGCCGACGCCATGGCCGAGACTGAGGCCGAATGCCACGCCGCCGGAATGGATGCCTGCCTCACAAAGCCGATCGACAGCCGGGCGCTCGGGGCGATGCTTGCCGAACACCTGCCGCAGGCGCTCGATCTGAGGCGGAGCATCGATGCCGTGAGCAGCGCTCCGGCACAGGCCGCTCCCAAATGGGATCGGGAAATCTTCGATCCATCCTCGATGGAAGAGGCGTTCGGATCGCTCGACGGGGAAGCCGAGGCATTCGTCCTTTCCGCACAGGCGGTCTGGGGGCCGCGAATCGAGGAGATTGCGCGGAAATTGGAATCCGGCGACCATCAGGCGGCCCGCAATGTTGCCCATTCTCTAAAGGGCGCCGCTCTGTCGGTCGGCGCGCTCAGATTGGGCCGCATTGCCGGTGACCTGCAGGCAGCCCTCGATGAAAAGGACGAGGCGATGGCGTCGATCATGGTCGAGATCCTGACACCGACACTGACCGAGTTCGAAGAGACGATCCGGGAGATCTTTCAGCATCAGGGGCAACTCAAATGACCTGGGGTAAGTCCGAATATGACTTGAAGCGCGTTCTGGTCCTGGAGGACGAGATCCACATCCGCAGGATCATTGTGCGACTGCTGAGGGAGATCGGCTTCGATACGATCTACGAAGCGAGTGACGGCATTGACGGTATGAAGGAGTTGCTGCGGGTCCGTCCCGATCTGATCCTCTGCGACATCCATATGGAGCCGATGGGCGGACTGAAATTCCTGCAGACGGTCCGCAACCTGAAGACATCGGATGCCGCCGACCTTCCTGTCATCTTCCTGACCGCGGATGCGGAGGTCGATACGGTACTGAAGGCGAAGGAGCTGCGCGTGGACGGCTATATCGCGAAACCCGTGTCCCTCGCGCATTTGAAGAGCAAGATCGATACGGTCTTGGCCGAGCACAAGGCGCGGTCAGCCTAGCAGGGGGCTTTTCCCCGCCTCCTGTTCCGCCAGCCCGGTCGGAACCACGGACATCACCCCGGAGACCGTTTTCGATATATCGGTCGTCACACCATAAAGCGCGGCGAGGTTGGCGTCCGTAATGACTTCTTCCGCGGGGCCCGACGCGATGATGCGTCCGTGGCGGAGACCGATCAGGTGGTCTGCGAAGCGGGCCGCGAGCGCCAGATCATGCATCGCGGTCAGCACTGCGATCCCGCGCTCTCTCGCCAGCCGGCGGACGATATCGAGAACAACGAGCTGGTGCCGCAAGTCCAGCGCCGCGGTGGGTTCATCCAGCAGCAGAACCTCCGGCGCGCGCACCAGAGCCTGGGCGAGATAAACGAGTTGCCGTTGTCCGCCGCTCAGGGTTGCGATCGGGCGATGCTGCAGGGCTTCCAGACCGAAGGCGGCAAGCGCATCGCCGGCGGCGCGGAGATCGGCCTTCGCCACTCTCAGACCGAGCGACGGCAGCCGTCCGAGCAGGACGGCTTCCATTGCTGTCAGAGACGAGGCACTGCCGGTGTCCTGCGGCATGTAGGCGACCTTGTCGGCGGTTCGTCCGCGCCCGTCTATCGTCACCGATCCGCCGTGTGTCTGGAGACCGGCGATGGCCCGCAGAAGCGACGACTTTCCGGTTCCGTTCGGCCCGATGATCGCCGCCGAGCAGCCTTTTCCCAACGTGAACCCGATATTCTCCAGGACGGTCTGGCGGCCGTAGGAGACAGAGAGATTCTCGATCCTGAGAGTCACCAGAACCTCCGTCTCTGGCGCAGCACGAGGCCGAGCAGGAACGGTACGCCGACGATGGCGGTGACGATGCCGATCGGAATGACGGCACCGGGTGCGATGAGTTTCGAGGTGATCGAGGCGACGATCATCAGGCCCGCCCCGGTAAATGCGGAGAGCGGCAGCAGCAGACGTTGATCCTCGCCTACGAGCATGCGCGCGAGATGCGGTGCGACCAGCCCCACGAAACCGATCGTGCCGACGAAGGAAACCGCTCCGGCGGTCAGCAGGGCGACGATGGCGAACGTCCGGATGCGCAGGCTCTCGACATTGACCCCGAGGCTCGCCGCCCGATCGTCGCCGAGCCTGAGGGCCGTGAGGCGCCAGAGATCCGGCAGCAGGAGGAGCGTTCCGGCGCACAGGATCGCGCCGGATACGGCAACGCTTGTCCAGGTCGCCTTGAGCAGGCTGCCGAAGGTCCAGAAGACGATCTCCTGCAGCACTTCCGGCGAGGCCATGTATTGCACCATCGACTGCAGGGACTGGAAGAGGAACAGCATCGCGATGCCCGCGAGGATCATGGTCTCCGAACTGATTCCCCGAAGCCGCGCGACCGCGATCACCATCAGGGCGGAGAGCGCCGCGGTCGTGAATGCCGCGAGCGGTACGCCGAGAAATGGCAGGAGCGGGAGCGAGAACCCGCCGAGGATGGCGATCGCCGCTCCCAGGCCCGCTGCGGCGGAGAAGCCGAGCGTGTAGGGACTTGCAAGGGGATTGCCGAGAATGGTCTGCATCAGCGCGCCGCCGACTCCGAGCGAGGCGCCCACGGTCATCGCGGTCAGGGTCATCGGCAGCCTAATGTCGTGGACGATGATCCGCGCCATCGGGTCGAGCGACCCGGCAGCTCCGAAGAGGGCGCCGAGGACATCTCCCGCGGCGAGAAACGAAGGACCGACGAGAATATCGGCAACGGTCCCGCCAGCGAGTCCGAGCAGGACCGCGACCATCACCGTGAGACGTCGCCGCACGAGGACGTTGTATCCGTCCGCAAGCGCGGGCGTATGCAAATCTGTGGATATCATGGCTGAGCCCTTTCGACAGGCGGCTGCGCGACTTGGTCGGCCGCGCAGCCCGGATCTCAGTTTGCCTTCAGCATGAAAGTGCCGTCGGCTGCGACCGGCAGCCATTCCCGATAGAACCGGCGGTGTGCCGCTTCCGGATCGAGATCCGCGAACAGGTCCGGGTGGAGGGCTTTGGCGATGAATTGCAGGAAGGTGTAGTCGTAGAGCGTCCGCGCGCCGCTATGATAGACCGTGTAGAGGTCGCCGCTCTCGACCGCCGGCAGGGCGGACCAGCCAGACCGCGTCCTGTAGGCACCGGCACGGGCCTTCGTGACCGCCGGATCCACGGCGAAGCCCATCAGGACCGCCTGGTCCAGCCCGGTCCAGCTCGACCCGGCGAGCAGGATGACCTCCGGCTTGGAGGCAAGCACATATTCGGGGTTGAGCGGCCCCCAGTTCTCGATTTGATCGTTGGCGATATTGTCGCCTCCGGCAATGTCGATGACGCCGCCCCACATCCCGCCGGCATAACTGTTGTCGACCTCACCCGGGCCCTTGCGCCCGAGTTCCACATAGACCTTCTTCTTCGGTCCTTCGGCCTTCGCGACCCGCGCCAGCACGTCGGTGACAGCGGCCTCGTACTCGGCGGCAAGCCGGTCGGCGCGGCTCTCGCTCGCCATCACCTTCCCGATCAGGTGCGTGCTGGCGATATGCTTCTCGAGGGTCTGCGCATTGTAGTCCACGACGACGATCGGGATTCCGGCCTTCTCCAGCGTCTGCGCCGCTTCGCCGAGCGATCGGTACTGCCAGACTGCGAGTATGGCGACATCCGGACGGGCGGTCAGGGCCGCCTCGAGATTGAAGGTCCCGGCGCCGAAATCGCCGATATCGGCCAGCGTCTCGATACGCGGTTCGATTCTCGTGTAGGCAATCCACTGGGACGGGCGCCAGCCCTCCCAGGTCCCACGGGAGATCGCAACGACCCGTTGATAGGCGCCGGGGCCGACGATTGCATAGAAATCCTCGAAATAGAAACCGAGCAGCACGCGCTCGGCGCCATGCGGAACGGTCACGGTACGGCCCACCGTATCTGTTACGGTCACCGTTTCAACGGCCCGGGCGGGTGTCGGTTGCAGGATGGAAAACAGGGTCGCGGCGACGGCGATGACGGCCGCGCCCATAAATATCGGACGGAACATGGAATGGTCCCTTTCTTGAGGTCTGATCGTTGTGCCGGAGGCACGGGGTATCGGATCAGCTCAGAAAAGGAGGGGCCCGGGTGACGTAGACGCCTGCGGCGGCGTTGCCGCGGACGGTCTGCTGTTCGAGAGGTGTCGCGAGAGTGCGAACAGCCTCATACGGGCCGTGCAGATCGTTGCAGGCCGGAGCCGGAAGCACGGTGCCGCCAAAGGACTGGCACCAGTCGCAGCGGCCACCCTCGGTCTCGCCGGAGACCGGTTGTCCGCTCTCGTCAAGCGCCACCAGACGGAAACCGTCCGGGGTGCAAAGAGTGACGACCTGAACGGCATCACCGGCCCTGAGCGCGTTAAGGGCGGCTGTGGCCGGTCCGGCCAGAATTCCGGACATCGCGAATTGCGCCATGAGCCAGACGATCATGGGCAGCAAAGCGAAGGAACGGAATCGCCGGCAAACGCGCATCAGGAGCATTCGGATTGTGGATCGGAAGCCACGGGACTTTGTCCTGCCGACCGGGGAAAAGCAACAGGCAACGCACTTGCGCCGACCTGCATGCTCGCGCGGCTCTTGTCATATTTGAATCACGCACAACAGCTACCTTCGTTCCGCGCAGGGACGTCTCCACACCGATGAAGAGACCGACGGCGGAAGACGGGCCGCATTGCGGCCGTTCGATCAACGAACCGAACATTACGAAGGTGAGATATGACAAACGTGACGAATCAATCCGCAGTCACGCAGGAGCGCGATCTGTCGTTCGACGACTGGGACGAGGTCAATTCCCCGCGTCCGGCGCTCTGCGATTTTGACCATGTCGTCGAGAAGGCCATGAGCCGCCGCGGCTTCCTCGGCGCCCTGACCGTGTTTGGCGCTTCCAGCTTCCTGATGGGGACTTCGGCCCTCACTCCGGCGGAGGCGGCATCCCGACTTTCCTTCGAACAGGTGGCGGCGAACACGCTCGACACCGTGACCGTGCCGAAAGGCTACAACTGGAGCATCGTCGCGACCTGGGGACAGCCGCTCTGGTCCAAGGGCGCCGAATTCGACGAGGCCACGCGGGGGACGGGCGAGACCCAGGAGCTGGCGTTCGGCGACAATACCGACGGCATGGCGATGTTCGTCGACGGCGGCAAGCATGTCCTCGCGATCAACAACGAATATACCAACCGCGGGATCATCTATGGCGCGCGCGAGAGCAAGCTGCCGGAGAATGCCGACGACGTCCGCAAGGGCAAGGCCGCGCACGGCGTTTCCGTGATCGAGGTCGCTGAGACGGGGGGACGCTGGAACATCGTCGTGGACTCGCCGTTGAACCGGCGCATCACCGCCGATACGCCGATGGAGATCACCGGTCCGGCACGCGGTCATGACCTGATGAAAACCGCGGCCGACCCGAGCGGCACGACCTCGCTCGGCACCTGGAACAATTGCGGCAACGGACGCACGCCTTGGGGCACCTACCTCGCCTGCGAGGAAAACTTCAACGGCTACTTCTCCTCCAGCGACGAAAGCTACAAGCCGAGCGCGGAGCTCTCCCGCTACGGCGTGAAGACCAAGGACTGGGGCTATGCCTGGGCGACCGCGGACGAGCGCTTCGACATCTCCAAGCATCCGCATGAGCCGAACCGTGCTGGCTATATCGTCGAGATCGATCCGTTCGACCCGACCTCGACGCCCAAGAAGCGCACCGCGCTCGGCCGCTTCAAGCACGAGAATGCGGAGCTCGTGGTCGCGGCGGACGGCCGGGTCGTCGTCTATATGGGCGACGACGAGCGCGGCGAGTTCCTCTACCGCTTCATCTCCGATGGCACCTATGCGATCGGTGGCGACAATTCGGACCTGCTTGAGACCGGCTCTCTCTTCGTTGCCAAATTCAACGAGGACGGCACCGGCGAATGGCTCGCGCTGACGCCGGAGACCACCGGCATGTCCGAGGCCGAAATCGCCATCCACACGCGGATCGCGGCCTCCAAGGTCGGCGCCACGACGATGGACCGGCCGGAATGGGTTTCCTCCCATCCGAAGAAGGCCGAGATCTATTGCTGCCTGACCAACAACAAGAACCGCGGCGTGAAGCCGAATGCCGGCGGCGACGCCACGCCGGCGGTCGGCCCGAACCCGCGCGAGAAGAACAATTACGGTCAGATCGTGCGCTGGCAGCCGGAAGGCGGCGATCATGTCGCGACCGGTTTCAACTGGAACCTGTTCGTGCTCGCGGGCAATCCGACGGTCCATTCGGATGCCTATGCCGGGTCGAAGAACGTCAATCCGGAGAACATGTTCAACTCGCCGGACGGCCTGGCCTTCGACAGCACCGGCCTGCTCTGGATCCAGACCGACGGCAATTATTCGAACCAGGGCGACTTCGCCGGTCAGGGCAACAACCAGATGCTGGTGGGCGACCCGGAAACCGGCGAGATCAGGCGTTTCTTGGTCGGTCCGAAGGAATGCGAGGTCACCGGCATCACCTGGAGCCCGGACCGCAAGACGCTTTTCGTCGGCATCCAGCATCCGGGCGAGAAAGGCAACAGCAACTTCCCGGGCGGCGGCGCCTCGGTGCCGCGCTCCTGCGTCATCGCCATCAAGCGCGACGACAACGGCCTGATCGGCTGACGGACGCGTCAATCTGAGAATGGACGACGGGCCCCCCCCCCTGGGGCGGGGCGCTTTCTTTGCCCCCCCCTCCATTTTCTCCTCTGGGTCTTCCTTGCCCGCAACTGGAACAAGCTCGACGGCAATCCGCGCCTCGGGCCGGTCTACCGGACCTGGGACCGGATGGCGGAGGACAAACAGGCGGCCGACCGTGACAGCGCGGCGTCTTTCCTTGCGGCGCTTTCCTGACTAAAAGCCTTCGCAGAGCGACGGCACCGCTCCGAGCAGTATCGCACCTCGTCCCAGACGCGTGCCCACTTGCGCCGCCAGGCGAAGGGGCGCCGGCAGGTCACGCAAATCTTTTCGGGCAGGTCGCCCTTCCGTCTCATCTTCATCTTCTGGTCACGGAGAAGTGTCGGTGACTCTTTCTACGATGGGTGCTGTATGAAGGATCAGTGCCGCTATCGGGAGCCGTCTTGCATGAAGCGCATCGAATATTTCTACGCCGCCTATTCCGGCTATGCCTGGATCGGTTCCGCCAGGCTGATGGAGATCGCCGCTGCGGCGGGCGCGGTGCTCGTCCACCGGCCATTCCATCTCCGGACGCTGGTGGCTGCGCGGGGAAACGCGGAGCGGATCGCCGATCCGGTCTACCGCAACTATGCCTTTCGCCGGGAGATCGAGCGCTGGGCGGAGTTTCGCGGCGTGCGCATGCTCGGCCGGACGCCGACGCATCATCAGGCCTCCTACGAAACCGCGAACCGGATGCTGATCGCCAATGGAGAGACGGATGCCGGAACGGATCGCCTCGCGCATGCCTTCCTCGAAGCGCACTGGGCGGACGATGCCGACCTCTCGGACCTCGCCACTCTGGAGAGACTCGCGCGCGCAGCCGGGCTCGACGGTGCAGCGCTGATCGCCGCGGCCGGGGCGCCGGAGATCGGCGCGCGGCATGAGGCGAACACGGCAGAGGTTATCGAACGGGGCTTCTTCGGCTCGCCGACCTATGTCGTCGATGGCGACGTCTTCTATGGTCAGGACCGGCTTGAGCTGGTCGCGCGGGCGCTGGAGAAGCCGTTTGCAGACAAGTGGGCGGCGCTCGCCTGAAGGTTTCAGGCCGCGCGGAGTTTCTGCCGTCGCCGGATCTCTGCGATGCACGCCACGGCAAGTCCCGCCGTGAGCACCCACCAGGCGGGGCGGATCCCGGCGGCGAAATCGAATTGCGCCTGCAGCATGGTCGTGATCGAGACCGGGTATTTCAGCGTGATCAGAGCGATCTCGAGACCCGCGGTAGCGACCGCAGGCAGCAGCGCCAGCGCCCCTAGAGCCTTGGTCCCCGGCGAACCGATCTTCCAGTTCCAGAGCCGGTAGAGCATCAGCCACGCGAAGAGCCCGCTGAAGAGCAGCGGCTCGGTCACATCGTTCTTCACCTGCAGAAAGAAATGCACCAGCGTCAGAAGCGCGATCGGATAGACCAGCTTGTGCAGCTTCTGCCAGCGCGGCCCGCCGAGGCGGCGCACCATGCCGTCGGTCGAGGTCGCGGCGAGGGCGCCGAGGCCGAGCAGGGCGACGAAGCCGATGGTGAGGTAGAAGCGGAGCACGATCTCGCTCGCCACCTTCGGCAGGTTCCAGGCCTCCTGACCGGTATAGAGCACGAGATGCAGGAGAGCACCGAAAAAGACCGTGACCCCGACCATGCGCCGGACCGACATCAGCTCGCCCCAGCGCAGCACCCGGCGGAGCGGCGTAACCGCGAGCGAGGCGAGGAGGAAGAGGGTAGTCCACCAGCCCACCCGGTGGACCGCCTCGTCCCACGGACGCGCGCCGAGGGTTCCAGCGAGCGCGTCGGCCAGAAGAAGCAGGGCCGGCGCGAGCAGGGCAAGGAAGGTTGCGAGTTTCAGCCGCGAGAGCCGTCCCGCCCGGTCGGTCCAGGGCAGGTGGCGCGGAAACATGGCGGCGGCAGCGGGCCGGCGGACGGTCGCGGTACTCATGGCGGTGCATTCTCCTTGCCCGGAGGCGGAATTCAAGCGCTTCCGGGCAAGCTGGTCAGTTATGCCGCTGACATGAACGCACGATTGCGTGACCCGATCATGCGCCTTCCTAGCCGAGGATGCCGGGCAGGTTGAGCTGGTGCTCCCGTGCACAGTCGAGGGCGATCTCGTAGCCCGCATCCGCGTGCCGCATGACGCCGGTCGCCGGATCGTTCCAGAGCACGCGCTCCAGCCGCCTGTCCGCCGCTTCCGAGCCGTCGCAGACGATGACCATCCCGGCATGCTGGGAGAAGCCCATGCCGACCCCGCCGCCATGATGCAGCGAGACCCAGGTCGCGCCCGAGGCGCAGTTCAGCAGCGCGTTCAGCATTGGCCAGTCGGAGACCGCGTCGGAACCGTCGCGCATGCCTTCGGTCTCCCGGTTCGGCGAGGCGACGGAGCCCGAGTCCAGATGGTCGCGGCCGATCACGACAGGCGCTTTCAGCTCGCCCTTGCGGACCATTTCGTTGAAGGCGAGACCGAGGCGGTGGCGGTCGCCGAGCCCGACCCAGCAGATCCGCGCCGGCAGGCCCTGGAAGGCGATCCGGTCGCGCGCCATCTCGAGCCAGTTATGCAGATGATTGTCGCCCGGCAGCAGCTCCTTCACCTTCTCGTCGGTGCGGTAGATGTCCTCCGGGTCGCCGGAGAGGGCGCACCAGCGGAACGGACCGACGCCGCGGCAGAAGAGCGGGCGGATATAGGCCGGCACGAAACCCGGGAAGGCGAAGGCGTTCTCCAGCCCTTCCTCGAGCGCGACCTGGCGGATGTTGTTGCCGTAGTCGACCGTCGGCACGCCGCTCTCGGAGAAGGCGACCATGGCCGCGACATGTGTCTTCATCGAGGCGCGCGCGGCTTTCTCGACCGCTTTCGGATCGCTCTCCTGCTTCTCCCGCCATTCGGCGACGCTCCAGCCCTGCGGCAGGTAGCCGTGCACCGGGTCGTGCGCCGAGGTCTGGTCGGTGACGATATGGGGGCGGATGCCGCGGCGCTGGATCTCCGGCACGATGTCGGCGGCATTGCCGAGCAGGCCGACGGATTTCGCCTCGCCGTCGGCGGTCCAGCGCTCGATCATCGCCAGCGCCTCGTCGAGACTGGTCGCCTTCTCGTCGAGATATTTCGTGCGCAGGCGGAAATCGATCCTTGTCTCGTCGCACTCGACGGCAAGGCAGCAGGCCCCGGCGAAGACCGCTGCGAGCGGCTGGGCGCCGCCCATCCCGCCGAGCCCTGCCGTCAGGATCCACTTGCCGGTTAGGTCGCCGCCGTAATGCTGGCGCCCGGCCTCGACGAAGGTCTCGTACGTGCCCTGCACGATGCCCTGGCTGCCGATATAGATCCAGGAGCCGGCCGTCATCTGGCCGTACATCATCAGCCCCTTGCGGTCGAGCTCGTTGAAATGCTCCCAGGTCGCCCAGTGCGGCACCAGGTTCGAGTTCGCGATCAGCACCCGCGGGGCGTCGCTGTGGGTGCGGAAGACGCCGACCGGCTTGCCGGACTGGACCAGCAGGGTCTGGTCCTCCTCAAGCTCCTTCAGGCTCTCCACGATGCGGTCGAAATCTTCCCAGGTCCGCGCGGCACGGCCGATGCCGCCATAGACCACCAGCTCGTGAGGATTCTCGGCGACGTCCGGATGCAGGTTGTTCATCAGCATCCGGAGGGGCGCTTCGGTGGTCCAGCTCTTGGCGTTCAGCTGCGTCCCGGTCGGCGGGAAGATGTCGCGGACATTCTTGCGGGGATTTTTCATGGCGTCTCTCCGGGGATCAGTAGCGGCTGGAAATTTCCATCAGCGGCAGGTGGCCGCTCGCCTTGACGATGCTGAGGTCGCTGATAAGCGCGGCGACCGCCTCGATATCGACGGCGACCTCGCGGTCGTCGGTGAGGGATGGGGATACCTGGCGGATCGCCGAAATGACGTTCTGCAGGGGCTCACTGGTCTTGAGCGGTGCGCGGAACTCGACGCCCTGCGCGGCGCAGAGCAGTTCGACGGCGATGATGTTGCCGAGGTTCGCGTTCATCCGGTGCAGCCGTCGGGCGCCGTGGGCCGCCATGGAGACGTGGTCCTCCTGGTTGGCGCTGGTCGGCGTCGAGTCGGTCGTGCAGGGATTGGCGAGATGCTTGTTCTCGCTCATCAGCGCGGCGGTGGTCACCTCGGCGATCATGAGGCCGGAATTGAGGCCCGGCTCCGGTGTCAGGAAGGCGGGCAGGTCGTGGGACAGCACCGGGTCGACCATCAGGGCGACGCGGCGCTGGGCGATGGCGCCGATCTCCGCGATGGCGAGCGCCATCATATCGGCGGCGAAACCAACCGGCTCGGCGTGGAAGTTTCCGCCGGAGAGGATCTGACCGTCCTCGACCAGCACCAGCGGGTTATCGGTCACCGCATTGGCCTCGATCTCCAGCGTGCGCGCCGCGTGGCGCAGCAGGTCGATGGCGGCGCCGGAGACCTGCGGATGACAGCGGATGCAGTAGGGGTCCTGCACGCGGGTGTCGCCGTGGCGGTGGCTCTCGCGGATTTCCGAGCCGTCCATCAGTGCGCGCATCGCGGCGGCGACGTCGATCTGTCCCGGCTGTCCGCGCAGCGCGTGGATCGCCGGCTGCAGCGGTGCGGTGGAGCCCATGATCGCGTCGGTGGAGAGCGCGGCGGCGACGATGCCCGTCTCCACGTTGCGCCAGGCCTGCGAGAGAGCGAGCAATGCATAGGCGGTTGAAAACTGGGTGCCGTTGATCAGCGCCAGACCTTCCTTCGGGCCAAGCTCTATCGGTCTCAGTCCGGCCGCATCCAGCGCGTCGCGCCCCGGCATGATCCGGCCCTTGTACTCCGCCTTCCCCTCGCCGATCAGCACCGCGGTCATGTGGGCGAGCGGTGCGAGGTCGCCCGAGGCGCCGACGGAACCCTGGCTCGGCACGACGGGAGTCACGCGCTCCCGTAGCATCGCCTCGATCAGCTCGATTACTTCCCAGCGCACGCCGGAGGCGCCGCGGCCGAGAGAGAGCAGCTTCAGCACCATCATCGTCCGCACGACCTGCGTCTCCGTCGGATCGCCGACGCCGGCACAATGCGAGCGGATCAGGTTGCGCTGCAGCGTGGAGGTGTCCTCAGGCGGGATGCGTACGGTGGCAAGCTTTCCGAAACCGGTATTGACGCCATAGACGGCTTCACCGCCAGACGCGGCCTTGGCGACCAGTGCGGCAGCGGCCTCGACAGCCGGTTTCGCCCGGCGGTCGAGGCGCACGAGGTGGCCCTGACCGAGCAGGTTTTCGAGTTGCCGCAGCGTGGTGCGGCCGGGGATCAGGGTGATGTCGCTCATGTCCTGCCTTGGAGATAACGTCGGTGGAGTGGATTGAAGCCGATGCGGTAGGCGAGTTCGGCCGGTTCCTGCACGTCCCAGACTGCGAGATCGGCGCGTTTGCCGACCTCCAGCGTGCCCGCATCCTCGATGCCGAGCGCGCGGGCGGCGTTCCGTGTGGCGCCGGCCAGCGCTTCCTCCGGCGTCATGCGGAAGAGGGTGCAAGCCATGTTCATCGTGAGCAGTAGCGAGGTCAGCGGCGAGGAGCCGGGATTGCAGTCGGTCGCGATGGCGATTGGAACGCCCGCGTCGCGCAGGGCCTGAACCGGTGGCAATTTCGTCTCGCGCAGGGTGTAGAAGGCTCCCGGAAGCAGCACCGCGACGGCGCCGGCCCCCGACATCGCGGCGATGCCGTCGGCGCCGAGATATTCGAGATGGTCGGCGGAGAGCGCGCCGTATGTCGCCGCGAGCCTGGCGCCGCCGAGATCGGAGAGCTGCTCGGCATGCAGCTTTACAGGCAGGCCGAGCTGTGTCGCGCGCGCGAAGAGGCGGTCGATCTGTGCCGGCGTGAAGGCGATTCCCTCGCAGAACCCGTCGACGGCATCGACGAGGCCTTCCTCCGCGGCCCGGTCGAGCGCGATCCGGCAGGTCTCATCGATATAGGCGTCTGCCCGGTCTTTGAATTCCGGCGGCACGGCGTGGGCGCCGAGATAGCTTGTGCGGATCCGGAGCGGCCGTTCTTTCCCGATCCGCCGCGCGGTGCGCAGCATCCGGAGTTCGGTCTCGATGTCGAGGCCGTAGCCCGACTTGATCTCGATGGCGGAGACGCCTTCGGCGAGAAGCGCGTCGACCCGCGGCAGCGCGCTTGCGAGGAGGTCGTCCTCGCTGGCGGCGCGGGTCGCCGTGACGGTGGAGAGGATGCCGCCGCCGGCCCGCGCGACCTCCTCGTAGCTCGCGCCCTTGAGGCGAAGCTCGAACTCGCGCGCCCGGTTTCCGCCGAAGACGATATGGGTATGGCAGTCGATCAGCGCGGGGGTCACGAGCCGCCCGCCGAGATCCTCCTGCGGCCAGACCGACATCGAGGTCGGCATCTCGCTCTCCGGGCCGAGCCAGATGATGTCTCCCTCGCGGATCGCCAATGCTGCGCTCTCGACGAGGCCGTAGGCCGTTGCGCCCGGAGCCATCGTCGCGAGTTTTATATTCCTGAGGATCAGCATGGGCCAGAGGTCCGAAAACGTGTTTGCCCGGTGGGCGATTTCGATTATTATGTCTATACATAATATTGCCTGTCAATACGAGGTGCGCGCAGTGACGACGGTTTTTGCCGAGACGGCTCTGATGGAAGAGGGATGGCGGGAGAATGTGCTGGTCACGGTTGGCGGGGACGGGCTGATCGCCTCCGTCTCGCCCGACGACCGCGCCTCGGCGGCGGGGGCGGATCACCGCGCCGCCGTGCTGCTGCCCGCCCCGGTCAACCTGCATTCCCACGCTTTCCAGCGCGCGATGGCGGGACTGACCGAGTCGCGCGGGCCGGACAAGCGGGACAGTTTCTGGACCTGGCGGCGGCTGATGTACCGCTTCCTCGACCGGCTGACGCCGGAGCATGTCGAGGCGATCGCGGCTCTGGTGCAGATGGAAATGCTGGAGGCGGGATACGCAGGGCTCGTCGAATTCCACTACTTGCATCACCAGACGGATGGCACGCCTTATGACGATGTTGCGGAGCTGAGCCGCCGGACTGTTTTCGCGGCCGCCGAGACCGGCATGGGCCTCACCCTGATGCCAGTGCTCTATCAGGTCGGGGGCTGCGACGGGCGCCCGCTCGGGCCGGGGCAGATCCGCTTCGGGAATGATCTCGATCGTTACATCCGCCTTCTCGAGGGTGCGGAGGATGCGGTGTCCGGCCTTCCGGCGGATTGCGGTGTCGGCGTCGCCCCCCATTCGCTGCGCGCCGTCACCCGGGAGGCCCTGAAGGAAGCGGTCGCCCTGCGCCGGGAGCGGCCGCTCCATATCCATGTCGCCGAGCAGGTCGCCGAGGTGGAGGAGGTCGAGGCCGCCTGGGGCGCACGGCCAATGACTTGGCTGCTCGACAATCACGCGGTCGACGCCCGCTGGTGCCTGATCCATGCGACGCAGATGGAGGCGCGTGAAACCGAGGCGCTGGCAGCGAGCGGCGCGGTGGCGGGATTGTGCCCGATCACCGAGTCGAGTCTCGGCGACGGGATCTTCGACGGCATGCGCTACCGGGAGCATGGCGGGCGTTTCGGCATCGGCTCCGATTCCAACATCCGGATTTCGCTGAGCGAGGAGCTGCGGACGCTGGAATATTCCCAGCGCCTGCGCGACCGGAGCCGGGCCGTCCTTGCCGAGCATGGCCGTTCGGCGGGACGCGTGCTCTATGAGGAGGCGGCGCTGGGCGGAGCGCAGGCGGCGGGCCGGAACAGTGGACGTATCGCGCCGGGCAGGCTCGCCGACATGATCGCGCTCGATGGCAATGCGCTGGACCTCGCCGGCCGGACCGGCGACCGCATCCTCGACGCCTTCATCTTCGCCGGTGACGACCGCTGGGTGCGAGATGTCTGGTCGGGCGGCCGGCACATGGTAAGAGAAGGGCGGCATGTCGCCCGCGACCGCATCCGGGCGAACTACCTGAAAACCATCGCGGAGCTGGAGGACGCGCTCTGAGCCAGACGGCGCTCAATTCCTGGCAGGGGATCCAGGCGGAAATCCGCCGCAGGATCGCCGACCGCGTCTGGCGGCCCGGCGACCAGATTCCGGGCGAGGCGGAGCTGGCAGCCGAGTTCGGCTGCGCCCGCGCGACGGTGAACCGGGCCCTGCAGGGACTTGCCGATACAGGCTTGCTGGAACGCCGGCGCAAGGCCGGCACCCGCGTCGCGCTCGATCCCGTGCGTAAGGCAACGCTGGAGATCCCGGTCACCCGGCTGGAAGTCGAAGCGGCGGGCAGCGCCTATGATTATCAGGTCCTGGAGAGCGAAAAGGCTCCGGCACCTTCCGGCATCGCCGAGAGAATGGGGCTCGATCCAGGTGCCGTGCTGCTGCATATGCGCGGGCTGCATCTCGCCGACAGCAAGCCGTTCCTCTACGAGGAGCGCTGGGTCAATCTGACGGCGGTTCCGGAGTTCGAGGCAGCGGATTTCGCATCCGTCAGCCCGAACGAGTGGCTGGTGCGGAACCAGCCGTTCACCCGCGGCGAGATCAGCTTTCTCGCGGAACCGGCTTCAAGCGAACAGGCGGCAGCGCTGGATACCGGGGAAGGCGCGGCTCTCTTCGCCATCGAGCGCACGACCTGGAACGCGGACGCGGCGATCACCCATGTTCGCCTCGCCTACCGGCCGGGATACCGGATGAGCACGGAAATCTAGGACGCGGCATCCTTTTTCCGGACCGCGGTCAGTCGCTGGATCATGGCCTTGGCGTCCGCGCCGGAAATCTCCGACAGCAACTGATCGACCCAGCGCTCGTGTACGTCGGCCATCTCCGCAAAAACAGCCTCGCCCTTGTAAGTGAGGCGCACCAGGCTCGCCCGTTTGTCGCCCGGCACCGGAACCCGTTCGACGAGACCGTCCTCGACCAGACGGTCGATAATGCCGGTGACGTTCCCGTTCGAAACCATGAGCTGCGACGAGAGATCCGTCATCCTGAGGCCGGTCTCGCTCCGCTCGAGCATGGCAAGGATTTCGAAACGCGGTAGAGTGAGGTCGTAGGCGAGGCGCATGTCCTCCCGCAGCCTGTTCTCGACGAAGCGCGTCGTCCGGAGCAGATTGAGCCAGAGCCTGAGCCTGGTCTTGCGGGTCACGGGGTCGTCTGTCTGTTGCATGGCCGTCCTTGGCTGACGCTCGATAGTATCCCGAGTGAAGCGGTTCGGGAAAAAATTTTAAATATAAAATAATCTTGGCGGCATTTCTTCGCGAAGCCTACCATGGCCGTGTGGAGCAAGAGCTTGATCCTGAGGGAGGGCCGCTATGATCGTGGACTGGGACGACGCCTACGCAAACGGTCCGCATATCGATGGGGCCGAGAGCTACCCGGCGCTCTGGACCTCACGGGCGGCCTCTTACCGGACCGAACTCGGAGACCGGGCCGAACTCGATATTGCCTATGGTGACGGCGCGCGGCAACGGTTTGATCTGTTCCGGCCGGCCGGAGTGCCCGCAGGCCTCGCGCTCTTCGTCCACGGCGGCTACTGGAAGGCCTTCGACAAAAATACCTGGTCCCATCTCGCGCGGGGGGCGGTCGAGAACGGATGGGCCGTGGCATTGCCGAGCTACACGCTTGCTCCGGAAGCACGGCTCACGGACATGACCGAGGAGATCGCACGCGCGCTCGCAGCGGCGGCGGAGCGGGTCGATGGGCCCGTAAATCTGGCCGGTCATTCGGCCGGAGGACATCTGGTGACCCGGATGTTGTGCCGCAACGCGCCGCTCGGCAAGAACCTGCGGGCGCGGATGCGCCAGGTCGTTTCGATCAGCGGGTTGCATGATCTGAGACCGCTTCTGAAGCTGGAAATGAACCAGGTTCTCCGGCTGGACGACGCGGAGGCGGTGATGGAAAGCCCGGCGCTGCAATATCCGGTCGAAGGCGCGCGCCTGACCTGCTGGGTCGGTGCGGACGAGCGGCCCGAATTCCTGCGCCAGAACGATCTGCTGGCGAATATCTGGACCGGTCTGGGCGCGGAGACGAAAGCGGTCCGGGTGCCGGACAAACATCACTTCAATGTGATCGCCGATCTCGAGGACCGGGACTCGGCCCTCACGCAATCATTCATCGACGCGGGAGTCTGACCGATGCCGGCGTTTCATATGCAGCAGGACGTCCGTTTCCAGCATTGCGATCCGGCGGCGATGGTTTTCTATCCGCGCTATTTCGAGATGATCAATCTGACCATCGAGGAATGGTTCCGCTCCGGGCTCGGGTGGGATTTCCTCCGCATGCACGAGGTCGACGACCGTGGCGTTCCGACCGCCCGGATCGAGGTTGAATTCAAGGCTCCGAGCCGTCTTGGGGATGTGCTGGACTGGAGTCTGATGGTGAAGCGCATCGGAACCTCGAGTCTGGATCTGGAGATCGCGGCGAGCTGCGACGGAGAAGCTCGTCTCGTTTGCCGTTCAACACTTGTCCAGTTCGTGAAGAGCACGGGGCGCCCTGTCGGCTGGACCGAGGGGCTGAAAGAGAAGATGGCGGATTTCAGGGGCTAGACCGGGATCCGCGGTGAGCGACTTCCGGGCCGGACAAACCACGGCACGCTGCCGCTTTAAAAGTGATGTGAGAATGGTGTTTTTACGTCACGTTAATCATCTTCGACGATGCTTGGTGCTGATGACATATTGAGCCCAAGAGTGCTCGACATGAGCCGGATCTGTTGATGAGCGAAGCCGTAAACACCAATGACTTCAAGATTCTGGTGGTGGATGACGCGCCGGAAAACGTGATGCTGCTCGGGCTGATTCTGAAGGATCAGGGCGCGGTCACCACGGCCACCAGCGGGCGGGAAGCCATTGATATCGCGCTGGAAATGCAACCCGATCTCATTCTACTCGACATTCAGATGCCCGATCTCGACGGCTACGATGTGATTCGTGTCTTGAAGCAGGACGAGCGAACCAAGAACGTGCCCGTCATCTTCGTCACAGGCCTGTCCGACGAAAGCGATGAGGAAAAGGGTCTGGAACTCGGCGCAATCGACTACATCACGAAGCCATACAAGCCTGCCGTCGTCCTCGCTCGTGTCCGCAATCACCTTCGGCTCCGGGAATACGCTCTGCGGCTCGAACAATTGAACGAGAAGCTCGAGCTTCTGGCGACGACCGACCCGCTGACCTCGGCGTATAATCGGCGCTACTTCATGTCGAAACTGCAGGACGAGCTGGAACGGGTGGACCGCTACAACCGGCCGTCCTCGATCCTCATGCTTGACATCGATCATTTCAAAAGCATCAACGATACTTACGGCCACGATGTCGGAGACGTGGTGCTGGTCGAACTGGTGAATGTTCTCGGCGAGAAAGTTCGGCAGCTGGATACGGTCGCCCGGCTCGGAGGCGAGGAATTCGCGATCCTGCTCCCTGAAACGAACGAGGCCGCGGCGAAAGTCTCGGCGGTCCGTCTTCTGGACGCGGTCCGTTCGATCTCGGTCGATGCTGCCGGCGAGGCGCTGAAATTCACGGTGAGTATCGGCTGCGCCGAGTTCGACGGTGGGTGCGATGGTGTCGAGAATGTTCTGAAATCCGCCGACCTTGCACTCTATGAAGCCAAGCACGGCGGACGCGACCGGGTGGTCACCAAGAGCAGCATGCAGGCAGCCTGACCGGAGCGCGCGTACAATTGCCATCGCCGGGTTTTCGCTCTAAGTGAAGCGCTGGGTCCGTTGCGGACTTCAGAGATCTCAGGGGAGCAAACCGATGGAATTCACCAATCCCGATGGCGTTGCCGCGCCGGCATCCCGCTACTCGCAAGTCGTCACCGTCCCCGCGAACGCGCGGCGGGCCATTGCGTCGGGGCAGATCGGCGTCGCGCCGGACGGCAGCCTCAAGAACGGGCTGGAAGGGCAGATGGAGCAGGCTTTCGAGAACCTGTTTAACGTGTTCGCCGCCGCCGGCATGAAGAAGACCGACATCGTGAAGATCGTGTTCTATTCGACCGTCCCGGGGTCGGTCGCGACCTTCCGCGCGATGCGCGACCGGCTCTTCGAGGGTCATGCGCCGGCCTGCACCTATCTCGAGATCTCCCAGCTGGCGACGCCGGAGATGCTTTGCGAGGTCGAAGGCGAAGCGGTCGCGCTCTGAACCGGACGCCGATGGCAGGCCAGGTCCCATGATAGACGATTTTCTTCTGCGGGCGCTTGCGGCCGGCATCGGGGCTGCCCTCGCCGCCGGACCGCTCGGCTGCTTTGTCGTCTGGCGTCGGCTTGCCTATTTCGGCGATACCATGGCGCATTCCGCGCTCCTCGGTCTCGCTCTCGGTTTTCTGCTCGGGATCGCGCCGGTGATCGGGATCGCGGCCGTGACGCTCGCCGTCGCCGCACTCATGCTCACGCTGGAGCGACGGACGGAAGTCCCGGCGGATACGCTGCTCGGGATCCTGTCCCATGGCGCCCTCGCGCTCGGGCTGGTCGCCATCGGGCTCATGAGTTGGCTCCGTGTCGATCTGATGGGGGTCCTGTTCGGCGACGTGCTCGCGGTTTCAATGCAGGATATCGCGCTGATCTACGTCGCGGCGGCGATCGTCCTCTCTGTTCTCTGGCGGATCTGGGAGCCTTTGCTCACGGCGACGGTCAGCTCCGATCTGGCACGTGCCGAGGGGCTGGGCGGGCAGCGGGCCTCGCTCTTGTTTACGTTGCTGCTCGCGCTCGTCATTGCGGTTTCGATCAAGGTGGTGGGCGTGCTTCTCATCACCTCCCTGCTGATCCTGCCCGCCGCCGCCGCCCGGCGCTGGGCGCGGAGCCCGGAGGCCATGGTCGCCGGTGCCGTGCTGATCGGGATCGTCTCTGTCGTCGCCGGTCTCGGATTTTCGGTCGAGCTGGACACGCCGGCCGGCCCTTCCATCGTCCTGGTCGCCTTTCTCATATTTCTGTTCGGCCTGCCACGCTGGCCGGTGGGAGCAGGACTCCGCTGATGACCCTTTCGCGGACAGGTTCGATCATGGCTTGATTTCAATAAATGTAATGTTATAACATTTTTTCATTTCAAGTTCAGAGATCCCGATGAAAACCCTTTTTTGCTCTGTGGCGGCCGTGCTTGCCGTGATTCTCGCCTTTGCCGGAACCGCGCGTGCCGACCTGTCCGTCGTTGCCTCCATTCCGCCGGTTCACAGTCTGGTGGCAAAGGTGATGGCGGGGGTAGGGACGCCGCATCTCCTGCTGCGGAACGGCCAGTCGCCTCACGATTACGCCTTGCGGCCGTCGGACGCGCGTGCGGTCGAGAATGCAGACCTGGTCTTTCTCGTCTCCCACGATATCGAGAATTTCCTCGCCGCCAGCCACCAAGTTGAAGGCGGAGGCGCAAAGAGGTTCGTGGAGCTGGGCGAGGCCGAAGGGGTGACACACCTCCCGGTGCGCGAGGCCGTCGTCTGGAAACTGGATCGCGGCCACGCCAAAGGCGCCCACAGCCATGACGAACATGCTCACGGCCATGACGGCGATGATCCGCATGTCTGGCTCAGTCCGCGCAACGCGATGGCTTTCACGGCTGCAATCGCGACGGTCCTGGCGGAACGCGACCCGGCCAACGGCGCGCTCTACCGCGCCAATGCGATTGCCGCCCGGCAGGGACTTGAGGCGTTGTCGAAGACGATTGCAGCGCGTCTCGACCCGGTCAAGGACCGCCCGTTTCTGGTTTTTCACGATGCCTATCAGTATTTCGAGGCGGAATTCGGCCTGATGGCGGCAGGTGCCATCAGCCTCGGCACCGGGGCGCCCCCCGGCGCAGGTCGGCTGACCGAGCTTCGGGAGCTGGTCTCCGCACGCGGCATCAAATGCATCTTCCGGGAGGTTCAGTTCTCGCCCCGTCTTGCCGAAATCGTCGCGGAAGGGACCGGGGCGCGGCTTGGCCTGCTCGACCCTGTCGGGAGTTCGCTGGATTTCGGGCCGGACAATTATGACGCCCTGATGCTCGGGCTTGCCGAGGGCTTCCGTTCCTGTCTCGAATGATCCCGCTTCGGCTCCGGAGCGGTGGCCTTGCGAAAGACGGCGCGGCATACTGGGCCGTGTCATGACGTGGGGGTGAAGGTGATCACTTTCGAGCAGGCGCTGGAAGAGGCGCCCGTTGTCGCGATCTTGCGCGGTCTTGAACCGGAGCAGGCCGGCGCGGTGGGCGCCGCGCTTTTCGAGGCCGGTATCAGGGTCATCGAGGTGCCGCTCAATTCTCCAAGGCCTCTGCAGAGTATTGCCATGCTCGCCAAGGCTCTTGGCGATCGCACGGTCATCGGTGCAGGAACCGTGCTCTCGGCCCAGGCGGTGAGGGACGTGGACCGCGCCGGCGGACGTCTGATCGTCTCGCCCAATACCGACGAGCGCGTGATCGCCGAGACCACCGATTTGGGTCTGATATCGATGCCGGGCTTTTTCACGCCGACCGAGGCCTTCCAGGCGCTCGAGGCGGGCGCCGATTATCTGAAACTCTTCCCCGGCGATGCCGTGCAGCCAAAGGTCGTCGGAGCGCTCCGCGCGGTGCTCCCGCCGGAGGCCGGGATCGTGGTGACCGGCGGTGTCGGGATTGGCAACATCGCGGATTTTTTCGCCGCCGGCGCAAAGGCGGTCGCCGTCGGTTCCTCGATCTTCAAGCCGGGCAAACCGGTGGAGCATATCGGGGCGGATGCGGCGGACCTGATCGCGGCCTGGAAGATGGGCAAGGCCGCGTAACGGAACGAAGGAATTGCGGAAAGCGGGGTTGTGTCACGGCCGCCGCTGCGCGATGTCATAACCAGCCAATCATTCACCTGCTTGCGGAACGGGAGCGAACCCATGCGTTATCTGCACACGATGGTCCGGATCAGCGACATCGACGAGAGCCTGAAATTCTACTGCGACATCCTCGGCCTGAAGGAAGTCCATCGCTACGAGAGCGAGAAGGGCCGTTTCACCAACATTTTCCTCTACGCCCCGGGCGACGAGGCGACCGCCGCGTCCGACAAGCGCGCGCCGGTGATCGAACTGACCTACAACTGGGACCCGGAAGAGTACAAGACCGGCCGCGCCTGGGGGCATCTCGCCTTCCGCGTCGAGAATATCTACGAGACCTGTCAGAAGATCATGGATGCCGGCGTCACCATCAACCGGCCGCCGCGCGACGGCTACATGGCCTTCGTGAAGTCGCCGGACGGCATCTCGATCGAGATCCTGCAGGAAGGCGAGGCGCTGGCCCCGGCCGAGCCCTGGGCCTCGATGCAGAATACCGGAACCTGGTAAGCGGCGCGAATTGGCCGGGTGCCGGCATCAGCCGGATCTCGGCCAGGCCGTATGATGGTCGTCGATGACGAAGACGTGCCGGTGCCGGAACTTCCGGTGCCGGTGCTTTCTTTCTGACCGATCTTCGCTGGAGATCTGGTCCGGCCGGTGATGCCCGTCGGCGACCGTCGCGTGCGCGTGCACCACTTCCTCGTGCTCGTGTTCCAGTTCGGCGGGATCGTTGCGCGGCCAGAGCATCAGGGCAGCGGCGCTGCCCGTCGCGGCGCCACCGGCAAGCACGATAAGGGCCGCGTCCATGCCGAAGCGCGAGCCCATCCAGCCGGCCACCGGATAGGCGACCAGCCAGCATCCGTGAGAGAGGGCGAATTGCGCCGCGAACAGCGCGGGCCTGTCTTCCGCATGGCTGGACTGGCGCAGCAGGAGGCCGGACGGGGTCATGACCAGGGACGACCCTGCGCCGAGGAAGACCCAGATGGCGAGTGCACCGGCGTAGGACTCCGCCCAGAGCCCGATGATCAGTCCGGCACAAAGGACCGCTCCGCCGCATATCATGACAGGCCGCGTCGCGATCCTCTCCAGCAGCCGGGGCACGGTAAGGGCGATTGCCATCGACCCGAGGCCGGCGGCGGCGAAGAAGATCGCTACATCGGTCTCGTTGCCGCCGAGCTCGGTCCGGACGAAGACGACGGTATTAACGATCACCATCGACCCCGCCGAGGCGACGGCGAAACTGAGTGCGAGCAAACCGCGCAGCCGGGGTGTCTTCAGATAGATCCAGGTCCCGCGGGTCACGCGCTGCCAGAAGCCGCGCCGGTTCTCGTCGGTCGTCTGGCGTGGAATGGCGGCTGTAACGATGAAGGCGGCCGAGGCGAGAAAACCGGCCGTGTTCCCGACGAACAGCCAGTGAAAGCTGACGAATGTCAGCAGCAGGCCGGCCAGCACCGGGCTGAGCAGCTGTTCGAGATCGTAGAGCAACCGGGACAGGGAAAGCGCCCGCGTATAGTCCTTTTCGTCCGGCAGAAGATCCGGGATCGTCGCCTGGAACGTCGGGGTGAAGGCGGCGGAACAGGCCTGGAACAGAAAGATCAGCAGGTATATCTGCCAGATCTCGGAAACGAACGGCAGGACGAGGACCAAGGTGGCGCGGACCAGATCCAGGGAGACGAGATAGGGGCGGCGGGGAAATCGCTCCGCCAGAGCGGCGCCGATGGGGCCGAGGCCGACATAGGCGATCATCTTGATCGCCAGGGCCGTGCCGAGAACCATACCGGCATCGGCACCGGCGAGGTCGTAGGCCAGAAGCCCGAGCGCGATGGTCGTGAGGCCGGTGCCGAGAAGCGAGAGCGCCTGCGCCGCAAATAGGTGCCGGTAGGCGGTGTTTCCGAGGGGGCCGTTCACCTCTTGCCGTTCCTCCCGGGCGGTCAGTCGGATCCGTTCGACGTGTAGCGTACCACCATGTCGCGGAGCGTGACGATTCCAACCATCTCGCCCTGCCGTGTCACAAGCGCCCGGGTGAGTTTGAAACGGTTCAGCATCCGGATCGCGTATTTGATGTCCATGCTCACATCGACTGTCAGCACCGGCTTGGACATGATCTCGTAGACGCTTGTGCGCTCGGGCGACCGGTCCTTGCTGGCGACGTGCGCGGCGATGTCGCCGACAGTGACCACGCCATATTCGTCTCCATCGTGCCGGCGCTCGATCACAAGCGAGCTGACATGGTGCTCCCGCATCAGGTCAATCGCGTTGCGCACGGTCGCGAGGCCGTCGATGACGCGCGGATTGCCGCTCATCACGTCCTCAACCTTCACGTAACTGTGCTGGCTCATATTTCTTCCTCGATTTCTTTCTCGATGGTCTTCATTTGCGAGGTCAGGCCGACGGCGTCCTCGATGTCGATCTGGAATGCCACGCCGCTCCCGACATCCTCGTCGAACCGGGCCGCCCTGCCGATTTCCTCGAGGATATGACGCGACATATGCTCCTCGACGACGAGCAGCACGATGTCGCGCTGACCTTCCAGGGTAAGCCCGAGAAAGGTCGAGGACGGCTTCAGCCCCTCGCCGCGGACATTGGTGATCACCGTGCTGCCGGTTCCGCCGCAGCTGCGTGCGGTATCGACGACGATGTCGGTCTTCTCGTCATTGACCACGGCGACGATCAGTTTGAACTTCATCGCTCACTCCCTGTCTGTGGGGTCGCTTTATCGAAATCCGCGCGTTCCCGCTCCCGCTTTTTGCGACGCGCGGCGAGCCAGGCCCCCGCCTGTGCGTAGCTCATGACGCTGAGCATCGGGAACAGGCTCGCGAGGGCGATCAGGCCGAATCCGTCGAGCACCGGATTGCGGCCGGGCACCGTGGAGGCCAGCCCGAGGCCGAGCGCGGTGACCAGCGGGACGGTCACGGTCGAGGTGGTGACGCCGCCGCTGTCATAGGCCAGCGGTATGATCATGCGCGGGGCATAGATCGTCTGCAGGACGACGAGGCTGTAACCGACGATCATGTAGAGATAGAGCGGTGTTCCGGTGACGATGCGGAAGGCACCGACCGCGATGCTGAGCGCGACGCCGATGGCGACAGCCATCCTGAGGCCCCAACCGCTGATCGAGCCGCCGGTCAGTTCGCTGGCCTTGTTCGCGACGGCGATCAGCGAGGGTTCGGCGATGGTCGTCGAAAAGCCGATCGCGGCGGCGAAGAGATAGACCCAGTAATAGTCCGCCCAGCTTATCGAGTCCGCCGGGCGGCCAAGGGCGATGAAGCCCGGGTCGGTGAGCTGTTTCGCCATGTGCTCGCCGATCGGGAAGAGGGCTTTCTCGAGGCCGACGAGGAACAGCGCGAGGCCGATGATCACGTAGACGAAACCGGTCAGCACACGTCCGAGATGCGGAATGCGCTGCCTCAGGACGACGAGCTGGAAGAAGACGAGGATGCCGGCGATCGGCAATACGTCGAGGATGGTGCCGAAGAAGGCGTCCGCGAGCGCCGTCAGCCATTCCGTCATCAGACCACCATTCCGAAGATGAGCACGAATATCATCGGCGACAGGCTGGCGAAGGCGATCAGGCCGAACCCGTCGATGGCCGGGTTCCGTCCGCGGATCACCGTCGCCAGCCCGACGCCGAGCGCGGTCACCAGCGGCACGGTGACTGTCGAGGTGGTGACACCGCCGCTGTCGTAGGCGATGCCGATGATCTCCTCCGGCGCGATGGCGGTCAGGCCCTGGACGACGACATAGCCGCCGATCATGATCCAGTGCAGCGGCCAACCCTTCAGGATCCGGAAGACGCCGACGACGATCGCCACGCCGACCGAGACAGCAACCGTGTAGCGCAATGCCAGCGCATAGTCGGCCATGGCGCGGGGATCGTGCTGGATGAAACCGCTCTCGGCCATGACGCGTGCCGCTTCCTCGCCGACGGCGATGAGCGACGGCTCGGCGACCGTGGTTCCGAAGCCGAGACCGAAGGCGAAGAGCAGAAGCCAGAGCAGGCTGCCTTTGCGCGCGAGGGCGCCGGCAAGGAACTCGCCGATCGGGAACAGCGCCATCTCCAGGCCCTGCAGGAACAGGGTGAGGCCGAGCACCACGATCACGAGCCCGATCAGCGTTTCCGTCAGGTTGGGAAACGGTTGCTGCAGGACGACGAGCTGGAAAAAGGCGACGACGACGATGATCGGGAGCACGTCTCGGACCGTGCCCAGAAACAGATTCCCGAATGCTATCAGGCGGTTCGTCATGGCCGCAAAGCTACCCCGTCGGCCCGGCGACTTCCAGCGCGCGTCGCTGCCGCGGCGAAAAAAATGCCGCCCTACGTCACAGCCGCTGGCGCTGGCTCGACAGGTCTGTGAAACCCCACCGCAACGCCATGAAGGAGGATAAGGTGACCGGGACCGCAGCCGTGAATTTTTACGCCAATGCAGAAAATATTCTGGGCCGCTTGCAGGCCGTCGAGAACGAGATTTCGGAGGCCGGGTTCGACAGGCTTCTCCATCACCTGGTGAAGCTCCGGGCATCGCAGATCAATCAGTGCGCCTTCTGCGTCAAGATGCATATCGACGAAGCGCGTAAGGACGGCGAGAGCCAGGACCGGATCGACCGCGTCATCGTCTGGCGCCATGTGCGCGACTTCACGCCGGCGGAAAAGACCGCGCTGGCCTGGACCGAAGCGCTGACGGAGCCCGATCCGAAGGTGGATCTCGGCCCCTTGCGGCAGGAGTTGAGGGAACATTTCACGGACCGCGAGATCTCGACGCTGACGGCGATCGTGGCGATGATCAATCTTTGGAACCGGATCCAGATCTCGAACCACTGATGGAACGGCCGTTGGATCATATAGAAGCATTCGAGGAGGCGAGACCGATGCTGACCGGTCTCGCCTACCGCCTGCTCGGAAGCCGCGCCGAGGCGGAGGACGTCGTTCAGGACACCTTTCTCGCCTGGGACGCGGCAAATCGTGACGAAATCGAGAACCGGCGGGGCTGGCTCACGTCGGTGGCCACGCGCCGGTCGCTCGACGTGCTGAAGTCAGCGCGCCGGAGCCGGACCGAATATGTCGGATCATGGCTCCCGGAGCCGATGGAAACGGCGCAGGAGGGAACGCCGGAGACCGAATTTCTGATGAGCGAGAGCGTCACCATGGCGTTTCTGCTTGTGCTCGAGCGTCTGGCGCCGAAGGAGCGTGCAGCCTTCATCCTGCATGACGTATTCGGCATGGAGTATGCGGAGATCGCGGAAAGCCTGCAGGTTAGCGAGGCGGCATGCCGCAAGCTGGCGTCCCGCGCGCGGGTCAATGTCCGCAGCGCGGGAAATACCAGGCCGGCTCCGAAACACATCCAGGAGCGCCTGGTCGAGGCCTTCCAGTCCGCCGTGACGACAGGCGTCGCCGACGGCCTTGCGGCCCTGCTTTCGAGCCACGCGGTGCTGACTGCGGATAGTGGCGGAAAGGCGGATTCGATCCGCAAACCGCTCCATGGTCCGGATGTGATCCTCCAGTTTGTCACCCGCTATCTCTCACGCTGGTATGCGAACTATCAGGTCGCTGTCGCCGAGATCAACGCGCAGCGCGCGCTGATCGCCCGCGCCGGCACCCGGACGGAGGCGGTGGTGACCTTCGCGGTTGGGGGCGATAACCGGGTGGAGGAAATCATGATCACGCGCAATCCCGACAAACTGCGGCGCTTCGACCTCGAAGACTGACCCGCGCCGGGGTTGGAGAGCGTCAACAGCGTACCGCCGAAAGTACCGGCAACATGATTAAAATATACGTAATCTTAATGAGTTGAGGCGTTAATTTGGATAATTGCATCTGTACAATGCCGGGAATGCGCTATGGTTGCTGTGATGGATACGCAGCCTCGCCTGACCAAAACCTACCGACTGCTTGTCCGGGGGACGAACATCAATGAGACGTCCCTACTGGCAACGGATTATCTGAATCACTTCAACGAAGTGGTGATGCTGCTCGAGCTCGTTCCGGACATGCCGGAGATGCTCGAGGAGGTCGAGCAGTGGGAACCGGCGACCTATATCGAGCATTTCGCCGCCAGCGGATTCTCCGACAAGGAACTCGCCATCTGGGCTTACGAGAACGCGCCCCGGGAATATATCGACGCCTTCGAGGATCTCGTCGCGGCGGCGAACGAGCAGATCTTCTCGGCAACCGACCTATTGAAGAAGCTGAACGGAACGGTGCCCGCTGACGCGTTTCAGCATCAGACCATGGCGAAGGTCCGCGAGATCAAGGCGACGCTGGAGCAGATATCCGGCGTCATCAACGGCACCGTGCCGCGCTACGACCAGGCCGAGATCGACGACATCATGGATCAGGCCGCGATCGACAGTCTGTTCGACTGACCGGGCCCGACATTTCGCCGCAGCGCCGTATCATTCCCCCGGGGCTATCTGTTCTCAAGCGACGGCAAAAGGGGGGCGTTACGTGTTCTCGAACCTGATACCGGGCCGCGTGCCGGCCCTGCTTCTGGCCTTGTCTTTCGTTCCCGCACTCTTGGCGACGGTTGCGGCAGATGCCGAGGCTTACCTCGGTCGCGAACTCGCGTCGCATCGTTTCGTGCTGCTGGGCGAGAAGCACAACAATCCGGAGCATCATTTGATCCAGGCGCGCCTGCTCGCGCGGATGGTCGATCTGGGTCGTCGGCCGGCACTGGTGTGGGAAATGATTCCACGCGGCAAGCAACCCGCCATCGACGATCTTGCCGCCGGCGGCGATACCGACCCGGATCGCTTCGCCGAGGCAGTCGGTTGGGCGGAGTCCGGCTGGCCGGACTGGAAATACTACCGGCCGATCGCCGAGGTCGCGCTGGCGGCCGGATTGCCTATGGTCGCCGGAAATATCGACCGCGGGACGGTCGGGCAACTGGCGAACGATCCCGAAAACGCCGATCCGGGCCTGACGGACGCTTTCCACCTGAACGCCCCGTTACCTGAAGAGGTCAGGAATGCGGTCGAGGAGGCGGTCTATCGCGGTCATTGCGAGCTGGTACCGCGTGACCGGTTGGCGCCGATGATCAGGGTTCAGATCGCCAGGGACGCGAGCCTTGCGGAAGCGATGGTCCGCGCCGCGGCGACGGCCGACGGCGCCGTTCTGATCGCGGGCGGACAACATGCGCGCCGGGATATCGGCGCCGGCTATCATCTGATCCACCGGTTCGGCGTGCGGGATATCGCGTCGCTGTCGCTTCTCGAGCGCGGCGCTGATAATTCGGCGGTCCCCGAAGCGGCGCTCTCTCGGAGGTTCGATTTCCTCTGGTTCACAGAGCGGGCGCATCCCGAGCGCGATTATTGCGCCGAGCTGGCAGCCAGATTCGGAAAGCAAAAATAGAAACCGCGCCGCCGGAACACCGGCAGCGCGGTCCGAATCGTCAGGCAGAGGCGATTACTTCGCGGTTTCGGCCTTGAGATAGGCGATCACGTTTTCGATATCGTCCTCTTTCTTGAGGCCGGCGAAAGACATCTTGGTCCCTTTCACATAGGCCTTCGGAGATTTCAGATATTCGGTCATGGTCTCCTCGGTCCAGACGAGACCCTCTTCGCCCTTTTCCGTCATGGCCTTGGAATATTTGAAGCTCTCGACGGTACCGGCCTTGCGTCCGAAGATCCCGACGAGGTGCGGGCCGACCCGGTTCTTTTGCTTGTCCGCGACGTGGCAGGCCTTGCACTTGTTAAAGACCTTCTTGCCCTGGTCCGCGTCGCCGGAGGCGACGGCCGGACTGGCGATCAAGGTCAGGACGGCGGCGGCATAGGCGACATTGCGCAACATTTCTCTCTCCACAGTTTCTGGCCGGCAGCTCGGTAACGGACCGGATATAGGCAGGCTCCCACACTCCGCCCAGTCGGCGAACTGTCGCACCGTTTTCCGGTGCCGACGCTGCATACACTTGCCGATATGGCTTGCCGCGTAAAGCCGTGACCGTGCCTTAGATGTGCCGGTCAGCCAGGGTCATGTGATTGTCGAAGGCGAGGCCGGCGAAGCGCCGCGCACCGTGTTCGGCGATCGTTCCGTCCGGTCCGGCCACACGGGTCAGCAAGCGGCCGAAGCCGGTGGAGAAGCGAAAGGCGCCGGGACGGGAGCCGGTCGCTATTCCGGCGCTGTCGCGGACTGTATTGAGCATCACGAGCTTGCCGTCCGGGATCGACCAGATCGCGATCCGGTCTCCGCGCGGGAACGTGCTGGCGCCGAACCGGCCCGAGGCGTCGATCGCCACGTCGGCGCAGTAGCCCTGCAGCTGCGGCGTCAGTGTTTCCGGCGCATCGAACAAAGTACACCCGCCGTCGGGCCCGACATGTCCGACCAGCGGCGGCGCATCGGTCTTGGCACCCTGATACTGCATGCCGAAGAGCACGCTGCCGTCGGGCCCGGAATCGAGATGGCGGATGCTGTTCTTGTGCAGCTCGGCTGGCAGCTCGATCTGGCGAATGAAGGTTCCGTCGCGTACGTCGACGAAGGTAAGGTTCGGCTTCATGTCCGGGATATTCAGTTTCGCTCGGCCGCTGTCCGGATGGGTGAGAATGCCGCCATTTGCGATTGCCATAACGGTACCGCCCGGCAGCAGCGTCAGATCGTGTGGACCGATACCGAAACTGTCCCATTCGCCGGCGCGCCGGTATCCGTCTCGGCAGTCCCAGATGCCGATCACGCCGCGGCCGCGATCGAAGTCGTTCTCCGTCGTGAAGAGCAGTTTCCCGTCCGGGGCGAAGCCGGCATGACCGTAGAAATGCCGTCCCTCCGGCGCATTGACGAATTCGCGGAGCGTCCCTGTCGCGATATCCACCACCAGCATGAATCGCCCTGGGCGGCGGGCCATGTGCACGGCCGTTTTGCCGTCAGGCGAGAGCGTCGTGGCATGGCCGCGCCCCGGGAGCGGTAGTTCGAAGGTGATCTCCCCGCTTTCCGTGCAGCCGACGAGGACGAAGCTCCCGTCATTCCTGCGGGCGGCCGAGATCAGCAGGCGGTCGTCTCCGCTTCCGGCGGTCAGCGGAGAGGTGAACAGTGTCGTTGCGCCGGTAGCGGCGAGCCCGGCGAGTAGGTCCCGGCGTGAAATCATGGCTCAGTCTCCGTCCCTGCTGTTGAAACCGGGCGAGATGTCGAGCGCGACGGCGAGGTCCGTTCCAATCAGGCCAGCCAGTTCCTTGAGTTCGGTGCGGATGGCCTGCAGCTTTTCCCGGCCTTCGGTCTTCTCGAAGGCGTCGTAGAGCGGCATCCCGATGGTCGTGACGTCGCTTTCGATTCGGGTGAAGAGCCCCTTGATCCGGTCCGCAAGGGCCGCTTCACCGCTGGTGCGGAGCGCGGCGTCGAAGCCGCCGTTCAGATAAAGGTCTTCGAGCCCGCTCACCGATCGCCCCAGGATTTCGCGCGAAAGCCCGCTGCGCCAAGCCTCGGCGAGCTTCGGCCGTGCGGTCTCGCTGGTCGAGCCGAGGGGGTGACCGAGCCGGGTATCGCGATTGGCCTCGATTTCTCCCAGCAGGCTTTGCAGCAGGTCGACCGGGACTTCGTAGGCCTCGTTGTAGGGACCGTCCCCGGTTCCGGCCACCGCCACCATGTGAGCGTAGCCGTCGTTCGGGTTCCAGTTGGCGACAAGCTCCTCGGAGATCGTGGCCAGGTTCCGGGCGATCGCACGGGTCAGGGCGCAGCGGAAAGCGCCCTTGGCGCCGGCGTAGCCGTCATGGCCCTCGGCCAGCAGGCGTTCGAGCGCGGGCAATCCCTGGATCGCGACGCTGGTGGTGGCGAAGCGCTCCGCGGAGAGGGAGGCGCTGTCCGCGTCGGCGAGGGTGCGGGCGAGCTGCTTGCCGATCTTGCCGCGCGTGTCCGGCCAAAACTGGATCCGGTAGGCACGGTCGAGATAGGTGATCGGGCCGAATTGGATATGCCGGATGTCCGCCCAGCTGAGCCAGAAATCGCGAAAGGCCCGGTCGAGCGCGAAAAAAGCCGCGGCATCCGGGGCCGCACAATAGGCGTCCGCCTCGCCGGCGAGCGTGGCGCCGGCGGCGGCGAGGCGCTCGTAACGCGGAAGAATATGGTTGGTGACGCTGGCCGCGGCGATGGTCGCATAGGCCGTCTCGGCATCCTGGGCGCGAGCGCCTTCCGGTTGCGGGAAGAAGGAGACCGAGAAGGCGATGGCTGCTGAAGCTACGATGCGTTTCATGTCGTCCTCCTCGTCAGAGGGAATTCAGGAAGCGAAGCAGGTGCTCGCGTTCCTGCTTGGAGAGAGCGAGCACCCGGTCGCGCGCGCTTGCGGCTTCGCCACCATGCCAGAGAATTGCCTCCAGCAGGTTCCGTGCGCGACCGTCGTGCAGGAAGAAGGTATGGCCATTGACGGTGTCGGTGAGACCGATACCCCAGAGCGGCGGCGTGCGCCATTCCCGTCCGTCCGCGTTGCCGTCGGGGCGGTTATCGGCGAGGCCGTCACCCATGTCGTGCAGCAACATGTCCGTATAGGGCCAGATTAGCTGGAAGGACTGCTCCGGCCGCAAGGGATCGCGCGGCGTCACATATTTCGGGCGATGACACGCGATGCAACCGGTCTCGTAGAACACCCGCTTGCCGGCAAGTACCGACGGATCATCCACTTTGCGCCGTGCCGGAACGGACAGGTTGCGGCTGTAGAAGGTCACGAGATCGAGCAGGTGATCGTTCACTTCGACATTGCCGTCCTCGGCGTCGCCGCCGTGCGGAGCGTCGAGACAGACCGGCTGTGCCTCCGTGCAATCGCCGGCATTGGCCGGATGCACGCTCGACGATATGCCAAGGTCGCCGGCGAAGGCGGCGGAAACCTGATCCTTCAGGGTCGGCTCGTTGGCCTTCCAGCCGAAACGGCCGAGCATGACTTCCCGATGAAGCGCACTCATGACCCGGTTGGGGCGTCCGGAGACACCGTCTCCGTCCCGGTCGTCGGGATCGGCCCAGCTAAGGATATCTTCTTCGGAGAGCGCCTCCAGAAGGCCAAGGCCGATCATCGGCGTGGCGATCCGGGCGGATATCATGAGGTCGTTGCGGATTGCCCCATAGGCGGGATCGGCGAGGGTGACCGTCGGCTTGCGAAGTTCGATCATGGTGCCGTCTGCGAGCGCGATCGGAACCGGTTCGTAGCTGATCTCGACCTGCGCCTCGGCGTCCAGGCCCGGTGTGGCGAAGGGTTGCAACTGGCCACCATAGACCGGGTCGGGGATCGCGTGGACGGTTCCGGCCTCCAAAAGCGCCCGCTCCGCATCGTTCCGGGGCGGAACGCTGAGCCGGATTAGGAGGGCGACGGAACCCGCGTGAACGCCGACCGGTGGCGCGCCGCGCCCGTCCTTCAGATGGCAGCGCTGGCAGGAGCGGGCATTGTAGAGCGGGCCGAGGCCGTCGGAGGATTTGGTGCTGGCGGGCGAGCTGACCCACATCTTCTTGAAGATGCCGTCGCCGATTTCGAAATCGAGCCTACGCTCGAAGGCCATGTTGGCCGAGGGATGAGAGAAGACGTCGCCATTGATTCGTTTGAGGTGCGTCGTCGCTCCCCCTTGCATGGTCTCGTACTTCTCGGCGCTGGAGAAATCCGAGGTCGGCGCCACCACGCGCGTGATCCGTTCGGCGTCGCTGCCGGCGGCGCTCTCTGAAATGCCGCCGGCGATGGCGAGCAGCGCGGTCAGCAGCAGGGTCTTTCTGTTCAACATGTGCCTGTTCTATCGCAAGAACACGGGCCGTTCCAATGGAGGGAACGGGACGTTTTATCGCAGTCCGGTTCTCTCCCGGAATAAAAGAGGGGGCGGCGTGAGCCGCCCCCTAGTGGGAGAGATATGCTGGTGTCGCACCCGCTTACTGAAAGACAGCTCCCGGGTTGTCGAGACTGTCGGAGCCTTCGAACTCGAGGGCAGACAGACCGAGCGCTGCGACGACACGCTCGATCGACTTGGTTTGCGCGGTCAGGGCGTCGACGGCGGCTTGAACGATCTCATTGCCGCGCGCGTTTCCCTCCGCGAGCATCTGGTCATAACGCTGACCCTTCTCCGCTTCGTCGGAGAGGACCGTCATCCTGTTCATGGTGGCGTCCAGGGCGGCGCGCAGGTCGGCGTCGGCACCCTTGTCCGTGGCGGCGACCAGGGCGGACAGGCTCGCGCCTTTCACGACCGTGCCGTTGATCCGCTTGTATTCGCCGAGATAGACATTCCGGATTCCCAGCGCATCGTTGTAGTGCGAGCGGTGGGTGTTATCGCTGAAGCAATCATGCTCTTCCTCGGGATCGTGCAGCATGAGGCCGAGCTTCATCCGCTCGCCGGCGAGTTCGCCGTAGGAGAGGCTGCCCATGCCGGTCAGGATCGTGGCGATGCCCTTGTCCGCATCGCCATCCAGAAGGCCGGTGCGCGCGGCGCCGCCGTCGGCCCACTGGGCCGCCATCCACTCAAGCTCGTCCACCAGCATGTCGGTGGCGACGGCGAGATAGGCGGCGCGGCGCGCGCAATTGCCATTGGTGCAGTTCCCGGTGTCGAAATCGCTGGCCTTGCGGTCACCCGCGCCTGCGCCGGTGCCGTTCAGGTCCTGCCCCCAGAGCAGGAACTCGATGGCGTGGTAACCGGTCGAGACATTAGCCTCGATCTCGTCGATCTCGTGCAGCGATTCGACCAGAGCGCGGTCGATCGTACCGGCGTCGATGGTCTTGCCGCCGATCGTCATAGCCGGGTTCGCGATCACGTTCGCGGTGTAATAGGGATTGGCGTCCGACTCGGAGCCGTAATAGTCGGTCTTCACGTAGTCGATCAGGCCTTCGTCGAGCGGCCAGGCGTTCACCTTGCCTTCCCAATCATCGACGATCGCATTGCCGAAACGGTAAGCCTCGGTCTGCTGGTAAGGCTCGCGCGCGGCGATCCAGGCGCTGCGCGCCACGGCCAGATTGGCCTCTGTCGGCGCTGCGATCAGCGTGGAAACCGCATTGCGGAGGGATTCGGCGCTCGCGAGGGAGTCGGCATAGCCGGCCGCGGCGATGTCCGCATAGGTCGCGAGCACTGCTTTCTTGGAGCCGCTCTCGTCGGCGCTGGCCGGGAGGCCGGTCAGGGCGCCGGCGACTGTCGCTGCGGCGATCACCATCTGTGCAAAAATCTTGGTCTTCATATCTCTCGCCTTCATTTGGCCGACCGGTCGGAGCCGTCGGTTCCGGTGTCGATGAGAGAACCTTATTGAAAGTCATTCTCAATTGCAATAGCCATAGAATACTAATTTTGTCTTCTTTAAAATGCAATTATTTCAAATGGATAAAGAATATTTTGGATCAGGAGGACGGAAGTTCGTCGGGGATCGCTTCGAGGACAAGGGAGGCGTAAACGTCGGATTCCAATATCAGGTTCTGAAGCTCCAGATGGGCGAGTTCGATCTTCACGCGGAGGCCGCCATCATTTTGGGAAACCCGGTCGCAGGCGATGCAGGTTTTCGTTCCCGTGAGACGAAAGTAGGTGCGGGATGAGTCAAAATCGGGCAACTCGCCGACGATATGCATTCCGATGAGCGAGATGTCCTGCACCGCAACAGGCCAGCTTTCCCGGAAGTCCGGCGACGTAGAGATCGCCCCCGTCAGCGATGTCTCGCGACGGTTGAAGCTGCGACGTTCCGGTTGGCCTTCTGGGGCGCGCGATGTGATTGACGGTGCGATTGTCCGATCCCCGTCAGATAATGCCGGTGCAGTTATCGATTCTGGCATGTTCCCAGATCGTGCCGACCTGAACCGAGTCGTTGAAGATCGCGCCATCGATCTTGGCGCGGCCGAAATTGGTGCCGTGAAGGGCGGCGCCGTTGAACATGACGGGTATCGTCTTGCCAGTTCGCTGGTGTTTCGCATTGAAGATTTCGGCGACTTCGAGGCGCGCGCCCATGAACTTCGTTTCCCGCAGATCCGCGTTGGAGAACATTGTGCCACGGAGGGCCGCGCCAATGAAGCTTGCACGAACCAGGCTGGCACCGGAGAAATTGGCGAGCATCAATTCGGACTGGTCGAAAGTCGCGCCGTCCAGATTTGCGCCCGAGAATGTCGCGCCGCGCAGATCGCATCCCGTCAGCTCGATCTCGTGCAGGTCCATGCCGCTGAAATCGGCCCGCTCGCCAACCTCGCCGTTCGAGACGATCCACTTGCTGTGCAACCCGATCATCTCCGCGATCTCGCCGGGAAGATCCTCGCTGTTCTCCAAAGTGATTGCGCCGTCGAGATTGGTATTGTGCAGCTTGGCTTTCGACAGGTCGACATTGCGCAGATTGGCGCCCGAAAGATCGCAGTTCGAAAGGTTCGTTCCGACGACAGAAGCGCCGGCGAGAATGACCCCGCGCAATTTGGACCCGGAGAGGTCAGCCCCGTCCAGGGTCGCGCCGGCGAGGTTGACCGCATGCATGTCGTCGTCGGTGAACATCGTGCCGATGGCGCGGACATTCGTCAGATTGGCGTCCTGAAGGTCGGCTCCGCGAAGATCGACGTCGTTCATATTCGCGCCGTCCAGATTTGTGCTCGTGGCGCCGCCGTTGCTCTTGGTGGCCCATCGGACGATCTGGCCGGGCCGCATGTCGGCCTCCAGCAGGGAGGCGCCGGTAAGGTCCGCCATCGTGAAGTTCGCGCCGCGGAGGTCGGCTTTGGAGAAGATCGCGCCCTTCAGGTCTGCCCAGGCGAAGTTCGAACCGTAGAGATCGGATTTGCTGAAGTCGGTGCGCCCGCACGAGGTCTCGGTGAAATCTGCGCAAGGGATGACCGCCTGCGTCAGGGACATGTAGTCGAAGCGGCATTTCGAGACGTCGAGGTCGTTGTGGTTGAGTCGGGTCCCGCCCGGCCGCCCGGCGACATATGCATGGTGCGACTTTATCGAGGTCATAACCTCTTCTGGGATGGGGCGATGCTCGGATATCTCAAATGCCACGGTCATGCAGACACTCGAAGGTTCAATATTTGCCGCATGCGCGACGCGAATGCACGTGACGGTGAACCCCCCGGAATTTGGGAGATCGTGCATCCGACGAAAGCCACGGGACGCATTTTCTGTTCAGGTTCAAGGTGGTTTCCGACCGCCATAGTATGGCTTAGGTTATGGAGCAATCCTTTACACTTGGTGAACGAGTATGCAGGAGACCGTGAGATCGCAGCCGCCCGTCGGACGCCGGGACGACCTGCGCCTTTCCTTGAATCAGCTTCTCTTCGGTCTGTCGCAGTTCGGCTCGAACGCGGTCGTGGCATGGCGTCCGTCACGCAAGGGCCTTGAGATCATCCTGCTGCCGAAGACGCGTCTCTTTCAACTGAAGGAGCCGGAGGAACGGATCTTCGAGGGGCCGCGTCACTGCACGGACGAGGAATTCAAGCTCATCGTGAGTTTTCTCGGTGTGCAACCGACGGAAATCCGGCTGGATTTCCCGATCGGAGGCAGCGGCAACGGGCTTTCGCACGACGATGTCGAATCCGTCATGTCCCGCTACTCGATCGGATTCGCCCGCTTCCGCACCGTCTTCCTCATCGATGTCGTCGGGTTCTCGAAATACAGCCCGGAAGAGCAGGCAAACCATCTGTCGACGCTGAAATTCAGCCTCTCGCTCGCCGAGGCGACCCTGCACCAGAAAGGGCTGCCGATGGTCATGGGGCGCTCGACGACCGGCGACGGCTATTACGTCTGGAACCTCGAGACTGGCATTGAGGAGGATATCAGCCTCTTCGTTCTGATGACCCTGTTCTCGCTCTATTACAAGAGCCTGCAGCGGGAAATGACGGACAAGATGCCGCTGCCGGACATCAGATTGGCTCTCAGCGGCGGTAGCCATTACGTATTTTACGAGCCGAGCCCGAAATATGTCGCGCGCCACGAATATATCGTCGGCGACGTCACCATCAATGTCGCCCGTCTGATCGGCAAGGCGCGCACGGATCAGATCCTGGTCGGCGATTGCGCGAACCTCTCCCTCGGCTCAGACATCTGGACCGCGCACCGCTATGTCATGGCGGCGAACAAGGTTCTGGACGGGTTCAGGGGGCTGAATGTTTTCGGCGACCAGGTCGAGGAGATCAGGTTCTACCTCACAGGCCCGAAGGACGAAGCGCGGTTCCGCAATCAGAAGATCAAGATCGTGGACAAGCACGGTTTCGACCACATCTGCTACAACGCCAAGGTCAATACCCACATGAAGGGGGCGAAATCGATTTTCGCCGGGTTGCAGCATCAGGATTTGCGGAATTCGATGAAGAGCTGAGGCGCGCCGCGCCTTATCTGACGATGCTTTCCATGTCGACGCCGTCGAAGTTGACGTTGTTCAGGTTCGCCGCGCTCATGTCGGTCTTGCGCACCTTCCCGGTCCGCTTTCCGTCGGCCCCGAAAATCGGCATGGCGCCGACATGGGCGTTGGAAAGATCCGCTCCGCTAAGGAACGCGCCTTTCAGATTGGTGCCGAACATCAGCGCGCCCGCGAGCGTGGCGTTCATGAGATTGCACTTCTCGAGATCGGCCAGCACCAGGTTGGCGAAGGACAGATCGGCATCGCTCAGATCGCAGGAATAGAGCGATACACCGGTCAGGTTCTGGCGCCGCAACTTCAGTTTGCGCAGCGACATCGATTTGATGATCGCGCGTGTTCCGCGTTCGCCGTTCGACTGCAGCCATTCGAAATGCTGGGCCAGTGCGATCCGCAATTCCTGGGGCAGCGATTTGAAATCGCCCGTGGTGTTGAGATCGATGCTGAGCTTGACGTTGTTGATCTCGTCGAAGGCGTGCGCATCGGTTTCGGCTCTGGCGAGGGCATCCTCGCTGACCATGCTGTTGGCGAGGCGCGCGCCCTTCAGGATCGTGCGCTCGAGCTTGGCGTCCGTCAGGCGGGTGTCCGAGAGATCGGCATCCTCGAGATTGGCGCCGGTGAGGTCCACTCCGGACAGATCGGATCCGAAAAGCTCGGCACCCTTCAGATTTGCTTCCCGGAGGCTGGCACCACTCAGATCCACATTGGAGAACTTGGCGCGTTGACCGCGGGCGAAATCCATCAGGCAGGCGCTGAGATCGCTCTGCTCCATGCCGATCGTTTCACCCGGCGAGTCTCCAAGGACCAGGCCGCCACGGAAATCCGCATCCTCGAGGTCGGCATGGGACAGGTCGGCATTCTTCAGATTGACGCCGCGCAGGATCGTGCGTTTCAGCTTGGCCCGCTTCAGGTTCGCGCCCTGAAGCTTCGCGCCGAAAAGATCGGACTCGCTCAGGTCGGCATCTTCCATCTGGGCGTTCTGCAGGCCCGTTCCGACCAGAACGGCGCGTGGGAGCAAAGCGCTCTTGAGATCTATGCCGGCAAGGTCCAGGCGCGACAGATCGCACTGCTTGCCGCCGGGTTTGCGTTGCAGCCACTTCTTGTGCTCTGAAAGGAATGTACCCATGAACTTCTGGGCGTCTTCCTGCAGAAGATGCTGGTCAATCGACCGTGACACTATAGGTTCCCCCAAACCCATGTCCTGATCCAGACTCACTGGAAGCACTGGAAGCGAAGTGCGCGGCATGGTGGTCTTCAACATGTTTTATATCAGATCGCATATGATAATGAACCAAGTAGGCAAAATCGGCGGTGCGATTCACCACGAAAGGAACAATTTGTGGCTGATAGAGAGTCGTTTTGAACCCGGCGTTGTGAGAAAAATCAATCAGATTTCAGAGTCGTTGAGGCGGAGTGCACCATAATGAATATCAGAGAAATCAGCGAGCATTATGCGGTCGATGGTCAGGTATTTCCTTCAGATATGCAAGCGATAGCTGATCAAGGCTTTAAATTCGTGATCAACAATCGGCCGGATGGGGAGGAGCCGGGACAGGCTCTTGAGGTCGATCTGAGGGCCGCGGCCGAGGCCGCGGGGCTGTCGTATCGTTTTATTCCGATGACCATGCCTACGCTCACTCCCGAACTGGTGGCGGAGCATCATACGGCGGTCGAGTCGGCCGACGGACCCGTTTTTGCCTTTTGCCGGAGCGGGACGAGATCGACGATCCTGTGGGCGCTGACCCAGGTCTGTTTTCACGGAAAATCGATCGCCGAGGTTACTTCCGCCGCCGCGGCACAGGGATATGATCTTTCCGGCGTTGCGCCGCTCCTCGAGGGGTATCGGACGGAACTTGGCAGCTGAAGAGAATCCAAGTTTGAAATAATGTCCGATCAATATCCGCGTAAGGTGCAGAAATAAATTTTCTGCACCAAATAGGTTTGTATTTTCTTTGTTTTTCAATGCGAAAAGGGTTTGAGTTAAATTAAAATGAAATGATAGATTCGTGTCTGGACCGGAGCGAGCTACTGCTGGCTCTCCTGCATCGCGTTTGGGGCGTGTTGCGTTGCGGAATAGCACGGAATCTGTATTAGGGAACGGCGTTCTCTGTCGCGCGTTCGATTACTGGACTCGCATCCGCAACGGGGCAGCGATGCCGTTGCGCCGCGATCTGGATCCGATGGATATGGGGCCGGCTCTGCTTCCTCACAGCCTGCTGACGGATGTCGACGTCGCAGCGGGGAGCGTGCGCCACAGGGTGGTCGGAACGAACTTCGCCGAGAATTTCGGCCGGGATATTACGGGCATCGACCTCTCCGAGGTTCTGCGGGGAAGTTACTTCGACTTCGTCCACGGTCTCTTCATGCTCACCTGCAAGGAAAAGCTTCCGGTCTTCTCGCACAGCCGCTTCCGCTGGGACGAGGGGCGCATGCTGCGAACGTCCCGCCTGATGATGCCGCTCTCGCGCGATGGCAGGAACGCGGACATGGCCATTGTCGTGCAGGTTTTCGAGCACGAAATGCCGCCGGTCCTGCCGCGAGTCCAGATTTTCGAGAACGGCTCGTGGCGTGACATCTCCGAGCAATACGCATTTTTCGCCGTTGATGCGCCGGTGCTTTAGGCACTACTGAGTAACCTACTTGTCACGCCGGTATGCTATCCGCAGCCGGCACCTCAGTTCGGGCGGGCGAAAATGGCAAATTCCTACGATCTCGCGATTGTCGGCGGCGGTATCTGCGGTCTGGCGACGGCGCTGGCCGCTTCGAAGCGCGGCAAGCGCGTCATCGTCATCGATCGGGACGCCCAATCGAACGGCGCTTCGGTCCGGAATTTCGGCTTCGTGACCGTTACCGGCCAGAAAGCGGGTGAAACCTGGGAACGGGCACGCCGGTCGGCCGAAATATGGCGCGATATTGCCCCCAAGGCGGGAATCCCGGTATTGCATGAAGGCCTTCTGATCACGGCGCAGCGACCGGAAGCGGTCGCCGTTCTGGAAGAATTCGCCGCGACCGAGATGGGCCGCGAATGCTTGATGCTGACTGCGGAGGCTGCGGCGGCGAAGGCTCCGGTGCTGGTCTCGTCCCGTCTCGCCGCGGCGATGTGGAGCCCGCACGAGGCGCGCGTCGAACCGCGCCAGGCGCTGCCGAGGATCGCGCAATATCTGCAGGCCGAATGTGGCGTCGACATTCGCTGGTCCACCGCCGTGATCGGTGTTTCTGATGGAGGCGTGGAGACGACCGCGGGCCTGATCGAGGCCGAGGCGGTGGTCGTCTGCCCCGGGCCGGATCTGGCAACTCTGTTTCCCGAGCGTCTTGCCTCTTACGGCCTCCGCCTTTGCAAGCTGCAGATGTTGCGCTTGGCGCCGCAGCCGCCGGAATGGAAGTTGCCCGGCGCGGTCATGTCGGATCTCAGCCTGGTACGGTACGAGGGCTATACCGAACTTCCGGCGTCCAAGATTCTGCGCACGCGCCTTGAGGTGGAGCAGCCGCAATGGCTGGCTCATGGCATTCACCTGATCGTCGTGCAGGGGGCTGACGGCTCCCTCGTGGTGGGGGATTCCCATCACTATGCCGCGACGCCCGATCCGTTCGCGCCGGCCGCGGTGGAGGATCTGATTGTCGAGGAAGCGGGCCGCGTGCTGGCACTGAAGAACAGCAAGGTTATCGAGCGCTGGACCGGGATCTACCCGTCCGCCGCCGACCGCACGGCCTTTATCGACACGCCGTCCGAGGGCGTGCGCATTCTTGTCGTCTCGAGCGGCACGGGGATGAGCACCGCATTCGCGCTCGGAGAGGAAACCGTCGCATCGCTCTACGGCGCGGCGGCATAAATTCGGAAGGAGTTCCAGATGTCCGCGGAGAAGCTTGAGCTAAAGGCCGTCATATTCGATTGGGCCGGCACGATTATCGATCATGGCAGCCGGGCGCCGATGGGGGTCTTCCAGCGTGCCTTCGCCGCCTTCGATGTCGAAATCACGATCGATGAGGCGCGCGCGCCGATGGGATTGCCGAAATGGGATCACATCAAGGCCGTGGGAACCCAGCCGCGGATCGCGGAAGCCTGGGAGAAAGCGCACGGCGCGGCGTTCACCGATGCCGATGTCGACCGGATCTACGAGGTCTTCGTGCCGATGAATGTCGACGTGATCCCGGATTTCGCGGACATGATCCCGGGGGCGCTCGAAACCGTCGGCGCCCTGCGGGAACGCGGTATGAAGATCGGCTCCACCACCGGCTACAATCGCGAGATCATGGAGCGGCTGGTGCCGATCGCGCGCGATCTTGGCTACGCGCCGGATAATATGGTCTGCGCGGGAGATCTCGCGCACGGGCGGCCGACGCCGCTGATGATGTATAAATGCTTCCTCGATCTCGACGTCTGGCCGGCCGCGGCCTGCATCAAGGTCGACGATACGGAGCCCGGCATCGCGGAAGGCAATGCGGCGGGCTGCTGGACGGTCGGCGTCACGGTGTCCGGCAATGCTTTCGGACTTTCCCGCGAGGAGACCGAGGCGCTGGACGAGACGAGCTTCGCCGCGCGCAAGAAGAAGGCGGAGAGGACCCTCAGGAGCGCCAATCCGCACTATCTGATCGATAGCGTTGCCTCGCTGCGCGATGTGGTCGACGACATCGCGGCCCGGCTGGCGAAGGGCGAGCGACCATAGCTATTTCGTCGCAGGGCCCTTCTTAAAGCTGGATGCGGTCACGAAATGTAAAGACAATCGTGCAAATCTCTCTTTGCGCGCGGCGGCTGCGGCTTGCTATGGCTTGACCGTGACGCCGATTGGCAACTCTCGACCAGTTTGACCGAACATATGATCACTCCGCTCAGGCGCCTCATGCGTTACCGGCTCGTCATTCCCATCCTGCGGGGAACCGATTTGCCGGACTATACCGCCCGCGGGGTCGGCATCGGGGTCGCCGTCTCTCTGACGCCCTTGGTTGGAATACAGATGCCGATCGTCGCCGGGATCTGGTCGCTGATCCGCCTGCTGCGCCCGAACTGGACTTTCAATCTCGTGGTTGCGCTGGCCTGGACGTGGCTCACCAACGTCTTCACGGTGCCGATCGTCTATTACATTTTCCTGCAGACGGGGAACCTGATGCTGGGGCGCTGGGACAATCTCAGCGCCTTTGAACATTTCTCAGCGCGTCTCGAGCAGATTCTCGGACAGGACGTTTCCGGGATCATGGCGGTCTGGGTCTATTTCGCCGCGATGCTGGACGAGTGGGGGCTGCCGCTCTTTGTCGGCTGTCTTCCCTGGATGATCGGCGGCGGCTGGCTGAGCTATCGCTGGAGTCACGTCTACATCGAGCGGTTCAAGAAGGCACGGCGGGAGCGCCAGGCCAAGAAAGCGGCGCGGAAGAAGGCTGCGCTGAAATCGGGACAGGCGGTCGTGGAAAACGGCCACTGATGGGTTTCTTTTCGTCGGGCGGGGGAGTCAGATGAGCGAGCACAGACTTGAAAGCAGTCCTAAGACGGTTCACTGGGGATTCTTCGACGCCGCGCTGGAACCGGTCCTGTCGGTGGCTTCCGGCGACGAAGTGACGATCTCGAGCATCTCCGGCGACAAGCCGGTTCTGCCGGGCCCCGGATACACCGTCCTGCCGGAACATCTCGAAGTCATCGAGACGATGCGGCCGGGCCTTCCGGGGCATATCCTGACCGGGCCGGTTCATGTCGAGGGCGCGAAGCCGGGCGACGTGCTGCAGGTCGATATCCTCGACGTCAAGCCGCGTCAGGACTGGGGATTCAATTACAGCGCGCCGCTCAAGGGCACGCTGCCGGACGAGTTCGACGAGATCACCCATGCCACCATCGCCATCGATATGGAGCGCAATGTGGGCCGGCTGCCCTGGGGGCTCGAACTCCCGCTCGCGCCGTTCTTCGGCGTCATGGGTGTCGCGCCGCCACCGGCCTGGGGGCGGGTCAGCACGATCCAGCCGCGCGCCAATGGCGGCAATCTCGACAACAAGGAGCTGGTCGCGGGTTCCACCCTCTATCTGCCGGTTTTCGTGGAGGGCGCTCTGTTCTCGGCGGGTGACGGGCATGGTTGCCAGGGCGACGGAGAGGTCAATGTCACGGCGATCGAAATGGCGCTGCAGGGCCGTTTCCGTCTGACCGTGCGCAAGGATATGAGCCTGAAGCTGCCGCGCGCGGAGACGCCGGACCATTTCATCACCATGGCCTTCAACGAGGACCTGGACGAGGCGGGACGCGAGGCATTGCGCCAGATGCTGGACCTCATCACAGAGCGGACCAACCGCAGCCGGCCCGAGGCCTACATGCTCTGCAGCCTTGCAGCCGACCTTCGGGTGACCCAGATGGTGAACGGAAACAAGGGCATCCATGTTATGCTGGCGAAGCATCTGCTGGATGTCGGGTAATTTTTCGGGAAGGCCGTTTTGGGTAAACCGCTCCGCAATCTGTCTCTTGCCGTGATCTGCGCGGTCGTGCTGACCGGCATTGCCGGCGGCGGCGGTCCGGCGTCGGCGGAGCGTGCTTCGCCGGACAAGACGAACCCGCGTCACATGTCCCGCGCGCCGGAGCGGCCGGAATGGCGGATGAAGCGGGTGACCCTGGAAAAAAGCACGATCTACGAGAACGCGGCGAAGCGCGGTCTGCTCATGCTGGAGAGCCGCGCCTTGAGGCAGGTCGCCGATTTCGACAAGCAGGCGACAGACGCCTGCCGCGACGGACGATTCAACCGCTTCGGCGGCGGTATCGCGCGGATCGGCGGGCGGACCTACAGGGCGGCCCGCGCACGCGACATCCGGCGGCCGCGCAATTACCCGATCGAGCAGGGCGTCTATATCTTCACCCGGGAAGGCTCGACCCGCTGCACGGTACATCTCGCCGCGGACCGGTAACGCGAAGATGCGCCTCCCCTATTTCTTTTTCGGGACCCTGATGGACCCGGATGTGTTGCGGCTGGTGCTCGGACGGTCGCCCGGGTCTTTCTCCACCGCTGCCACATTGCACGGTTACGCGCGTGTAAGGGTCGCGAACGAGCCTTATCCCGCGCTCGTCAGCGCGCCGGGCGCGAGCGTCGACGGCTTGCTGCTGCGGAACTATTCCGACGAGGATGACCGGAGGATCCGCTATTTCGAGGATTTCGATTTCGCCATCGAACAGACCGTGGTCGAAACGGCGACCGGGCCGGAGGATGCTCATTTCTGCGGTGCGATCAGCAACATCGCGCCGACGGATCTGCCCTGGTCCTACGAGGATTGGATGCTGACCGAGAAGGACCGGTTCCTCCAGGTTGCCGAGATCTATATGGCGGCCTACGGCACCCTCGAGGGTGAGGCTGCGGACAAGCTCTGGCTGGATACGGTCGCGGACCTGTTCGGCCGCTGACCGGCTTATTCCTCAATCGAAATGTTCGTGGGGCAGATAGCCGAGGCCGAAACGCTCGCGCCAGGCGAGGAACAGCCGCGCGGTGTCGATTGCGTCTCCCTCGGCCCGGTGGGCGGTGCCGGCCCGTTCCAGCTTCATGACTTCGAGCGCTTCGTCGAGCGAGATCCGGCGTCCGCCGGCGAGCACATATTCCTGCACCTGGCAGAGATCCAGATAGCAGTGCGAGAAGGGATCCACGGCCTGTTTCGCCCGAACTTCGGTATCGAACAGGGCATTGTCAGACCCCCAACCGAGCCAGAGTTTCGAACTCGAACCATAGGTCTTTCGCAGCCGGTGGCAGGCGTCCTGAAAACGGATCCCGTCGGCGGCGATCATCTCTGCGGTGATCCCGGTGAACTCGGCGCAGAAAGCCGAGATTTGCGAGTCCACAGGTTTTGTGAGGATCGAGGTTGTACGGACGATCTCGTCGCGTTTCAGGTCAATTTCGGCGAGCCCGATCTCGATGATCTCAGGACGCTCGCCCGCGGGCGGGGGGCCGTCCCAGCATGTCAGTTCGAGATCGACGACCAGAACGCGGTCGTGCCTGAGGTTCTTGTGCATCGATGCCGGTTTTCGTTCCGTGTGCGATGTGGGCCGTGCGCGACCACGGAAGGCGGAAATGCAAAGCCCCACCGCGCGTCTGCGTCAGGTGGGGCATAGCATTTTTTCATGTCTGTTGCATAAGACAGACTATCGAGCCTGAGGCTCTCTGATCTTCATATGTCTGCGGACTTACCGGCGGCCCGGGCCGCCTCGTTGCCGTCGCGCCCCTTCGTCAGAGACGCGGTTCCTGCATCGGTGGTTCCATCGCGTTAACGATCTCCCTCTTTGGGTTTCGCCTTGTCCGGATGGGACAATGAAAGCGTGACTCCGAATGGGCCGAGGGTCAACCGGACGGGGGCGATTTCGTGTGCATACCTTGATCGCTTGCGTTGCATGAGATGCATGCCGATGGTAGCAATCCCGAGCCGGCAAGGCGGCGTCCCGATCCGCGGAAAGCGAAAGCACCTTGGAGTAGAAGTCTTTCTTCCGGTTTTCCTCCGGCGCCCGACGTAGCGGATCCATGGGCGCGCTGTCGGGAGAAAACGGATGTCCGCAACACTCGATAACCTGCGCCGTTCGGCAAAACTTCTGAGAAAAGCGATCGCTGCCGGCGATCCTGCCGCGACCGCGCGGCTGCGCGCCGTCCTGACGGATGTGACCGCGCCGCGCCACGCCGACGTTCTTCAAGTCGTTGCCGTGGAGCATGGCCACGAAAGCTGGCCGAAACTTAAACTCGCCCTCGAGGCCGGCGAGATGACCGTTGCGGAAAGAGCGGATCGGCTGAAGAAAGCGCTCTTCCACGGTCAGGGCTGGGTCATCGAAAAGCTGCTCGGCGCCGAGCCGGCGCTAGCCCATTTCGACTTGGCGATCGAACTCGCGCTTTACGATCTCGAGGCTGTGCGGGCCCGGATCGCCGCGGACCCGGCAGCGGCGCGAACGGAAAACGGAGGCCGCACGCCGCTCGTCCATCTCTGCTTCTCGCGTTATCACAAATGTGTGGAGGTCCCGTCAGAGCGGATCCTCGCGGTCGCCGAACTGCTGCGGGCCAACGGCGCCTCCGCGAACGAGAGCTACGCGGAGGATCCTTCGGATACACACCGTCAATCCGCGCTCTACGGTGCGCTCGGGCACGGGGACAACATGCCGCTCGCGGCCTGGCTTCTGGAGCACGGTGCCGACCCGGACGACAACGAGAGCCTCTACCACTCCGTCGAGCTGGAGCATCTCGACGGGCTGCGCCTGCTTTGCCGTTATGGTGTCAATCCCGCGCGCACCAACGCGCTCGCCCGGGCTCTCGACTTCGACCGCATCGAAGCCGTCCGGATTTTGCTCGAACACGGCGCGGATCCCAACGAGGGACTTCACCCCCATCCGAGCGGGCAGCCGCCGGTGACCTTCACCGCCCTGCATCAGGCGGCGCGGCGGGGGCGCTCGGGGGCATTCGCCGAACTGCTTCTCGAGCACGGCGCCGAGCCGCGGGCGGTCTGGAACGGCCGCACGGCCTATGCCCTCGCCTGTCTCTACGGAAACCGGGATTTCGCCCGGGTACTGGAGGCGCGGGGTTGCGGAGAGGAGCTTCCGCCCGAAGTTGCCGTTCTGGCCTCCTGCGCCGGCGGCGGAGAGCCCGCCGGTGACGTTCGCGGATTGGCGCTCGGCAGCGAGGACCGCAAGCTCGCCGTCAGGATCGCAGGTCAGCCAGGGGCGCTACCACATCTGAAGGCGCTATTCGACGCCGGGCTCGATCCGGACGAGACCGACGAGATGGCGCTGACCCCGCTGCATGCCGCCGGCTGGAACGGGCAGGCGGACCAGGTGGCCTACCTGCTCACATTGAAGCCGAACCTCTCTCACCGGAACCGCTTCGGCGGCGATGCGATCGGGACAGTGATACACGGGGCCGAGTTCGCCCCTCCCTCGGACGCGGCCGATTACCTCGCCTGTGCGCGGCTGTTGCTTGAAGCCGGAGCCCGATTTCCGGAAGAGGCTCTTGCGGCGACAGGCTCGGAAGAAATGGGGGCCTTTCTTTCCGACTGGCGAGAGACACATGGTATCGGAGGAACAAGCGACGGATAAATCAACGACCGTCAGCAAGAACAAATGGGAGCAAAGGGATGGATCTCGGACTGAAAGGCAAGCGCGTCCTGGTGACCGGCGCGTCGAAAGGCATCGGCCTCGGCTGCGCGCGGGCGTTCGCGGCGGAAGGCTGTACTCTCGATCTCGTCGCCCGCGATAAGGATCGGCTGGAGGAGGCGCGCGACCTGCTGGCCGGTGCGGGCGCGGACTGTGCGATCCATCCGGTGGATCTCTCCGCGCCGGGCGCCGTCGAACGGCTCAGCGCGGCGGTTCCGGTGCCGGACATCGTCGTCAACAACGCGGGTGCGATCCCCGGCGGCGATCTGCAGGCGATCGACGAGGCGACCTGGCGGCAGGCCTGGGATCTGAAGGTCTTCGGCTACATCAACATGGCCCGCGCCTTCTATCCGTTGATGAAGGCGAAAGGCGGTGGCGTGATCTTCAACGTCATCGGTCTCGCCGGCGTGAAGCTTGATCCGAAATACATCGCCGGGACGGCTGGCAATGCCTCGCTCAACGCCTTCACCAAGGCGATGGGGTCGAACGCGCTTGCCGACGGGATGCGCGTGCTCGGGGTCAATCCGGGACTGGTCGCGACCGACCGGCTGGTGACATTGCTGAAGACCAAGGCTTCGGCGGAAAAGGGCGACGAGAGTCGATGGCAGGATTTCCTGGCGGGCCAACCGCTCGGACGGGCGGCGACGGTGGAGGAGATCGCGGACGTGGTAACCTTCCTCTGCTCGCCGCGCGCCGGTTGGGCGACCGGGATCGTGGTCGATCTCGACGGCGGCCAGACCTACCGCTGATACATGAGTGAACCGGGCAGAAGCGGCCTCTCCGGAGGCCGCTTTCGTCTTGCCGCAGATTGCTGGCGTTCCCCGTCTGTCCGGCCGCCGGATCTATTTACAAGCCCGCGGAAATCTGGAACCAAGGCGCCATGTCATATTCGAGCGCTGCCTACAGGGCCATCTCCCACCCGATCCACCTGCCCGCGGCGCCCTATTGGGTGTACGGCGCCGATGCCCTGACCTGGAAACTTGTCCGGCTCGTCGCGCGGCTTCATCCGGGGGCGGAATGCCTCGGCATCATCGGACCGGACCAGAGGCTTCCCGTGACGGAGGGCGAGAGCTTTGTCCTGATCACGGATGCGGACTGGGAGGAGCGCGCGCGCCGGCTCTCAGGAGCCGGATGGCCGGCCGAGCGGATCATGGTCCTGCCACTGGCGGCGGATTGCCCGTCCAGCGGCTTTTCCCGGTTTCTGAACGACATTTCCGACCTCATCGACGGAGCAGACGAGCCGGAGCGCGTGCACCTGCCGAAAGACACGGCAATCACGATCCTGCTGCGCGAGGGGACCGCAAAGTTGGAGGCCGGCAGGATCGAGATCTCTTCCACCTTGTATCCGGCGGTTCATGAACCCAATCGCCTGAAACTCGGAGCCGGCGATATCCGCAAGGTCCACGACGCGCTCGCCGACGAGCAGAGCAGGAGTGCCTATCTCTCCGTGCTGCGGGATCCCCCGTTCGCGCGGCTCGATGCCTTTGTCGGCACGATGCTGCGGGGGCAGCAATATTTCGAGCATGTAGAGGTGTCACCGGGAGACACGGTACTGAATTTCGGAGTTTTCGACGGTTTCGAAATTCCCGGCTTCGCGGCCCTGATGCATGGGCAGGGCCGGCTGATCAATATCGACCCGCTCGGCCATACCTATCTCAGCCGCTATGTGCGGGATGCGCTCGACCAGTACGAGGGACTGGTCGAGCTGTTCCCTTACTGCGTCACAGACAGGGACGGGGAGACGGATTTTCTCCAGTATGACGACGGCCAGGCCGCCTCACATGCCCACGCGATGACCGCCGAAGCGAAGGCCCGAAGCGAGAAGTCGCTGCCGGTCTACCCAACACGCAAGCTCTCGACGCTGATCGAGGAGATCGCGCCCGAGCGAATCGACCTGATGAAGTTCGACGTCGAGGGTGCCGAGGAAATGCTGATCGCGGATCTTCCCGAGATCGTCGCCCGCTACCGTCCGCAGATCGCGCTCAGCGTCTATCACGCGACCCGGCATCTCTGGGAGATGCCGCTCCGGATGATGGCGATGTGCGAGGATTACGAGTTCCGTTTCGGCAGCTATTCGATGACGCGCTACGAGTCGATCTTCTACTGCCTGCCGCGGGCCTGATTCTGCGAGACTGCATTAATCCCGTTAAAATTGAAAAAATAGGGGCGCTTGTCGGCGAATGGTGCTCCTGAGTTTTGATTTTTCGTAAATCGAGCAAACGATGGTTGCCTTGAGCCCCCTTTGCTGGAACAGATGCTTCGGGGCCTGCGTATTCAGGTATTCAGTCGGGGATTATTCCATGAAGAAATTTTCGGTTGCGGCCGTCACTGCCGCAGCGCTCACCATGTCCGGTTGCGCGTCGAGTTCGCACACGATCGAAGCCCAGAAGGCGGATGCCGGAAAATACACCGGGCTCAACTGCCAGCAGCTCGAGTTCGAGATGGAGAGGGCGGCTGACAGGTTGCTGACCGCGAGCCGGGCGCAGGATGCGGAGGCATCTAAAGATGCGCTGGTCACCGGCGTGGCCATTCTGTTTTTCGTTCCGCTGGCGGTGGCCGCGGCCGGTGACAACGGCGAGGAGGCCGAACTGGCCAAGCGCAAGGGAGAGTTCGAGGCCATCGAGCAGGTCGCCAAGACCTCCAGTTGCGGCCTCGAACAGAAAGCTGCCGAAAGGCGCGCCGAGATCGAAGCGTATTACGAAATCCGCCGTCAGCGCGAGGTCAAGGAAGAGGACTACGATTCCGGACGGGGATACGCGGCGCGTCAGTAACGCTCCGTTCCATCCGATTGGGCACCGCCGGCTAACTGCAGCTGGCGGTGCTGGTCTTCGAGGCGGCCTGGGCGGAAGAAATTGGCCCGTAGTCAAATAGCAAGCAAATACCAGATCGTGCTCGCGATGGTTCCCAACAGGACTATCCAAAACTCGATCGTAATATCCCAACGCTGGAACTTGGAGAGCACGGGCTCGTGCGCGTAACCGCAGTTGCGACAGGCCTTCGCCAGGCTATCGGTCGTAAATTTGCATTTGGGACACTTAATCACAGCTTCAGCTTGAAGCCTTCGTGGCTCGCGGTGAAGCCGAGACTCTCGTAGAACCGGATCGCGTCGGTTCTGCTCTTGTCGCTGGTCAGCTGGATGATGCGGCAGCCGCGCTCCTTGCAGGTCGTAATCGCCCATTCCAGCATCTGCCGGCCAATGCCGCCGCCCCGGGTTTTGGAAGACACCCGCACCGACTCGATCTGGCCGCGCCAGAGCCCCTGATGCGAGAGGCCCGGCAGGAAGGTCAGCTGCAGGGTGCCGACGATTTCGCCTGAGTTTTCGGCAACGGCGAGAAACTGGTTTCCGTCCCGGTCGATGGCAGAGAAGGCTTCCCGGTAGCAGTCCGCGACCGGCACGCTGGTATCCTCGCGCTGCCTGCCAAGCTCGTCGTCGGCGAGCATTTCGATGATGGCCGGGAGATCGGCCGCAGTGGCACGGCGAAAGGCAAGGGACATGGAAAGCTCTTCTAATCGGTCAGGCAGGACGGTTTCTATAGCGCGTCGTCATTTCTCGAGCGAGATGTAAACCCCGTCCCAGTCTGCTGGCGGCGGTTCTTTCCTGAAGCTGGCGATGCGTGCGTCATAGAGATCGTAGAACTCGTCGAGTTTTTCCCCGAGCGCGCTGGCATGTTTCCGTGCGGCCGCCGAATGTGCCTCCGCGTCGCCCCAGCGCTGCTCCCGGAAAGCCGCGATCATCGCCGCATTCTCCTCCGAGAGCGTGGCGAAGGCCGGATCGGCCGCCTTTTCCGGTCCTCCGAGCACGGTGAAAATCCGGATCGGGACGGTCTTGCCCTTGACCGTGATCAGATCGAGCTCCAGCACCGCGTAGCCCGGCACTTCTTCCTTCGTGCTCTCGCTAACGACAATCTCGACGCCGTAGGTCTTGCACTGGCCCTCCAGGCGTGAGGCGAGATTTACCGTATCGCCGAGGGCGGAATAGTCGAAACGCTGGTCGGAGCCGACATTGCCGACGCAGGCCTCGCCGGTATTGAGCCCAATGCCGATCCCGATCTCGATGTCCGACTGGCGCCTCGCCGCCGCCTCGAGTTTCAGTTCCGAATTCAGCAGCACCAGCCGTTCGCGCATCGCGAGCGCGGAATCGACGCCTTCCTTCCCATGCCGAGGCACGTCCAGGGGGGCGTTCCAGAAGGCCATGATGCAATCGCCCATATATTTGTCGATCGTACCCTGTCGGCTCATGATGATGTTGGTCATCGGGGTGAGGAAGCGGTTAATCAGGTGGGTCAGTTCCTCCGCGTTCAGCTTCTCGGAGATCGTCGTGAAGCCGCGGATGTCGCAGAAGAGCAGGGTGAGCGGACGGATCTCGCCGCCGAGCCGGAGCTGGCCCGGGTCCTGCGCCAGGCGCTCGATGAGGGCGGGCGCCATGTACTGGCCGAAGGCGGTGCGGATTTGTTTGCGTTCGCGCTCGGTCGAGACGAAGCGCAGGAGCGATGCGCTGGTATAGACGGCGATCCCCATGATGCCGGGATAGATCGGGTCGAGCAGCAGGGCATGGTCGGTATAGGCGTACCAGCTCGCGGCAACGCCCGCGCCGACGATGCCGAGACTGAACAGTGTCGCAGGCAGGGTCGCGATCTGCGGCAGGGCGAAGATCAGGATGATCATGCCGCCGAGGAACAGCAGGAGCAGGATTTCGGCGCCGTCGGCCCAGTCCGGACGGTTCAGGAAATCGCCGAAGAACGCCTGTTCGAGGATTTGTGCGTGGACCGTGACGCCCGCCGCGTTGGGGTCGAGCGGTGTGGTCTGCTGGTCCTTGAGGCCGACGGCGCTGGTGCCGATGATCGTGATCGCGCCCTCCAGCCGCGGCAGAGGTTCGGTCGCTTCGAACACTTTCCATGCGGCGAGGGAGCGATCCGGAGCCGGTCCGGTATCGTGCAACAGGACCCGCCCGCCCTTGTCGGTCGGCAGCACGATCTGGCCGACCTTTACCTCAACGATCCCGGTCGCCTCGCCGAACGCTTCCTGACCGCTGGCGCCGGAGGATTTCACGACGAAGGTCGAGGCACCCTGGGCCACCCGGAGAATTTCTGCGGAGAGGGACGGGTAGAGCCTGTCTTTGTGCGCGACGAACATCGGCACCCGGCGCACGACACCGTCGCTGTCCGTGAAGGCATTCAGACTGCCGATGCCGGACGCCGCCTCGTCGATCTGCGGCAGGTTCGGGGTTGCACCGGCGAACTGGGTCAGGAACTGGAGAGGATTGTCGCCGGTGGTCGCGAAGCCCGCTTTCACGGGGGGACTCGCCCCAGTGTCCTGTTGGGTCAGGATGAAGCCGGAGACCGTCGCCGCCGGGACCGAAGCCATGGTCTCGGCAAGGAGGAGATCGTTATCCAGAGCCCCGCTCTTGCGGATCAGTTCCGAGATCTTGCCGGTACCGTCGCGGTCGGCCAGTTCCGCGAGCAGGCGGGCCGGAGATGTCCTGTCGGGCTCCGAGAACACGATGTCAAAGGCGATCAGTGCCACCCCGTGATCGCTCAGACGCTGAACCAGCTCGGCGAGTTTCGTACGGGGCCAGGGCCATTGGCCGTGCCGTTTCATCGTCTCCTCGTCGAGATCCACCACAACTACGGGCGCGTCCTGGTAAAGCCGCGGCGCGAGGCGCTGGTAGTTGTCGAAGATGCGGAGACGGAACTCTTCCAGCAGGATCGGATCGGCAATGCGGAAGGCGACGGCGAGAAACAGGATCACGGCAGGGAACAGGATCTGCAGTTTCTTGCCGCCCAGAAATCTCATGCCTCTCCGCCCGTCGGAACCTTGCCGGACAGACAGTCTGCCATGGCTCTTATCGCTATAATACTGATTCCCGACGCTTTTGCGTCTTGGAGCGATTGCGGGAGATGGCTCCCCGGCGTAGAGTCCGGCCGAGTCTGTCGCGAGAGCCGCCGATGATCGACTACACAGGATTACGGGACCTGCTGCGCGAGCGCGGGCATGACCTTCCGGACGGAGCGCTCACGGACCCCGAACGTCCGGACCGGGCTCTGGTCTCCGCCGGCCTGGTCGGCGAGGCCGAAATGGCGGAGGCGCTCGCCGCTTATCTGAACATTCCCTTCGCCGGGCCCGAGCGCTTTCCCGCCGCGCCGTTTGCCGCCGGCGGGGCGACGCTCTCCTTTCTCCGGCAATCCCGCATCCTGCCGGTCGCGGAGGATGCACGCAGTCTGACTCTCGCGATGGCGGATCCGCTCGACCGGGATGCCGTGCAGGCGATGGGACTGCTCGTCGGGAAGGACATCCGTCTGGAGGTCGCAAGTCCCTCCGATCTCGACCGGGCGTTCGACCGTCTCTATGGCAAGGGCGGGGACGGAGCCGTGGCCGTCAGCGCCGAACCGGACGTTGGGGGGGCGGCTGAAGACGGCCCGGCGGTCCGGCTGCTGGAGGATCTGGTCCGAACCGCGATCTCCAATCGCGCCTCCGACCTGCATCTGGAGCCGGCGGGAGGCGGTCTGCGCCTTCGTTACCGCATCGACGGGCGGCTGATGGAGCTCGGCGCCCGTCCGCCCGCCTATCTCACCGACATGTTGGTCGGGCGTATCAAGGTACTCGCGGGTCTCAACATCGCCGAAAAGCGCCTGCCGCAGGACGGACGCGCAAGCATGAATGTGGCGGGCCGGAAGATCGATATCCGGGTCTCGACGGCGCCGACGCTGAACGGGGAAAGCGTCGTCCTGCGCCTGCTCGATCCGGAACGCGGTCCGACCGACATTGAGAGTCTGGGGCTCGCCGGTCCGGTGGCCTCGGCGCTGACGGATGTGCTCTCGGCGCCGCACGGCATGGTGCTGGCGACGGGGCCGACCGGTAGCGGCAAGACCACGACGCTCTATGCCGCCCTGCGGCGGCTCAATCTCGCCGAACGCAAGATCGTCACGCTGGAGGATCCCATCGAGTACCGGCTCGACGGCGTCAATCAGATCCAGGTCAATCCGCGCATCGGGCTCGGTTTCGCCAACCTCCTGCGCTCCGTGCTCCGGCATGACCCGGACATCATCATGGTCGGCGAGATCCGCGACGAGGAAACCGCGCGGCTCGCCGTCCAGGCGGCCCTGACCGGGCACCTCGTGCTCTCCACGCTGCACACCAACGACGCGCCCGGCGCCGCGGCGCGGCTGATGGATATGGGGATCGAGCCCTATCTTCTGAGTGCGTCGCTCAGGGCCGTCCTGGCGCAGCGCCTCGTCCGCCGGCTCTGCCCGGACTGCAGGTCCATGGCACCGGCAGAGACCACGATTGCCGAACGTCTCGGGCTTCAGCCGGGGACAGAAATCGGCCGGGCGGTTGGATGCGCCCGGTGCCACGAGACCGGGTATCGGGGCCGCCTTGTGCTCTCCGAGATCATGCCGATGGACAGCCGTCTCGAAGCCGCGATCGCCGAAAGGGCGGATGCCGGGCGGCTGCGTTCGGTGCTCGACCCCGATCTTTCCATGCCGGCGGATGCGCGCCGGCGCCTCGTTGCCGGGGAGACAACAGCCGAAGAGGTGCTTTCCGTGCTCGGCGGCGCGCGGACCTGAGATGACGGCTTCGCGCGGCGATCTCCGGCTTTTCTTCCGTCAACTTTCCACCCTGCTCGAGGCCGGACTGCCGGTGGACCGCGCCTTCCGTGTGTTGGCGGGAGACCGGTCTATGGCCGGTCTTTCGGGCCTCGCGGGCGGTGTTGCCGGGAGGATCGAAGCGGGGGAGAGTCTCTCGGCGGCCATCGAGGCGGCGGAGGGGCCTTTCGATGGATTCGACCGTGCCGTCATCTCAGCCGCGGAGCGAACCGGCGAGCTCGCTCCCGGCATCTCGGCGCTCGCCCGTCATCACGAAGCCCGCCACGCCGAGAGGGAGAAGCTGCGCTCGGCGCTGACTTATCCGGCCGTCCTGACCATCGCCGCCCTCGCGGCGATCACGGCGCTGATGGTCTTCGTCATTCCCCGCTTCGAACCGATCTTCCGCCAGGGCGGCACGGACATGCCGGCCCTGACGCAGGCGCTTCTGTCACTCTCTGAAGGCGTTCGCGATTTCGGCTGGATCGGCCTGATGCTGATCGGGGTTCTACTGGCAGGTCTTTTCACCCCGGCGGGACGCCGGCAGGCCGACGAGGCCTTGCTGCGTCTGCCGGTTTTCGGCCGCTTGTTGGAAAGCCTCGAGATCGAGCGCTGGGCTCGGGGCCTTGCCCTGCTTGCCGGACGAGGCGTTCCGCTGCCGGAGGCTCTCCGTATCGCGGCCGCGCTCTTCTCGAACGCGGTGATGCGGGAGGCGGGAGAAGACCTCGCGGGCCGGGTGCGGGAAGGTCGGTCCCTTTCCACGGCGGCGGCGGAAAGCGGGCGTTTCCCGGATGCGGCGATCCAGCTGATCCGGATCGGCGAAGAGAGCGGTAACCTTGCTCTGATGCTGGAACGCACGGCGGAGTATCACGGCGGAGAGGCGCGCGAACGGCTCGCCGGGCTGACGGCTTTGATCGAGCCGGTCATCATCCTAGTATTGGGCGGCATCGTCGCCACCGTCACCGTCGCCCTGATGCTGACGGTGACGAGCCTGAACGATGCATTGCTCTGACGGGGCTCTGGGGAGGAGCGCATGATCCTGAAGCGAAGGTCCGGACCGGAGAGCCGCAGGCGCCGGGGCGAGGAAGGCTTCACCCTGCTCGAACTGCTGGTCGTGCTGGTCATTCTCGGACTCCTCGCCGCGCTCGTCGGTCCCCGTGTCATGGGGGTGCTTGGCAAAGCGAAGGGCGATGTGGCAGCGGCGCAGATGGACAATCTCGGCACCGCGCTCGATCTGCTCCATCTCGATGCCGGGCGCTATCCGAGCACAGAGGAGGGGCTCCAGGCCCTTGTCGCGAAGCCCTCCGGCATGGAGCGCTGGAACGGTCCCTATCTTCAGGGCGAGACGGTCCCGCTTGATCCATGGTCGCGGCCCTATCTCTACCGGCAGCCGGGCGAGAACAGGGCGCCCTATCGCCTGTCGACGCTTGGCGCGGACGGCGCGCCGGGCGGTGACGGCGAGGATGCCGACCTCCACAAGCCATGAACCGGGACGACGGGTTCTCCCTGCTTGAAACCCTGGTCGGCCTGACGCTGATCGCTCTCGTGGCCATGCTGCTCGCCGAGACGCTCGGCACCGGGATATTCGCCTCCGGACGCGCGGAACGGAGCGCGGAGGCGATGAGCGCGGCGCGGTCCGTTCTGGCGGAACTCGGGGTCAGCCGGCCGCTGCGTGCGGGCGAGATGTCCGGCGATTTCGGCGCGTCCGGCGGCTGGACAGCGACGGTCTCCGAGCGGATCCGGACGGATCTTCTGGTCAGCTACGATATCAGGCTCGACGCGGTCCTCGGCGGATCCGGTGTGACACTCGATGCGGTGAAGACCGTTCCGCCTGGAGAAAGCCGGTGAAGTGCGACGGGGCGAGGAACCGCGAGGCTGGCTTCACCTTGATGGAGCTGCTGGTCGCCCTCGCGCTGATCGGTCTTGTCTCGCTGCTCGCGACAGGTCTCATAAGGTTCGCCACCGACGGCGAGCGCCGGCTTGCGATCCGGACTGCGGAGATCGGAGACCGGATCGCGTTCGAGCGGCGGTTCCGGCGGGAGATGAACGCGGCGCTGCCGCTGCTCGGCTACGAGTCCGGCCGTCCGGAAAGCAGTTTTTCGGGTGACAGCCGGACCCTCCTGTTCATCGCGGCAGCGGCGGACGGACCGCGCCGCCGGGTCCTGGCCATTGCCGAAGACGGGGCAGTGGAGATCCGCGAAGGCCGCTTCGCGGACGCGGTCGCGCGCTTTGCTCCGGACGCGGAAAGGTTCTCCTTTTTCGGACGGAAAGACGCGGACACGGAGCCCGTTTGGCATGACAGTTGGGCGGGCGAACTGGCGCCCCCGCGTCTCGTCCGCCTCGAACTCGACGGTGGTGCCCCGGCCCTGATCGTGACTGTCCCGGCCGAAAGGGCGGACCAGTGAGGCGGCCGGTGCCCGAGGGAGAGCGCGGCACGGCAATGCTGCTCGCCCTGGTGCTTCTGGCACTTGCCTCCGGCCTGCTTCTCGGTCTGACGGGGCTCGGGCGATCCGCCGTTGGCACCGCGGGGACGGCCATCGCGCGCTCCGAGAACGCGATCCTGCTCGAGAGCGCGATCCAGGCGGTGATCCCGGACCTCTTCGATGAGGAGGCCGCGGAGATGAGCGGGAGAGCGGCGGCGGTCCGGCCTGTACGTGTCGGAGAGGAGATCGTTGAGCTGCGGATCGCCGATATCTGCAGTCGCTGGGACGTCAACCGCGGCAATCTCGATGTCTTCGTCGAGCTGCTTGCCGGGGTCGGCGCGGACGCGGTCCGCGTGGCCTCCGTCGTCGATCTCCTGCGGGAGGCGCGCCTCGCGCGGGAGCCCTTCCTCGATGTCTCGCAATTGCTGGCGCTTCCGGGTCTGAACGCCACCGAGCGGGCGGAACTGGCGAAGGTTGTGACGGTGCATTGCAGGGCCGAATTCGTGGATACGCGGCATGCCGCGCCCGAACTGGCGGCGGCGGTGCGGCGGGCCGAGCGGATCTCCGGCATGGTGATCGACGGACGCGGCGGCGGACGCACCTGGCATCTCGCCGGAGAACGGGAAACCGGCCCGGGCACGCTGGTTGCCATCAGCGCCGTCGTCGCGCTCTCGCACGACATCCGGCATCCCGTTCGCATTCTCGAATGGCGGTCAAGTGAGTAAGTCCGTTTGCCGCTCCCGTCCGGCCTTGTACCATGGCGCAAATCAGACCTGCGGGCGGGAGGACAGTTGACGGGGCTCGGTGCATTCATGGGGGCATGGGGAGATGGCCTGGTGGCGGGTTTGCCGCCGCGTTTCCGCACCTTGTTCGGCCGCTCCGTGACGATCGTCGAGCCGGTTGGCGACGGCTTTCTGCTTTTCGCTGCCCGCGGCGGGAACGTGCAACCGAAAGGCACAGCGAGCACCGGCGATCTGTCGAAGCATCTCGCTGCGCTTGGATCGCCGGTCGCGCTCGTGATGCCGGCGGCCGACCGGGTGAACGCAACGCTCTCTGTGCCGGCATCCGCCCGCCGTTCGCTCGGTTCCCTGCTGGACGGCGAGGTGGAGCGCCTGACGCCCTTCAAGCGCGGAGAGGTCAGGCTGGCCTACGATCTATTGGAGGAGCGGGACGGCAAGCTGCGGATCCGGCTGTATGTGGTGCCCAGAACCCGTCTTGAAGCGGCCGTCAGGCAATTCGAGTCGGCCGGCGGCGGCGCGCCGGCACTGATGCTTGCCGGCGCCGAGCAAGTCCGAGCGCCCTCAGCGTTCGATTTCAACGGAAGCCCGGTCACGGCGCAGGGCAGGCGCGGTCTGTTCTGGCCGACGATGGCGGCGCTCTCGATCCTGCTCGCACTGCTCTCGCCGCTGCCGAAGCCCTATTTCGAGTTGCAGGATGTTTCAGCCGAGATCGACCAGTTGCGCGGCGGGGTGGCGGCGGTTCAGGAGGCGCGGGGCGCGCTCGACCGTCACCGGCAGCTTGCGGAGCGCCTCCAGGCGGTCCTCGCGGCGGAACCCGACGTGCCGACTCTCCTTGAGGCTGTCACCATGGCGCTGCCGGACGATGCCTGGCTGACCGGCTTCGAGGTCCGGCCCGGCCGGCTCACCCTTGAAGGGTTCGCGCGCGACGCGAGCGGCCTGCTTGAAAAACTTGAGGCCATGCCGGGGATGACGGAGGTTGCCTTCGAGGCTCCGGTCACCCGCGACCCCGCCGGGGGCGGCGAGCGTTTCCGGATCGGCGCCGCGCTGGAGACCAGGGGCAGATGACAGGCGCCAACCGCATTTCTCCCATACTCTCCTGGGCCCTGCTCTTCGCCTTGATCGCCGCCCTTTGGACAGGTGTGGTGGCTCCGTTGCAGGACTGGAGCGGCGAGGCCGCCCGGCAACTCGACCGGCAGCGGCAGATCCTGTTCCGGCAGACGACTCTGCTGGGGGGAGCGGAGGCCATCGAAACGGCGCGTGCCGAAGCGGTCGAGGCAGAGGGACGCTGGGACATCCTCCGCTCGGGAAGCGACGGAGCCGTGCAGTCAGCCTTTCAGGCGCAGCTTCGCGAACTCGCGTCCGCCGCAGGTGTCGCGCTGACGCGGTTGCAGGTCGGCGAGGTCGAGACGGAGGAGCTGTATCGCCGTCACGCGCTCAGGATCGACGGTGACGGATCGCTCGAACAGATCCAGTCCCTCCTGATCGCACTCTCGAACGCGCGTCCCGTGATCCTCGTCGAGGAGGTCTCGATCCGGACGGTATCGGCGGAGGGACCGCTTCGCCTGTCGCTCGATCTGCGCGCACTGTCCGCGAAGGAACATTGAGATGCGCGGATTGAAATTCCTGATGCCGGCGGTTGTCCTGCTCGGGCTCGGGGCCGCCGCCATGCCATGGCTGCAGGTTCCGGAGCCTGTCCTATCCGAGGCGCCGGAATGGGCGCCCCCGCCATTGCCGGAACTCGTGCTGCCCGGAGCGGAGACAAGCTATCCCGAAACCCTGCGCCGGCCGCTGTTCCGTTCAACCAGGCGCCCGGTCCCCGACGCCCCGGTCGCGCAGTCGCCTACGCCCGCGCCGCCGCAGCTTGTCGGCTACCGCCTGACCGGTATAGTCAGCACGGGGGCAAAACGTATGATTTTGCTGGAAACACCCGGCGGCAAGCCGGTGCAGTTATACGAGGGGGAAAGCGTGGACGGCTGGACGGTCGAGAGCATTGCCGAGACGGCTGTGATTCTCTCTCACGGAGAGATCCGCGTCGATCTGCTGGGCGGAGCGGAAGACGCGTCTTCCGGGAGCGGCGGTCGCAACACGAGATGGCTGCCGGCAGCCGGACAGAAACAATGACGGCATCTCTCCGCTTCGCGCTTCTGGCTGCGGTCATCGTCACCGGTATCACCGCCTGCGACCGGATCGGCGGGGGGCGCCCCGAGGCCGGGCGGGATGTTCCCTCGATTGCCAATGCGCTGGAAGAAGACAATTCAGGAAAACCCGGCGCGACGCGCGTCGATTCCGAGCTTTCGAGTACCGATCCCGCGACGCTTGCGCCGGTGGACGAGGTCTATCCGGGAACCGCGCGCGGCGCCGGGCGTGTCGCCGAGACCGCGCCCCGTCCGGTCGGTACACTCTCCGTTTCCTTCGACGGTGCCGGGCTGGAACAGGCGCTGAAGGTCATCATCGGCGATCAGCTCGGGCTCTCCTACGTGCTGCCGCCGGATCTGACCGGGCGGGTGACGCTGCGGACCGCGCGACCGCTGACACGGGGGCAGATGACGGTCCTGCTTGAGGGATTGCTTGCCTCGCACGGGCTGTCCGCGGTCTATGAAGGCGACCTCGTCCGCGTCGTGCGCGGCGCGGCCGGCAGCGAGGGCGGCACCGGCATCGGCCTTGCCGGGGGGCCGGGCTCCGGCGCCGAGGTCTTCTCGCTCAGCTATGTCTCGGCGACGCAGATGGTCCGGCTGCTCGAACCCTTCGTGCGTGCCGGTCGGGTGCTCCCGGTGGGGCTGGCGGACGATCTGGTGCTGGTCTCGGGACCGGCGACCGAGCGGCGCGCTGCGGAACGGGCGATCGGGCTGCTGGACGTGGACCGGCTCGCCGGGCGTTCCGTGGCGATCATCGGGCTCGCCAATGCCTCGGTCGAGGCGGTGATCCCGGAACTGAACGAGTTGTTCTCGGCGGGTGGCGAGGGGGCGAACGGCATCGTCCGCTTCACGCCGATCGACCGGCTCAACGCGATCCTCGTGATTGCGGCGGACGAGGCGCAGGTGGTCCGGGCGCGGACCTGGATCAAGCGGCTCGACCGCACCCGGAATGCCGACGAGCGGCGGCTCTTCGTCTATTTCGTAAAGCATGGCGAGGCGACGTCGCTGGTGAAGACGCTGGAAGGCGCCTTCAAGGATGACGGGTTCCTCGGCGGTCCGGTTCCTGACAAGAACGCGGCCGGTGTCGAGGGCGGCAGCGGCGCGGAGCGCCTTCGGAGCAGCGGGCCGCGCTTCAATGCCGACGGGTCCAGCAACGCAATCCTGGTCTGGGCGACCGGGAGGGAATACGAGCTCATCTCCGAGGTACTCGCCAAGCTCGACATCACGCCGCTGCAGGTGCTGATCGAGGGCACGGTGCTGGAGGTCTCGCTGCAGGACGACCTGCGCTACGGGCTGCAGTATTTCATCGAGACGGGCGAGTTCAGCACCATCTTCACGCGCGGCACGAACGCCAACACCGTGTCTCCCCTGACGCCCGGTTTCGGGATCTCGATCGGCGGGCCGAACAGCAGCAAGATCGTGATCGACGCGCTTTCCGAGTTGACCGATGTCCGGGTCGTCTCCTCGCCGCAGCTGCTGGTGCTCGACGGCGGGACGGCACGGCTCCATGTCGGCGATCAGGTGCCGATCGTGACCCGGACCTCCTCTGCGACGGTGACCGACGACAACCGGATCGTGAACGAGATCGAATACCGCGACACCGGCGTCACACTCAACGTCACGCCGAAGGTGAAGGCGAGCGGCGTGGTGACGCTCGAGGTCTCGCAGGAAGTCAGCGACGTGGTGCGGACGGACAGCTCCGACATCGATTCGCCGACCATCCAGCAACGCCGTGTGGTCAGCACCGCGGCGGTCGAGAGCGGAACGACGGTGCTGCTCGCCGGTCTGATCCGCGAGATCCAGAACGACGTGAAGTCGGGCATTCCGGTGCTGCACCAGCTCCCGGTCGTGGGCGACCTTTTCGGCACCACGGACAAGTCGACCCAGCGCACCGAACTGGTCGTGCTGATCACCCCCCGGGTGATCCGAAACCGGGAAGAAGCGACGGATGCGACGCGCACGCTTTTGCGCCAGTATAGGGGGCTGATCGACCAGTTCCGGGCGCCGGACAGTTCTGATCCGGTCCCACCAAGACAATAATCAGGGGATGAGACATGAAGATGCGGGCGGCCGTGCTGCGGCAGAGCGGGGCGAAAGCGCCATATGAGACATCGCAGCCGATTTCGGTCGAGGAGATCGAACTCTCCAAGCCCGAGGCGGGCGAGCTGCTGGTCCGGGTGATCGGCGGCGGGCTCTGTCATTCCGACCTTTCCGTGATCAACGGCAGCCGGCCTCGGCCGCTGCCGCTCGTGCTCGGGCACGAGGGAGCGGGCGAGGTGGTCGAGGTCGGCCCGGGCATCCGGGATCTGAAGCCGGGCGATCCTGTAGTCTTCCAGTTCAGCGCCAATTGCGGACGCTGCCGCCGCTGCCTCGAAGGCCGACCGCAGATCTGCGAGGTCAATGCCGAGGCCCGCGCAAAGGGCGAACTGATGGGCGGCGGACGGCGGCTGAAGGCGGCCGACGGCGAGATGCTGGCGCATCACTCCGGCGTCTCCTGTTTCGCGGAATATGCCGTGATCGACCGGGGCAGCTGCGTGAAGGTCGACAGTGACATTCCGCTGGAGACGGCGGCGATCTTCGGCTGTGCGGTGATGACCGGTGTCGGTGCCGTGCTGAACACCGCACGGATCCGGGCCGGCGACACGGTCGCGGTGATCGGGCTCGGCGGTGTCGGGCTGAATGGTCTGCTCGGCGCGAAGGTCGCGGGAGCGGGCGCCGTTATCGCCATCGATCTCAACGACGAGCGGCTCGGTCTCGCCCGCCAGCTCGGCGCGACACATACTTTCAATGCGGCCGATCCGAATCTGACCGAGCAGGTGCGCGACATCACCAGGGGCGGGGTAGATTTTGCCTTCGATTTCGCCGGTGTGGTTCCGGCGCTGGAAACCGGCTACAGCCTGCTGCGCACGGGCGGAGAACTGGTGATCGCGGGGCTCGCGCCCGCCGACAGCAAGTTCTCCTTCAGCCCGCCGCAGCTGGTCTCGGACGAAAAGGCGATCCGCGGCAGCTACATGGGCGGCTGCGTTCCGGTCAGGGACATTCCGCGCTTCATCGATCTCTACCGTCAGGGACGGTTGCCGATCGACGCGCTGATCAGCCGCTCTGTCGGGTTCGAGGACATCAACGAAGGCTTCGACCGCCTCGCGGACGGGTCGGCCATCCGGCAGATCCTGACGCCGCACGCGGCGGCCTGAGGACATGACAATGCGCGCTGCCTCCCTCCTGCTGGCCGGCGGCGCGATTCTGTTTGTGGCGATATGCCCGGTCTCGGCCACGACGATCCGCGAGGGAGCCGAGAGAGTTCTCGGCAAAGAGCCGGCAGCGGGCTCCGTGCTCGGGACTCTGATGTTCTATGACGCGGGTGAGGATCTTGCCGGCGGCGAAGGCGGGCTACCCTACGGTCCCGGAGATCGTGCGTGGGCCGAACGCTGCCTCGGGATCTACGATCTCTACCGTCAGCTCGGCGGGGAAAAGCCGGAAGGCCGTCTCCGCTTCCGGCGCGACGGCGCACGCTATTTCATCTCCGTCAACGGGGCGCCCGGACGCTGGTTCGACGCGCCGGAAGCGGCATTGTCGGATTTGTTGCGGCTGTTGCTGGCGCGCAGCGCGGCGGTGCCGGAGGCCGTTGCCGCAATTGCCCGTTCCACGCCGGCGGATGCGTCTCTTGCCACTTTGGCCGCCGCGATCGACGAAGCATTCACCGATAGCGGCGGTCCAATCGTTCTCGATCCGGGCGGGGTCCGCACGCTGACTTTCGCCGCGGCCGATATCGCGGTCGGGACAGCCGGACTCGAGGTGCTTTCCGATCCGCTCGACGGCGGCGGCGTCATCGCCAGCGTCTCGGCCGTTGCGGGGGCGGAGGGCCGTCAGGCCGTTCTCGGATATCGGGAGGGTGTGCGGTTCCGTCCGGTTGCCGAACGCGACGTGTCGGTCCGCGACGGCGCCGCGCCCCGTGCGCCGGCGCAGGAGCCGTCCGCTCCCGTTGGGCCGATGCCTCTGCAGGACGGCATCGCGGCATCGATCGCCCGCGCTGGGGAGACGGTCTGTTTCAGCATTCCCGCGACCGAGGGCAGCAGACTTGCCGTCACGTCGACCGGGCCGAGCGATGTCGAGGCGGTGCTGCTTTCGCCGGACGGCTCGGTCGTCGCCCGCAACGACGATGGCGGTGACGGGTACAATTTCGCGCTCGAAGCGGATCTGGCGGCGGGCATCTATACGCTCGAGGTCCGGCATTGCTGCGCCGGAACCGGGCCTTTCAGCCTCAGCGTCAGACAGGATTAGCTGGGCGTCGCCGTCTCCTGGTGGAAACGGCGACGCGCGTCGTCAGTTCGGAACCGGGATCGCCTCGATGGCGCTGCGGAAGCCCGCATAATCCCAAGCGTCGTATTTCGCCAAAGCCGCGAAAGCCTTGTCGAGCGGATCCTTCGCAGCATCGGCCAGTTCGGTCATCCCCATCTGCGTGGCGGTGGAAAGCACAGAACCGATCGCCATGGTGGCCTGCTCGGCGCCCGCATAATCGGAGAATTCCGCGTTCTTCGCTTCCGTGATGAGGCCGGCCAGAAGCTTCGAGATGTCCGCCTTTCCAAACTTGTGCCCGGAGAACATCGAGACAAGGTCGCCTGTCGTCTGTTTCAGCTCTTTCGCCGCGGCGTGGAAGGCATCCACGCTTTCGGTGCTGGCCTTGTGCAGTTGTTTGGTCTGCTCGGCGAGCCTGGCGCCCTGGTCCGGATCGAGGCTGCTGACCAGCACGCGCAGCATCAGCAGGTTGGAATCGTCGAACCGGACCACCCCCGGGCCAAGGCCCGTGCTCGGGCGGGCCTGCCAGCGCGGCTCGGTCAGCGAATGGTGGCAGGCCTGGCAGTCGAAAAGCACCAGCTCGGGGAAGATCCCGTCCATGCCCCGCTTCGGGTCGAGCAGCGCGTCGATCCGGCGTTCCAGCGCGATCGCCTGGCCGATCGCCCAGGTCTGGATCCCGTTCGCCACCTGCTTGCGCTTGCGGTAATCGTCGTCCACCACGAAATGCGCCGGCTGGATGGCGGTGAAGGTGTCGAGTTCGAAGCTCATGCGGGGATGTCCGGCACCCATGATCCGGTGCGTGACGAACTTGGTCTCATCGCCGAAATGGCAGGAGAGACAAAGTTCGGCGCGCTTCACCGGATCCTCGGTCGGATACATGCCTGCGGCGACGTTCTCCGCATGTCCGGCGATGCCGGCGACATGCAGGCCGAGCCAGCGTTCCGCGCCGCCGTGACAGGCCTCGCAGCCGATCCCGTCGGAAATCTGGAACACCCTTCCGCGCGCCGCCGGAGCAACATTGTCGGCGTGGCAATCGAGGCAGACATCGGCTTCATGCGCGTTCGGCAGACCGAGATTTGCCGCGATCCGTTTCGAGGCATCGTTCATCAGGACGGTATAGGCCTTGGAGTGGCTGTCCTTCTGCGACCAGGTTACGTACTCGTTCTGCAGCACGGTCGATTTATCCCAGGCGGCGGCCGCGCCGTGGCAAGTGCTGCCGGCGCAGGAGGTGACGCCAAGATGAATGTCCGGCCTGTTCTGCGGGAGGTCAGGGGTGGCGAATCCATCCCGCACGCCCGCGGCAAGCAGCAGGACTGCGACGGTCCCAGTGACGAAAAAACGCTTCAGCATAGTCCCTCCGGAGCTCCCCGTCCGTTACTCTCATTTCGCCGTTCGGCTCTTCTTCGGCCGATGATAGCGCCTAATGTTTTCCTTTTTGCTGTGCCCGGGCCTGCAGGTCCATCAAGGCACGTTCCGTTTCGGCATCGCCGGGACGTTCGATGGAGGCGGACACATAGGCCGATACGGCTTCCTTCAGTTCGCCGGTTTCCGCATAGAGTGCACCGAGCCGCTTCATCGCTTCGACATCGCGCGGATTATTCTGCAGATGAACAAGAAGATTCTCGATCTGCGCGTCGGGTAGAGACAGCGCGGATCCCACCGGTTGCGGTACCACATCCCGCGGCAAACCCGCGATCCAGGTCCCGGCGCCCACAAAGACGGAGCAAGCCGCGGCACTCGCGAGCAGAAGTGCTAGCGTATCGTTTCTCGACATAATCCGCCCCGTTCGTTACGGGGAGTTTCACACCTTAAACTCGTGGGTGACAAGAGCACGGGTAACGGGAGACGGGTTTTTTTGGCTGAAGAGCGCTTCATTCAGGGTGCGATTTCGTTGGTAGCGGCGCTCGCGATCGGCAGTTTTCTTGCCACTTGCGTCTCGCGCAGCGCCCGCAAGGCTCCCGTTTTCGGAGCCAGGCGATCGCATTGCGCAGAGTGCGGCGATCTGGTGCCGGTTTTCGCGCTCGTACCGGTGCTCGGATACGTTGTATTGCGGGGGCGTTGCGCGACATGCGGGAACAAGATCGATCCATTGTTCCCGTTGATGGAGGCGATGAGTGCCATTGTTGTCGCATCCGCGCTGATCGAGGCGGATTGGACGTTCTCTCTCCTCACTGCCGGCGGTATCGCACTCGGGCTCGCGCTTGTCTTTCTTGGCTTTCACGATCTGCGCACCGGCCGGCTCCCGGATGTCGTCACTCTGCCTTTGCTGCTCGCCGGATTGGGATGTTCTTTCGCGGCGGGGCCGGTATCACCGGCCGAGAGCATCGCCGGAGCAGCGCTCGGTGGCGGCGGCGCCTGGCTGGTCGGTTTCGCTTACCGGCGGTATCGGGGAATCGACGGGCTCGGATTGGGCGACGTGAAGATGATCGCCGCGCTTGGTGCCTGGGTCGGCATCGGAGCCTTGCCGCTGACAATCCTGATGGCTTCCGGCGGGGCGCTTGCGGTGCTTGCCGGCACGGGAATCGCGGGCAAATCTATTGCGCGCAATGCCCGAATTTCCTTCGGTCCCTTCCTCGCGGTGGCGGGCTGGATCGCCTGGATTGCGGGCCTTTGACCGGGACGCATCTTTGCGAGCAGCAAGAACGTCAAATTTTCATGTGATTTCAAGAACCTCATTTTTGACAGCATGTGAGTTAACGCATATCGTCCTCTGGTAGTTAAAGGGCAATCAATAGTCCGAATAAACTTGAGAGATATGTCTGGGGTCTAGCGGTGAGCCGTGATTGATCGCTTTGAAATTGTGATCGTCGGATCTGGTCCCGCTGGGCTCAGCGCTGCCGGACGTGCGGCCGAACGAGGCATTCCGCATCTGTTGCTCGAGCGGACGGATCACGCCGCCGACACCATTTTCAAGTATCAGAAAAAGAAATTCGTGATGGCGACGCCCGATGTCATGCCGCTGCGCAGCGACATGAGTTTCGAGGCGGGGGTCCGCGAGGACATTCTCGGCACCTGGGACCGGGAACTGGAAAATCTCGGGGTGAATATCCGCTACAGGGCCGAGGTGACCGGGATCAGCGGCCAGAAGGGCGATTTCACGGTCGCGCTGGCGAACGGCGAAACGGTCTCCGCCGGGCATGTGGTCCTTTCCATCGGACTGCAGGGAAACCTGCGCAAGCTCGGCGTTCCGGGAGACCAGTGGGAACGCGTGCAGTATCAGCTCGACGATCCGCTGGAGTACGAGGACGAAACGATTGTCGTGGTCGGCGCGGGCGATGCGGCGATCGAGAATGCCATCGGGCTCGCGGCGCAGAACAATGTGGTGATCGTCAACCGGCGCGACGAATTCGCGCGGGCGAAGGCGGGAAATCTCTCGCTGATCACGGAAGCGATCGAAAGCGGCAGGATCGAATGCTTCTACAATGCCGCACCGCTCAGCGTCGAACCGGGCCGGATCACGCTCAAAGTGCCGGAGGGTGAGAGTGTGGTGGCCTGCGACCGGGTCATCGCCCGTCTCGGAGCGAATCCGCCGCGTAAGTTCGTTGAAGACTGCGGCATCGGGTTCGCGGGCGACGATCCGGGTGCGCTTCCCGAGCTGTCCCAGACTTACGAATCCTCTGTCCCCGGCCTCTACGTCATCGGTGCGCTGGCCGGCTACCCGCTGATCAAGCTGGCGATGAACCAGGGTTACGAGGTCGTCGAGACGATCATCGGTAACGAGGTGAAGCCCGCCGACGAGCCGCTCCTCGAGAACAAGTTCCGGACCCTCGGCAACGTCAAGGTCGAGGATGTCCTCGGCGCGATCCAGTCGAACGTGCCGCTGCTCTCTTCCATGACCATGCTCCAGCTTCGTGAGTTCATGATCGACAGTACGGTGCACCTGAAACAGCCCGGCGACGTGATCTTCGAGCGGAACGACTACACCAACAGCGTCTATTCCATCGTGAACGGCGCTGTCGATGTGCAGATCAATCCGGCGGACCCGAGCGAGGTTGTGACCCTAGGAGCGGGCTCTTTCTTTGGTGAAATGGGCCTGATCGCGGGCCGCCGCCGGACGGCGACGATCATCGCCCGCGAGCAGTGCTTCCTGGTCGAGACGCCGCGCCGCGCCATGCTGCGCCTGATCAACTCCGTTCCGGCGGCGCGCCGGGTTCTGGACCAGGCCGCGATCTCGCGACAGATCCAGATGCATCTGGCGCCGAACATCGATCCGGAGATGCTGCGGGAGGTCGTGGAAACGGCCGAGATCGAGAGTTTCTCCGCGGGTGACACTGTGATCACCGAAGGCGAGACCAGCAACGATGTCTATCTGATCCGGACGGGCTCGATGACGGTGTCCCGCCGCATCGCCGGACGGGACATCGTGCTCTCGTATATCCCGGCCGGAAACTATATCGGCGAGATGGCCCTGCTCGGGAATACGCCGCGTTCGGCCACTGTGAAGGCGACGGTTGCCTCCGAGGCGATCAGGATCAACGCGGCGGCGTTCCGGAGCCTGCTGGACCGCGAACCCGATCTCCGGCGGGAGATCGAATCCCGGTTCCAGGACCGGCTGGTCGAGAACGTGCAGACGGAGACCCGGCCCGAGTCCGGCGACATCATCGACTTCCTGGTCAACCAGGGTGTCGGCGAGGCGACGGATATCCTGCTGATCGATGAGAGCCTCTGCGTCCGCTGCGATAATTGCGAGAAGGCCTGCGCGGAGACACATGGCGGTGTCTCGCGCCTCAACCGAGAAGCCGGCCCGACCTTCGGCACCCTGCATGTCCCGACCTCCTGCCGGCACTGCGAGCATCCGCATTGCATGGCGGACTGCCCGGCCGATGCGATCCATCGTGCCCCGGACGGCGAGGTCTTCATCGACGACAAGTGCATAGGCTGCGGCAACTGCGCCCGCGACTGCCCGTATAACGTGATCCAGATGGCCTATCCGCGCCCGAAGAAGCCGGGGCTGCTGTCCTGGCTGATGTTCGGCAGCGGCCCCGGGCCGGGCGAGGACAAGCGCCCGATGGTGAAGCCGGACGGCGCGCGCGAATCGGCGGTCAAATGCGATATGTGCAAGGACGTCACCGGCGGCGCCTCCTGCGTCAGCGCCTGCCCGACGGGGGCCGCCATCCGGGTCAAGCCCGAGGAGTTCCTCTCCATTACCAACCTCGCACGGTTCGGGAGGTAGGGATGCACGAGGGGTTCCTGGTTCACAGCAATTTCAAGTTCCTGAAATGGGCGAGCGCGCTCTGCATCCTCTCGGCCGTCGCCTATGCGATTTACGATCCGCTCGACGTGCAGAGCGGCGGGACCTGGCTCGGCTACGGTCTCGGGACGATCGGTGCCCTGCTGATCGTCTGGCTGATGTGGTTCGGCATCCGCAAGCGACGCTACGGTGGCGCCTTTCGCCTGCGCTCCTGGCTCTCCGCTCATGTCTATCTCGGGCTCAGCCTGATCGTCGTCGCGACCCTGCATACCGGTTTTCAGCTCGGCTGGAACGTGCACACGCTCGCCTATGTGCTGATGATGCTGGTGATCGCGAGCGGCGCTTTTGGGATCTACACCTATGCCCGTTACCCGCGGATGATGACGGAAAATCGGCGCGGCCTTTCGCTTGACGAGTTCCTTAGCCAGATCGGCGATATCGACCGGGAATGCCGGCAGGTCTCCGCTAATCTGCCGGACGAGATCGCGGCGCTGGTGTTGAAGTCCAGCAACGAGACCCGGATCGGAGGCTCCTGCTGGAGACAGCTTTCCGGCAGGGATCGCAAATGTGCGGCCGCCGAGGCGTTCGAGGAGCTGCGTCGTGTGAGCACGAATGTCGGCCCGGAGCATGGACCGTCGGTGCGCAAGCTGCTGACGCTGATCGGCAAGAAATGCTCGCTACTGACGACTGTCCGGCGCGATATCCAGCTCAAGGCGCTGATGGACATCTGGCTGCATCTCCATGTGCCGCTGTCCTTCGCGCTGCTCGCTGCGCTGACCGCGCATATCATTTCCGTCTTCTACTACTGGTGACCGGATCATGGACGCACGGATCACCACGCTGACACGACGGGCCAAGGGCGGTATCGGCCGCAAGGAAGAGCTCGTCTCAGCGGAAGTCCTGCGCATCGGACGGGGTAGTGACAACGAGCTCTTTCTGCCTGACCCCCGCGTGCCGCTCCATCTCGGCATCATCCATCTGAACAATGACGGGATATTCGTCGAGGCTGTCGGGAGCGTCGACCTGCGTGTAAACGGCGCAGTGACCCGGACGGCGGTGCTGAAGACCGGGGATACGCTCGGCGCCGGTCCCTACGAGATCGTCGTCGAGGAAAAGCCGGACGGTCTCGATCTGGGGGTGACGCTGGAGCTGACCCAGCCGCTCGGCGACGATCTCGAGGAACTCCGGCGCCGGTCCTGCCTGTCGGTCGCCGAATCGGGGATCAGCAAGCGCGGGACCGCCTGGGTTCTCTCGCTGCTCATCCTCGTTCTGTTCCTCGCCGTGCCGGTGATCTGGCCTTTCCTGTCGCCGGAGAAGGATGCGCCGGTGGAAGAGGTCGTCGCCACGGGTGCCGCGATGGCGAAGGGGCACGAGATGGGGTTCGACATCAGCTGGAATCCCGGCGAGATGATGAACTCGCACAAGTTCTTCGCTGACAATTGCAGTGCCTGCCACACCAAGCCCTTCATTCAGGTGGAGGATGCGGCCTGTACCTCCTGCCACACCGGGCAGCATGCGCATGCCGCGCTGGAGGCTTCTGTCGCGACCGGTATCACAGAAACCCGTTGCGCGAGCTGTCACACGGAGCATAACGGGCCGCAGCCGGTCCGCTCCGAGCGGCAGCGGCTCTGTGCCTCCTGTCACGAAGGGCTCGACAAGGCGTGGCCGCAAACCGCGCTTCTGAACGCAGGCGATTTCGGCAAGGCGCATCCCGAGTTCCGGGCGACTGTCTGGACAGATCCGGCAGCGGGGAAGCAGGTGCGTATCAGCCTCGACGACAACCCGAAGGAAGTCTCCAACCTGCGCTTCCCGCACAAGACCCACCTCGATCCGAAGAAGATGAAGGATCCGGAGACGGGCCAGAGCACACAGCTCGAGTGCGCCAGCTGTCATGTCCCGGAGGCCGGCGGCGCGCTCATGAAGCCTCTCGTCATGGAGGACAATTGCGGCGCGTGCCACAGGCTGACCTTCGATCAGGACGCGCCGAAGCGCACCGTCTCCCATGGCAAGCCCGATCAGGTCTATCGCGAACTCCGGGAATTCTACGCGGAGCGGGCACTCGAGGGCGGCGTCAGCGAACCTGAAGCGCCGGCCGTGGTGCGCCGGCGTCCGGGCACGCCGCTGACGGCGGAAGAGCGGCCTCAGGCGCTGGCCTGGGCCCGTCAGAAGGCGGACTGGGCGGCGCGCTATCTGTTCTCCAAGAGCCAGTGCGGCAGCTGTCATGTGCTGACCAACACCGATGCCGCCCCGGAGGCGCTGTCCGTCGCGCCAGTGAAGGTCGCCGCGGTCTGGCACCCGAAGGCGCGTTTCGATCACGGGGCGCACGAGGATGTCGTCTGCACCGATTGCCATGCGGCCGCCGACTCCATCGAGAGTTCGGACGTGCTGCTGCCGAAGATCTCCGTCTGCCGCGATTGTCACGGCGGGGAAGCGGTCTCCGACCGGGTACCCAGCCCCTGCGTAACCTGTCATGCTTTCCACCTGGACGGCATGCCGCCAATGCATCCGGTAAGGGAGACTGCGGCGAAATGAATTTCCGGCACTTCTATCGCGGCGGACTGGCCGCGTTTTCCCTTCTCGCCGTTGCCTGCGGAACCGCTTTCGCCGACCCGGTCACCCTCAGCGAAGAGGGCGTACGGCTGGCCCAGATGGAGGTCGACAGTGCGAATGTGTCTGTCGAGATCGAGGTTGCACTCGGCGCCGACCAACCGACGGCGAATTACGTCAGTGCCCGGACCGGCGACGGGGACGTCCTTCAGCGAACTAATCTCGGCTACTGGATCCCGTGGGACGGCCGGCTCGGCAGTCTGGTGGACAATCACTCTCCGGTCGCAGGAAATGTAATGAAGGTAAAGGTCTTCAGGGGAGAGGACCTGAGAGGCGAGCTTTTCCCGGTACGGGTGACGATCGCATATGAAACCGCTTCCAGCTTCAAGTTCGGAGTGGTCGAACTGGTGCAGCCGGGCACGCATTGATGGGGGCCTGCGGGGGGATGAAGAGGGTGTTTCGAGCTCTGGGAATCGGCGTTCTGCTGTCTTGTCTCGCCGCCGGCTTCTCCGCCAATGCGCAGGAGAGCCTGACGGTCGCCGAGGTCAAGCAGGTGCTCGCCCAGGCCGTTCAGGAAGCCCAGGCACGCGGCGCGCCGGCGGCGATCGCAGTGACGGATCGTGTCGGCAATGTGCTCGCCGTCTACAACATGATCGGCGCCAATCGGCAGTTCAGCATCTCGGGTACGGATTGCACGGTTTCGCTCGGCGGTGTGCCGACGGGCTGTGTCGTGGTGACGTCGGGTGACCCGAGCAAGGGCGGCCTCGAGGGCGTGGACGTGCCGGGCCCCGTGGCGGCGATCGCGAAGGCGATCACCGGTGCCTATCTCTCCTCACGCGGCAACGCCTTTACGACGCGCACCGCGAGCCAGATCATCCAGGAACATTTCAATCCCCGCGAACGCTTCGCGCCGAGCGGGCCGCTCTTCGGCGTGCAGTTCAGCCAGCTTCCCTGTTCCGACCTTTCGATCGCGACCAACAGCGCGGCGGTGACAATCGGGCCGAAACGCTCACCGCTCGGACTCTCCGCCGATCCGGGGGGCGTACCGCTCTACAAGAACAGCGAGCCGGTCGGCGCCATCGGCGTGATCTCCGACGGCACCTACAGCGCGGATCTGAATGTCGGCGATGTCGATTCCGACAATGACGAGCTGATCGCCGTCGCCGGATCGGTCGGGTTCGAGGCGCCGGCCGATGTCCGGGGTGACCGGATCACGGTCGAAGGCAAGACTTTCCGTTTCACGGACCGGGGTTCCGGGTCCCTCGCCTCGGTCCCGAGTACCGCTCCGTCCTTTGACGGCCTCTCTGCTTCGGTCGGCGGTCTGACACCGGTTTCGACCTATTTCGACGGCTCGATCCGGGCGGGAACGGTGTTCGGCGCGGCTGCGAGCGGGTACCGGCCCGATACCAGCGGTGTCTTCGGCAATCTCGACGCCTATGTCCTCGTCAACAGCGCAAACCAGCCGCGCTTTACGCCGAAAGCCGGGACAGAGGGAACGACCGACGCGCTGACGGCGGTCGAGGTCCAGACCATTCTGCGCAATGCGCTCTCCATCGCCTTCCGGGCCCGCGCGCAAATCCGCCGTCCGCTCGGCAGCCACGCGCAGGTGACGATTTCTGTCGTGGATACCAATGGCGACATTCTCGGCATCGTGCGGACACCGGACGGGCCGGTCTTCGGCACCGACGTCTCCCTTCAGAAGGCGCGGACCGCGGCCTTCTTCTCCAGTACCACCGCCGGTACGGAGCTGATCCAGGGCAATCTCGGCACTTATGTTCTGAACGCCCGCGCCTTCATCGGGCCGACGGCGCTGTCCGACGGGACCGCTTTCGCCGACCGTTCGGGCGGCAATCTTTCCCGCCCTTATTTCCCGGATGGGATCGACGGCGCGGCGAACGGTCCCTTCAGCCAGCCGATCAGCGTCTGGAGCCCGTTCAACACCGGTCTGCAGCTCGACACGGTGATCGGAAACATCGTGCAGCACCGCTCCTTCCTGCTTGGGCTCAGCGCGACCGATACCGAGCAGAATTGCAGCAATCTTCCGGTCCAGCCGGAAACCGGGAAGAGCCGGGCGGCGAACGGGTTCCAGATCTTCCCGGGCAGCGTGCCGATCTACCGCGGCAGCACGCTCGTCGGCGGCGTCGGCGTCTCCGGCGACGGCGTCGACCAGGACGACATGATCTCGTTCCTCGGACTGCACAATGCGGGGATCGAACTCGGGACGGGCATCGGTAATGCGCCGACCGGGATCCGCGCGGACAATCTGGTGCCGCAGGGAACGCGCCTTCGCTATGTCTCCTGTCCGTTCGCGCCGTTCCTCGATTCCGGAGAGCAGACGCCATGCAACGGCAAATGACCGGCATGCTCCGCGTCTTGCTTGCCGGCGGCTTGCTGGCGGCGGTTGGCGGCTATACGGCCGATCTTTCGGCACAGGGGATCGAGCGCCAGCGGCCGGGCGGGACGCCGCCCTCCGAAGTCGAACAGCGCGCGCCGCTCTCTTCCGCCATCAAGCAGCGTGTCGCCCCCCCGGGCCGGAAGGATCCCTCCAACATCGCGCCGATCCCCGATCGCTGGCGGCTGATCGAAGCGGTCGGCGTCACGGAATCGATCGCAGATCCCTACAACCGGAATCCGATCAAGGGCGATCGTCCTCTGTTCGGCACCAAGGACTGGTTCGTCAATATCGCCGCGATCTCCGACACGGTTGCCGAACCGCGGAGCGTGCCGACGCCGATCGGCGTGCAATCGTCCGACAATGCCGGGAACTACGATCTCTTCGGTGAGGCGGGCCAGTTCGTCTTCAACCAGAATTTCATCGTCAGCGCGTCGCTCATCAAGGGCGACACGGCCTACAAGCCGCCGGATCTGGAATTCCGCCTGACGCCGGTCATCAACTACAATTACGCGGACGTGCAGGAGCGCCGGGTGCTCTATGCCGATCCGCGGCAGGGGACCGAGCGCACCGACACTCATTTCGCGCTGCAGGAAGCCTTCGTCGACTATCACATCCGGAACGTCTCGGACCGCTACGACTTCGACTCCATCCGCGTCGGCATCCAGCCTTTCTCAAGCGACTTCCGCGGCTTCCTGTTCCAGGACAACCAGCTCGGCGTCCGGCTCTTCGGTGACCGGGACAATAATATCTATCAGTACAATCTCGCCTGGTTCCGGCGGCTGGAAAAGGACACCAACAGCGGTCTCAACGATGTCGACCGCAAGCTGCGCGAGGACGATGTCTTTATCGCCAATCTCTACTGGCAGGATTTCCCGGCGCTCGGCTACCAGAGTCAGATCACCGGCATCTACAACCGGAATCGCGAAGGCGACGACTTCTTCTTCGACAACAACAATTTCATCCAGCGCCCGACCTCCTTCGGGGCCGAGCGCGGGCGGAACTACGATGTCGGCTATGTCGGCTATAACGGTGACGGGCATTTCGGCCGCCTGAACCTGACGACCTCGGTCTATTACGCCTTCGGCTCCAACCGGAACAGCCAGTTCACCAACGAGGCGACCGACATCAGCGCTTTCTTCGCGGCGGCCGAACCCTCGATCGATTTCGACTGGGTCCGGCTGCGCGGCTCGCTGGTCTATGCCTCGGGCGACGACGATCCGTTCGACGGCACGCAGAGAGGCTTCGATGCCATCTTCGAGAACCCGCAGATCGCCGGCTCCGACACCAATTACTGGATCCGGCAGGGCATTCCCCTGATCGGCGGTGGCGGCGTCGTGCTTTCCAATCGCAACGCCATGCTTCCCTCGCTGCGCGGCTCGAAGGAACACGGCCAGTCGAATTTCGACAATCCGGGCTTCCGCCTGGTCGGTGCCGGTGCGGATTTCGACATCCTTCCGGAGCTCCGGCTCTCGACGAACCTCAATTACATGCAGTTCGACGACACCGCCGTGCTCGAGGTGGCGCGCAACCAGCAGGACATCTCGCGCGATATCGGCTGGGACCTGTCCGCCGCACTGATCTACAGACCCTTCTTCTCCCAGAACATTGTGATGCGGCTTTCCGCCGCCGCGTTGTTTGCGGGCGACGGGATGAAGGATCTCTACGGCGAGCAGAACCGGGACGACGACGTCTATTACACGGTTCTCGCGAACCTGATCTTGACCTACTGACGGGAGCGGTCATGCGGCGCGGCACCCCATTCACCCTGGCCTTGCTTTTCACGTTCCTTGCGCTTGCGCCGGACGCGGGGATGGCGGCCACGGGGGAGAAGCCGCGCGATATCCACTACACGCAAACACCACCTGCGCCGAAATGGCAGCCGCAGCAGGCGATCGACGCGAAGAGTGCCGGTTGCATGAGCTGCCATACCGAAACGGACGAGCCGAGCATGCACCGCAGCGGCGGCGTGCCGCTCGGCTGCACGGATTGCCATGGCGGCGATGCGACGGTGAAGAAGCCGGACGAGGGCGCGCCCTCGCAAACGGCTTACCGTTCCGCGCTCGACAAGGCACATGTCCAGCCTCTCTATCCGGAGAGCTGGCAGTATCCGGCCAGCGCCAATCCGGAGCGGTCCTATACGCTGCTGAACCGGGAGAGCCCGGAATTCATCCGTTTCGTCAATCCGAGCGACTACCGGGTCGTGGACGAGTCCTGCGGCGCCTGCCATGCGCGGGAGATCCGTGCCGCCAGGAACAGCCTGATGGCGACCGGTGCCATGCTCTGGGGCGGGGCCGCCTATAACAACGGCATTCTGCCCTACAAGAACTACCTGCTCGGCGAGGCCTATACGCGCGATGGCCAGCCGGCGGCGCTGACCAATCCGGTGCCGCCGACCGACGGGATGAAGGCCGCCGGCGTGCTGGAAAAGCTGGTGCCGATGCCGGCCTGGGAGGTGATCCCGCCGGGCGACATCTTCCGGGTCTTCGAACGCGGCGGACGGAATATAGTCAACCTGTTCCCGGAAATCGGCCTGCCGAACGCGCTCGGTCAACTGCAGCGCCTGGAAGAGCCCGGCCGCCCGGATCTCAAACAGTCGAACCGAGGTCCCGGTACCGGTCTGCGCATCTCGGTGCCGGTGATCAACATCCACAAGACCCGCCTCAACGATCCTTTCACCTGGTTCCTCGGCACCAACGACCAGCCGGGCGATTTCCGCTCCTCCGGCTGCGCCTCCTGCCACGTGGTCTATGCGAACGACCGCGACCCGCGCCATTCCGGGCCCTATTCGGCGCTGGGGCATATGGGGGTGACGGACAGCAAGGACCCGACGATCCCGCGCAACGAGCCGGGTCACCCGCTGCGCCACGAGTTCACCAGCGCGATCCCGACCAGCCAGTGCATGGTCTGCCACATGCATCAGCCGAACGTCTTCGTGAACTCCTTCCTCGGCTACACCATGTGGGACTACGAGTCCGACGCGCCGCACATGTGGCCGAAGGAGCAGAAATATCCGAGCAACGCGGAGATGCACGCGATCCTCGAGCGCAACCCGGAGGAGGCGGCGATCCGCGGTCTCTGGGGCGACCGGGCCTTCCTCGCCAAGGTCTCGGAGATGAACCCGAAACTGAACAACACCCAGTTCGCCGACTATCATGGTCACGGCTGGAACTTCCGCGCGATCTTCAAGAAGGACGAAGCCGGCAATCTGCTCGACAAGGACGGCAACGTGGTCTCGCCGGACGATCCGGACAAATTCAAGAAGGCCGTGCACATGTCCTCGATCCATCTCGATGTCGGCATGCATTGCGTCGACTGCCACTTCGAGCAGGACGCGCACGGCAATGGACATCTTTATGGCGAGGTCGCCAACGCCATCGAGATCACTTGCCAGGACTGCCACGGCACGGCGGACGAATATCCGACCCTGTTGACCTCTGGGCCGGCGGCGCCCGAGGGCGGCACGGACATCTCGCTGACCCGCAATTCCGACGGCACGCGCCGCTTCGAATGGCGCGGCAAGACGCTGGTTCAGCGCTCGGCTCTCTGGCCGGGGCTGGAATGGGAAGTCAGCCTGGTGAAGAATACGGTCGACCCCGCGAGTGCCGACTACAATGCCAAGGCCGCCCGAGCGAAGCTGATGAAGGGCGATCCGGACGACATGTCCTGGGGCCCTGGCGTGCCGAAGGAGGCGCGGGCGCACAAGGACGACGAGATGGAGTGCTTCACCTGCCATCTCTCCTGGACCACGAGCTGCGCCGGCTGCCACCTGCCGATCCAGGCCAACTGGAAGACCGAACGTCATCACTACGAAGGCGGCGAGACCCGCAACTACGCGACCTACAATCCGCAGGTCGTGCGCGACCAGATGTTCCAGCTCGGGCGGCACTCGACGGCGAAAGGCAATACCATCGCTCCGGTGCGTTCCTCCTCGGCACTGATCCTCTCCTCGACCAACATCAACCGCGAGCGGATCTACATCCAGCAGCCGCCGATCGCGGCCTCCGGCTATTCGAGCCAGGCCTTCGCGCCGCATTTCCCGCACACGGTGCGCAAGGAGGAGACCAAGACCTGCTCCGATTGCCATCTCTCGGAGAAGAACGACAACAACGCCCGCATGGCTCAGCTTCTGCTGCTCGGCACCAACTTCGTGAATTTCGTCGGCTATAACGCCTGGGTCGGCGGCGATGGCGGGGTCGAGGCGGTGCGGGTCACCGAATGGGACGAGCCGCAGGCGGTGATCGGCTCCTACCTGCAGCGCTACGCCTATCCGGACTGGTATGAGGATCACCAGCAGGCGGGGCGTGAGCTCAAAGAGAGCTACGCGCATGACGGGCCGGGCGCTGCCAACTGCCTGCAGCTCCGGGGCGAGTATCTCTATACCGCCGAGGGGCCGGGCGGATTCCACGTCTATGACGTCGCCTCGATCGCCAACAAGGGCTTCAGCCAGCGCATCATCACCGCGCCGTTTTCGGAGCTCGGCCACGACACCCAGGTGGAAACGGCGAACGCAACCTGCATGGCGCTGCCGAGCACCCAGCCGATCCAGCCCCTGCGCAACCAGGGTGAGTTGATGCGGGTGGCGAACCAGGAACAGCCGTTCCACCCGATCTATAATTACGCGCTGGTCACGGATTCCGAGGAAGGTCTCATCCTCGTCGACATCAACACCATGGCCGATGGCGAGCCGCGCAACAATTTCCTCGACCGGGCGGTGACCTGGAACGGTGACGGCGTGCTCGACGGCGCCCGCCACATCACCGTCGCCGGGCATTTCGTCTATGTGACCACGCCGAAGAGCCTGGTCGTGCTCGATCTCGACGATCCGCTGGCACCGAAGCTTGTGAAGCAGATTCCGATGGACGATCCGCGCGCGACCGCGGTGCAGTTCCGCTACCTCTTCGTCAGTGACGCCGAGGGCGTGAAGGTCTTCGACGTCACCGACCCACGCGGGATCCGCAAGGTTCCGGGGGCGATCGTGCCGCTCGCGGATGCGCGGCGTATCTATGTCGCGCGGACCTATGCCTACGTGGCGAACGGTCGCGACGGGCTGGCAATCCTCAATGTGAAAAACCCGGCGATGCCGGTCCTGCACCAGATGTTCAACGCAGACGGCGCGATCTCGGACGCCCGGGATGTCATCGTCGGCTCCACCAATGCGTCGCTCTTCGCCTATGTCGCGGACGGCGTGAACGGTCTGAAGGTGATCCAGCTGACCGCGCCGGACACGCAACCGCGCTTCTACGGCTTTAGCCCGGAGCCGAAACCGGAGCTGATTGCCTGGAAGAAGACGTCCTATCCCGCCCTGGCGCTCTCCAAGGGGCTAGATCGGGACCGGGGCGTGGACGAAACCGGGGGACAGATCGCGATCTTCGGGCGTCTCGGTTCGCGTCCGTTCACGCTGGAAGAGATGCGGCATTTCTATCTGAACGATTCCGGCGCGCCCTACTTCGTCAGTGACGAGATCCGGCAAGAGGATTTCGTCGCCGTCGGCGACGGGCGGCAGGCAAAGGCCAATTGACCCGCGTCTTGGCCGGATCTGCCGCGATGGCGTATGATCCGGAACATGTCAGACATCTCACCCATTCCGGAGACGGGCGATGAGCCGGACCGGCGATGAACGGCGATCCCGCAGACTGGCGCGCATGCGGGCTCGTGCGCTCGGTGGAGAACGCCGGAGCGACCGGCTGTTGCGGGAAATTGTCGACGAGGCCGAGGAGGAGATCGAATCGGCCGAACGCGGGCTCGTGGGGAGCATCTCCCGCAAACTCGGCGCGAAAGGCCGGTTTCTTGCGATCGCCACCCTGATCGGTGCGACGATCACGGTGGCCTCGATCTATTACGAGCGACGTGTCATCGAAACCGCGGTCCGGGCCGATTGGCAGGATCCGGTCCTGGTCTCGGAAGGCCGTGCGCTCTACCGGGACAATTGTGCATTCTGCCATGGCGATGCCCTCGAGGGGCAATCCGGTTGGGATGGCGACTATCCGCGTGGCCACAGGCCCGGGCTCCCACTGGACGGCACGGCGCCGATCTGGCGGCTGAGCGACGACGATATTTTCGACGTTATCAAGTATGGCGGCCAGCCGTTCTCGCCGCGCAGCTACAAGAACGATATGCCCGGATTTGAAATGCAGATACCGGATGCCGGGATCTGGGCCCTCGTCGCCTTCATCAAGAGCCGCTGGTCGGAGGAAACGCGGCAACAGCAGGAGGAAGAAGTAGCGCAGCGGCGCCCGGCCGGATAAAGCGGGTCAGGCGAGGCCGGCGGCCTTGAGACGCTGTTCGAGGTTCTTGAGCATCGCTTTCTTTTTCTGCGCGTCGCTGCTGTCCGCGAGATAACTTTCCAGAAAATCCGGCTTCTTCATGAAATCGTGCGCCGCCTTGCGGGCGATCTTCACATTGCCGGAGCCGACAACGGTCCCCTCGGCCAGCAGATCGATCACCTTGAGCGCCTTCGCCGCGGTCGTGGCGGAGCGGGCTTCGAGCTTCTTGTAAAAGTCGGATTGCTCAAGGATCGAGGCCTGCAGTTCCTCGACGATGTTACAGATCCGGTCCTCGATGCGCGGCGGGAATTTGTTCGCCCTGGCTTGCTTGAACACCTTGGCGAGGAGCGCGAGCTTGTCCTCGAGCCCGCCTTCGCTGTTCCGGACCGCGCGCTCGAAGTCCGGCTGGCCCATGACAGAGGTCACGTATCTCGAGAGATAATCCAACCCTTTCTCGCTGATCGCACCTTTGCGCAATTGCAGGGCCATCAGGATTTTGTCCGGGACTTCGATCCGTCCGCCGACGACGAGGTCGATGGTCTCGTCGCTCAACAGGGAGGCTTCACGTTTCTCGAGCGCCGAGCGGCATTCGTCCCCTCCGAGGAACCCGTTCGGTGTATTCATCTTGTTGTAGATGCTCCGCACCTGCTCGAGCTCGGCGCCGAGATTCCCGTTCGTCAGCTTGCCGCTCGATTCCAGCGCCCGGACCAGAAGCCGCAGGATGACGTCACGGGTCTCGGGGATGTAGCCGGACTTCGCCAGCGTGTAGAACTTCTTTGCGTTCGCCGGCTTGTCCGGCGCCTGGAACGGTTCGATCTCGCCGCGATGAAGCGCCATCAGACGTTCGACCTCTTCGCCGGTCGAGCGCATTTCGCCGAAGATGTTCTTCGCAGCATCCGGCGCGCGCAGGATCTCGGCGATGAAGGGGTCGAAATGCCCGAATGCCTCGATCCCGGTGATGGTGTGGCCGAGGTCGTACAGCGTTTCGAATTTCTTCACCCAATCATTCACGCCGTTCAATGTTTCCGTCAGCACGGCGCGAACCCTGAAAGCATGCTCCGCCGGCTTCTCGCCGCTACGGGCGGTCATCAGGTCCGGGAGGTTTCCCTTGTCCAGTTTTGCCGGCGGTTCCTTCTCCAGTTTCTGGAGGCAATCCTTGTGCAGACTGTCGGTCAATTCATAGAGTCGGCGGACCCGTTCGCTAACGGGCATCTGGGTCCCCTTCACCTGCGCGATGGCGGTCTTCTGCACCGCCTGCATCAGGGTCTGGCCGGCATCGCTGAAGGCGCGCTGGTGGCGCGTTGAATGCAGCAGCTCGGTCGGGGTCAGGCGGACGGACTGAAGGTAGCGGCCCGCAGCGCGGCCGATGGCATCGCGGGATTTACGCGAATAGAAGTCCGGCACATCCTCGCAGATCGCGTCCTTGAAGCTTTGTGCCTCGGCTTTTTGCTGATCTGTCATAATTTTTATAGGTGTTACCTGAAAGAAACTTGCCGATTGCTAGGGAATTCGCGTGGTTTACCTTCGAATTAGACCACGAATAACCCGCGTGTTCTATAATACGCAACCCAATATGCGTGTGACATAAGCCACGCGGTCGTCGGGATGTTACCCTTGCTTCTGCCGGGCCGCTTCATAAAGCGTGGCGGCGGTTGCCGCGGAAACATTGAGGGTCGCGACCGGGCCCGCTGTCGGCAGCCGCACCAGCAAGTCGCAATGTTCCCGCGTCAGACGCCTGAGGCCGCTGCCTTCCGCACCCATGACGATCGCGATCCGTCCCTTGAGGTCGACTTCGTCGATCCGTTTTTCTGCGTCCCCGTCGAGCCCGACGCACCAGAAACCGCCCTCCTGAAGCATCTCCATCGAGCGGCTGAGATTGGTGACGTAGACCAGATCGATCGCATCGAGGGCGCCGGACGCGGATTTCGCCAGCACCCCGGTCGTCGGTGCCGCATTCCTGTCGGTGGCGATGACGGCCCGGGCGCCGAAGGCCGCCGCCGAGCGCAGGACCGCCCCGACATTGTGCGGATCGGTGACCTGATCGAGCAGAACGAGAAGGCATTGTTCGTCCGCATTCTTTACAACATCTTCGATCGCGACCTCCGGAAGTGGCCTGACCTCGGCAATGATGCCCTGGTGAACGGCTCCTTCGCCCGCGAGGGCGTCGAGTGTGTCCTTGTCCCTGATCAGCGGCTGCGGAAGTGTCTCGCGCCGCTGTTCGGGAAGAGCGGCGAGGCGTGCCGCGAGGTCCGCCTCGCTCCGCATTGTACAGAGCAGGGCCTTGATGTGCCGTTTATCGTTCGCAAGCGCCATCGAGACCGCGTGCCAGCCCCAGAGCAGGTCCTTGCCCGAGGCCGCGGGGCCTGATTGCGGTTTGCCGCGAGCGCGCCCTTGCGAAGGTTTGCGGGATCGGAATTTGCTCATGAGGCCCACCTGGTCGTAAGATCGCTCCGGCCCGTCGCGGGCAGAGCGCCGTTTCGCGGAATGAATGCCGCGTGACCGCTTTTGCCATGTTTTTTGACGTTGACAAACAGAGACTATTTCTCATATTTCGCACTCCCTTCAAACGCGGGGACCGAAACAGTCACGAAAGTGGCCGACGGAATTCGCGTTCGGGAATCGGGTGGGGTGCCCGAGCGGCTAAAGGGGACGGGCTGTAAACCCGTTGGCTATGCCTACGTTGGTTCGAATCCAACCCCCACCACCATTCCACTTGCCGTGCTGGCGTTCGGCCGGAAAGTGGGAGACAAGAGTATAGTGCTTGGCCGGTGTTCGGGACGGAAGTCGCGGGCACCGCCGCGGTGTGCGGTAGGCTGGGCGGGTGTAGCTCAATGGTAGAGCAGCAGCCTTCCAAGCTGAATACGTGGGTTCGATTCCCATCACCCGCTCCACCGCACCCCGCCGCGGCAGGCTGAGCAGAGGGATCAATTCGGGTCATGCACGGTGCGGAGCGCCAGCGTGGCCGTCAAATCAAGCAGGAACACGTGCGCGATGGCGAAGGAAAAGTTTCAGCGGAATAAGCCGCACTGCAACATTGGCACGATCGGCCACGTCGACCACGGCAAGACGTCGCTGACGGCCGCGATCACGAAGGTGCTGGCTGAGACGGGTGGTGCGTCTTTTACGGCGTACGACCAGATCGACAAGGCGCCTGAAGAGCGTGCACGCGGGATCACGATTTCGACGGCGCACGTCGAGTACGAGACGGCGAACCGTCACTATGCGCATGTCGACTGCCCTGGTCACGCTGACTACGTGAAGAACATGATCACGGGTGCGGCTCAGATGGACGGCGCGATCCTGGTCGTGTCCGCTGCCGACGGCCCGATGCCGCAGACCCGCGAGCACATCCTCCTGGCGCGCCAGGTCGGCGTTCCGGCTCTGGTGGTGTTCCTGAACAAGGTCGACCAGGTGGATGACGAAGAGCTTCTTGAGCTGGTCGAGCTCGAAGTTCGCGAGCTTCTGTCCTCCTACGACTTCCCGGGCGACGATATTCCGATCGTGAAGGGCTCTGCTCTCGCGGCTCTGG